>SHNC01000206.1 GCA_004295105.1 Betaproteobacteria bacterium | reverse complement strand
GCCCCCCGAGGGGATTCAAGGAAACTCCTGATTAGCAACGATACTCAGCCAAGCTGTCCAACCCTGGCTTCACGAGCTATACTGTAAATAAGAACAGCCTATCTGAGGTGAGGTGGAGCCATGGCAATGAATCGAATTCAGTTTCAGCCCGGTCTTTCGATGCCTGTATTCCTTGAGCGCTACGGGACCGAATCTCAGTGCGAGGCGGCACTGGAGCACGCGCGCTGGCCGTCCGGGTTTCGTTGCCCCCGCTGCGATGGGGCCGCCTACAGCAGGGTGCGCGGGCGAACCCATTCGCTTTTTCAGTGCCAAGCCTGTCGGCATCAGACCTCGCTGATCGCCGGCACCGTCATGCAGAGCACCAAACTGCCCCTGACCGTCTGGTTTCTCGCGATCTACCTCATCAGCCAAGCCAAGACCGGGCTGTCGGCGCTCGCGCTCATGCGACAACTGGGGGTGAGCTACCCGACGGCCTGGTTGATCCACCACAAGTTGATGTGCGCGATGGCACAACGCGAGGCGCGGTATGTTCTCGAAGGCCAGGTCCACGTCGACGATGCCTACCTGGGCGGCGAGCGTAGCGGCGGAACCGCCGGTCGAGGCTCGGAGAATAAGGTTTCGTTCGTTGCCGCCGTCTCGCTCACCGATGAGGGCCATCCGCTGCGAATTAAACTCACCCCAGTCTCCGGCTTCACCCTCAAGGCTATCAAGCAGTGGGCCCAGTCCAGCCTGGCGCCGGGGTGTACCGTGTTTTCCGACGGGCTGTCTTGCTTTACCGCCGTCAAAGAGGCCGAATGCACGCATCGACCCACCGTCATTGGCGCGCGAAAGCCCAAGGATCTACCCGAATTCAAGTGGATCAACACCGTGCTGGGTAACCTCAAGACCAGCCTGAGCGGGAGTTACCACGCATTCGCTTTCCGAAAGTACGCAGGCCCGTACCTCGCGGCTTTTGCTTATCGATTCAACCGCCGGTTCGATCTCAGCACGCTACATACGCGCCTGATCGTCGCAACCGCCAACTGCGGGCCGCATACCCAACGAAGTATTCGGTCGGCTGAGGTTCGTTGCTAATCAGGAGGGGGCTTAAGTTGGGA
>SHNC01000116.1 GCA_004295105.1 Betaproteobacteria bacterium | reverse complement strand
TCGTGCGGGGAGTTCGTCGTCAGTCGCCGACCCGTCGGCATCGGTCGATCGATCGGTGACCGTGGTGAGGGGACTCAGCGACTGCGATTGTGGGCGGCAGACGTCCCGGTATGGAGACACCCATGGCCAAGCTGGTAGCATCCCGGCTGTTCCGCAACGACCAATGAGGCTGGCCTCCGGCCTTTCGTCATCATGAAACCCGCCCAGCACCCCACCGCCCTCCGCACCCAGCGCCTCCTCGCCGAGGCCGGCATCGACACCCGGGTCGTCGAATTCGAGCAGCCGACGCGCACCAGCGCCGAAGCGGCGGCGGCCATCGGCTGCACGGTGGCGGAGATCGCCAAGTCGGTGGTGTTTCGCGCGAAGCAGAGCGGCGGCGCAGTGGTCGTCGTCGCCTCGGGGGACAACCGGGTGTGCGAGGACAAGGTGGCGCGCCTGGTGGGCGAGAAGCTGGGGCGGGCCGATGCCGATTTCGTGCGCGAGGCGACCGGCTACGCCATCGGCGGCGTGGCGCCGCTGGGGCACGCCGGGCCGGTGACCTTGCTGCTGGATGCCGACCTGCAGCGCTTCGCGCGCATCTGGGCGGCGGCGGGCACGCCGTTCTCGGTGTTTCCGCTCACGCCGGCGCAGTTGTCCGCGCTGACTGAAGCGGCCTGGTCCGATATCCGGCAGGAGGCCTGACCCGGAGTCTCGGATTCCCGTTTCGGACACTGCGGGTGGCGATCGTCCTTTCCTGCGCCCTGTCCTTGCCTGCCGCGTTCCGGCGCAGGGAAATCCTGGCCTTTCACCGGCGCGATGCGCAGGAGATCGCCGAGGCCGTTGCCGAATCCGGGCAGGAGGCCTCGCTGCGCAAGGGGCTGGTGTGGAACGGTGCGCCGGCGCATCTGCAGGTGCGCTTCGTGCCGGACCGCGTCGAGGCGTCGATGGTGATCGACGGCGCCGGCGATCCGGCGGGCGACGAGCGTTTCGACGCCATGGTGCATCGCATGCTGGGGCTGGCGCAGGATGTCGACGCCTTCGAGCGGCAGCATCGCGGCCATCCGCAGGTCGGCGCCCTGATCGGCCGCCAGGCCGGCCTGCGCGTGCCAGTGGCGGCGACGCCG
>SHNC01000090.1 GCA_004295105.1 Betaproteobacteria bacterium | reverse complement strand
GGAGCCGCGCGATTTCGTGCTGCCGCTGATCAGCAATCTGGTGATTCCCGTGCCCGGCCTGCCCGGCTATGGCGTGGAGTTCGAGTTCTCCGAACACCAGTTGATGATCGGCGCACATCTGGACGTGGGCCTGCTCCTGCCGTCGTTCCTGGGTTTTGGCGGAACGTCGCTGACGCCCTTCGGCAATCCCTACGCGCCGCCAACGCTGCCGCCGATCGATCGCCGGGCTGAGCCCGGCACACCGGCAGCGGCCGTCGACGCCGACGTGCCCAGCCGCCTGGCGGCCGAGCGCGGCCGCGGCCGGCGCATCGACGATCGCCTGGCGACGGAACTGGGCGATGCGTTGGGCGCCGACTTCAGCGCTGTGCGCATCCATGACGATGCGCACGCCGACGCCCTGGCGCGCAGTCTGCATGCACGCGCGTTCACGACCGGTGCCGACGTCTTCTTCCGCGCCAGCCGCTTTCGGCCACAGAGCACCGAGGGCCGTGAGCTGCTGGCGCACGAACTGGCGCATGTCGCCCAACAGGCGCGCGGGCCTGTGGCTGGCAGGCCGCTGACGGGCGGGCTGTCGATGAGCGATCCGGCAGACAGCCACGAGCGGGAAGCGGAGCGGCTCGCCGGGCAGGTCGCGCACGGCGGGCAAGCGTTACCCTCGGCGCCGTCGGCGAACGCTGACAACGCGCGCGGGATCCAGCGCCAGGAGGAGGAAGGCGAGGAGATCGTCGCAACCGATGACGCACCGGAAACGCGCTACGACCTGACGCTGAGCTCCGGCACGAAGGAGGGCTTGACCAAGGCGGAAGCGATCGCGGCACTGGCCGAGGTCTATGAGGCGACCTACCGGCAGTACGATCTTGCCTCCGGCACCCACCGCGAGCTGAAGAAATCTCGCGACGAAAGCGTGCTGATCGGCGTGGGCGGCTGGCTTACCGACCTGGTCGGCGATGATCTGCCGTCGCTGTCGATCTGGAGAGACGCCCGGAACCACCTACGCTCGGCCGCGAGCGCGCTCGCGGCGGGCAACGTCGAGGGCGCCGCGGCAGCCCTGTCCAGTGCATACACCGCCTTTGGCGAAGCGGCCCGGACCTACGATGCCTATCTGGTACT
>SHNC01000030.1 GCA_004295105.1 Betaproteobacteria bacterium | reverse complement strand
GCGGCCGTTGTCGGCCTTGAACCTGGCGACCTGCTGGTCGATCGCGGTGTTGAAGAAGAAGGCGAGGATGATCGGCGCCGGGCCGTTGATCGTCATCGACACCGACGTGCTGGGCGCGCACAGGTCGAAGCCGTCGTACAGCACTTTCATGTCGTCGAGCGTGGCGATGGACACGCCGGAGTTGCCGATCTTGCCGTAGATGTCCGGACGCAGGTCGGGGTCGCAGCCATACAGCGTCACCGAGTCGAAGGCCGTCGACAGGCGGTGCGCGGGCATGCCCTCGGAGACCTTCTTGAAGCGGCGGTTGGTGCGGAAGGCGTCGCCCTCCCCGGCGAACATGCGCGTCGGATCCTCGCCCTCGCGCTTGAAGGCGAACACACCGGCGGTGTAGGGGAAGGAACCGGGGACGTTTTCCTTCATCAGGAACTTCAGCGTTTCACCGTCATCCTCGAAATCCGGCAGCGCCACCTTGCGGATCTTGCTGCCCGACAGCGAAGTGTGGGTGAGCTGGGTGCGGATCTCCTTGTCGCGGATCTTCACCACGTACTCGTCGGCGGCGTACAGCTCCTTCGTCTTCGGCCACATTTCCAGCAGCTTCCTGGCCGCCGGGGTCAGCTCGCCGTCCTTCCAGTCGATCAGTTCGGCAAACGAGCCCGCTTCCTTGCCGCACTGCTCGAACAGGCCCTTGGCGATCTTCAGCGACTGGCGCTCGCGCGCGACGCGGGCCTGCTGCTCGATGTGCTTGTGGTAGCCGCGCACGGTGTCGGCAATCTCGGCCAGGTAGCGCGTGCGGTCGGCGGGGACGATGGCGCGGCCTTCCGAGGAGGCCCTGACCTTGACCACCGGCAGCTTGCTCTTGGTCGCCTTCAGGCCCTTGCCGACCAGCGCCGGCAGCATCGCCTGGTACAGCGCGGTGACGCCGTCGTCGTTGAAGCGCGCGGCCATGGTGCCGAATACCGGCATCTCGTCGGTGCTCTGGTTGAACAGCTCGCGGTTGCGCTGGTACTGCTTGCGCACGTCGCGCAGGGCGTCCTGCGCGCCCTTGCGGTCGAACTTGTTGATCGCGACGAAATCGGCGAAGTCCAGCATGTCGATCTTCTCGAGCTGGCTGGCGGCGCCGAACTCGGGGGTCATGACGTACAGCGACAAGTCGACGAAGGGCACGATCGCGGCATTGCCCTGGCCG
>SHNC01000161.1 GCA_004295105.1 Betaproteobacteria bacterium | reverse complement strand
GGTCGCAGCGCTGCTGCGGGCGGGAGTGGAACCGGTGCTGCAGCTCGGCCTGATCGCGGCCGGCCTGGCCGCGGTGATCGGTGTCGCCGCGCGCGGCATGCTCGACACGCACGGCAGCGGTGGCGGTGGCGGCGAGCAGGCGCACTTCGTCTGGCCGCGCGGCCTGTTGCTGCTGATCGGCCTGCTGATCCTGACCGGCATGATCGCCGAGGGCGTGATGTACGACTGGTCGGTGCTGTACCTGAAGCAGGAGCTCGGTCTGCCGCAGGACCAGGCGGCGGTGGGCTACGCGGTGTTCTCGGCGGCGATGGCGATCGCACGCTTCGGCGGCGATGCATTGCGCGAACGCTACCCCGAGCGCACGTTGCTGGCGGTGAGCGCGGTGCTGGCGGCGGTGTCGATGGCGGTGGTGCTGGTCAGCGCCACGCCCTGGGTGGCCTTCGTCGGCTTCGCGCTGGTCGGCGCCGGGCTCGCGCCGGTCGCCCCCGTGCTGTATAACGCGGCGACGCGGGTGCCGGGCGTCAGCCGTGCTGCCGCGATCGCCTCGGTGACCTCGATCGGCTACAGCGGTTTCATGATCGGCCCGCCGCTGATCGGGGGACTCGCCCATGCGACGTCGCTGACGAGCGCGCTGTGGGTGGTGGTGGGTGGTGCCACGCTGCTCGCGCTGGGCTCGCGGCGGGTGCCGACGCAGCGCTGATTGCGCCGCTGCGGGGGGGCCCTATCAGACGATCAGGGGGGATTCCCATGCACACATTCGAGATCTTTCCCTGGAGCGAGCACTTCGAAACCGGAATTTCGTCCATCGACGACCAGCACAGGATCCTGGTGGGGCTGTTGAACAGGCCCGCCGGCTATCTCGTCCATCAGCCCGACGGGAACTCGCTGTCGGCCATCTTCGACGAATTGGCGCGCTACGCCGATTATCATTTCGCGTCGGAAGAGGCGATCTGGGCGCAGTATCTCGGCGCCGACGCGTGGGAGTCGGGGCACAAGGAGAGCCATGCGCAATTCGTTGCCGAGTTGCTCAGGCTGAAGAGCGAGGAGCGCAACAAGCCCATGGATCAGGTCGTGGGCTCGGTCACCGGCTTCCTGACGCGCTGGCTGGTGGCGCACATCCTGGAAAGCGACATGCGCTTGGCCAGGGTGGTGCTGGCGATGCAGACCGGCTTGTCGGTTGCCGACGCCAAGGCGCGCGCGGAAAGCGAGATGCGCAGCAACTCGGGGGTGCTGATCGAAGCGATCCTTTCCATGTACGACTGCCTGGCGTCGCGAACCATGGAACTGACGAAGGAAGTCATCGAGAGGAAGCGCGCCGAACAGCAGCTCCGCCTGGCCTCGGCAGTGGTGTACAACACCATGGATGCCATCTGCATGACGGATGGCGCCGGGCGCATCATCCGGGCCAATCCTGCGTTCCTGGAGACGAACGAATATGCGCTCGAGGATCTGATCGGGCAGTCG
>SHNC01000134.1:962-1513 GCA_004295105.1 Betaproteobacteria bacterium | reverse complement strand
CTCCTCCCTGAGCCCCGTCCCCCGCTGCGCGCGGCTGCCCGTCGCGCTCTTACCCTACTCCGCATCCGGCTGATTGGCGGGTGCCGCCTTGCGAAAGGCCTCCAGCGCCTCGCAGCGCGCCGCGATGCGCAGCACGGTCGGAAAGGCGTCCATGCCGCAGTCGAAGCGCCGCGCATTGAACACCTGCGGCACCAGGCAGCAATCGGCCAGGGTCGGCATGTCGCCATGACAGAATGCACCGGTACGCGGATCGCCCGCCAGCATGGATTCGACCGCTGCCAGCCCGGTCGTCACCCAGTGCCGGTACCAGGCATTCTTCTGCGCTTCGTTCGCGCCCAGTTCGCGCTGCAGGTATTGCAGCACGCGCAGGTTGTTGATCGGGTGGATGTCGCAGGCGATGGCCTGGGCGATGGCGCGGACACGCGCACGCTCGGCGGGCGAACCCGGCAGCAGGGGCGGCTGCGGGTGGGTCTCGTCGAGGTACTCGATGATCGCCATCGACTGCGTCAGCACCTGACCGTCATCTTCCAGCACCGGCACCAGGCCGGCCG
>SHNC01000134.1:0-952 GCA_004295105.1 Betaproteobacteria bacterium | reverse complement strand
TCACTGCCCGATAGTCCGGCTGGTGCTGCTCGCCACCGGCGCGTGCCAGGTGCACCGGCACGGCGTCGCAGGCGATGCCCTTGAGGTTCAGCGCGATGCGCACGCGAAACGCCGCCGAGCTGCGGAAATAGGTGTAGAGCTTCATGGGGAAGTCCTTGCAAAACTGTAGCGTCACGCCGTCCTTGCGGCGCGACCCGCGATGCATCAGCCGAAGACCTTCAGCGCGAACAGCGAGATGCCCGGCACGAACACCAGCAGCACGATGCGCAGCAGGTCGGACGCCAGGAAGGGCATCACGCCGCGGAACATCGTCGCCATCGGGATGTCTTTGGCCACCCCGCTGATGATGTAGACGTTCATCCCCACCGGCGGCGTGATCAGGCCGATCTCCATCACCACCAGCGCCACCATGCCGAACCAGATCGCCTTTTCTTCCATCCCCATGCCGAAGTAGTCCATGCCCAGGATGATGGGCAGGAAGATCGGCACGGTGAGCAGGATCATCGACAGGCTGTCCATGATGCAGCCCAGCACCAGGTAGATCGCGATGATCGCGAACAGCACCGTGAATGGGCCCAGCCCCAGCCCCTGCACCCACTGCGCGGCCTCGGCCGGCAACTGGCTGACCGCCATGAACGAGTTCAGGGTGTCGGCGCCGAGCAGGATCAGGAACATCATGCCGGTGCCCTTGGCCGTGCCGAACAGGCACTCCATCAGCCCTTCGCCCTTCAGGCCGCCCGACTTCCACGCGGTGAGCCCGGTCGCCAGCGCACCGATCGCCGCCGCCTCGGTCGGGGTGAACAGCCCGCCGTAGATGCCGCCGATCACTACCGCGAAGATCAGCATCACCGGCCAGGTGTCGATCACCGTCGACAGGCGCTCGGCCCAGGTGTGCTTCGGCGAGCCGGGGCCGCCGGCGGCCGGATCCATGCGGCAGACGATGGCGGTCACC
>SHNC01000209.1 GCA_004295105.1 Betaproteobacteria bacterium | reverse complement strand
GTTCGTGAAGCTGCGCGAAGGGCTCGCGCTGGACGATGACCTCACGAAACGCATCAAGCAGACCATCCGCGACAACACCACGCCGCGCCACGTGCCGGCTAAAGTGCTGCAGGTGGCGGACATTCCGCGCACCAAGAGCGGCAAGATCGTGGAACTGGCGGTGCGCAACGTGGTGCATGGCCGCCCGGTGAAGAACCAGGAGGCGCTCGCCAATCCGGAGGCGCTGGCGCACTTCCGCGACCGCCCGGAGCTGGCGGCCTGACCCGCGGCGCTGAGCACCGTGCGGCAATAACAATCACAAGGAGACAAACATCATGGCGGAAGCCTTGGACCAGCCGATTGCCGCCGCCCACGGCCCGATCGGCAAGTCGATCGAATGGGCCTGTGCGGCGCTGGCCGTGCTGGCGGGGGTGGCGTTCTGCATCGAATCGGTGATGTCGGTGGTGAGCGTGGTGGGGCGGGCGACGCTGGGCAAGCCGGTGCCGGGCGACTACGAGATCGTGCAGATGCTGTCGGCGATGGGCATCGCGATGTGCCTGCCGTATTGCCAGATCAAGAAGGGCCACGTGTTCGTGGACTTCTTCACGCTGTGGGCGCCCGACCGGCTGAAGATCGCGCTCGATGCGCTCGCCTCGCTGCTGATGGCGGGGGCGGCCTTCCTGCTGGCGTGGCGCATCTGGCACGGCATGCTGGAGATGCGCGAATACGGCGAGACGACGATGGTGATCGCGCTGCCGGTGTGGTGGGGCTATGTGCCGGTGGTGCCGTCCTTCGTGCTGCTGGGCGTGGCCGCGCTCTACACCTTCAGCCAGGAACTGCGCGGGGAGGTGAAGCCATGAGCAGCGCGACGATCGGCCTCATCATGGGCGCGGTGATGATGGGCATGCTGGCGCTGCGGGTGCAGATCGGCATCGCCATGTTCCTCACCGGCGCCATCGGCTACGTGTGGGTGTCGGGGCTGGACCCGCTGCTCGCCTACCTGAAGGACGCGCCCTACGGGCGCTTTTCGCTGTACGACCTGTTGGTGGTGCCGCCGTTTCTGCTGATGGGCCAGTTCGCCACCCACGGCGGGCTGTCGCGCGCGCTGTTCCGCGCCGGCAACGCCTTCATCGGTCACTGGAAGGGCGGCATGGCGATGGCGGGCGTGGCCTCGTGCGCCGGGTTCGGCGCGATCTGCGGTTCCTCGCTCGCCACCGCGGCGACCATGACGCACGTGGTCCTGCCCGAACTCAAGCGCCACCAGTACAGCCCGGCGCTGGCCACCGGCTCGCTGGCGGCCGGCGGCACGCTCGGGATCCTGATCCCGCCCTCGGTGCCGCTGGTGATCTACGCCATCCTCGCCGAGCAGAACATCGCCAAGCTGTTCCTGGCCGCCTTCGTGCCGGGCATCCTGGCGGCGGTCGGTTACATGGTGGTGATCGCCATCGTCTGCCGCATGGATCCGGCCGCCGGCGGCCCCGGCTCGCCGAAGCACACCTGGGCCGAGCGCCTGTCGACGGTGATCGACACCTGGCCGGTGATGCTGATCTTCGCGGTAGTGATCAGCGGCATCTACGGC
>SHNC01000179.1 GCA_004295105.1 Betaproteobacteria bacterium | reverse complement strand
GAGCCACGGCATCGCCGCCGACGCGCTGATTCCGCAGGTCGCGGCACAGGCCGGTGCCGCGGCCTACCTCGGCCGTGTCATGGATCCGGCGTGGAGAACGCTGAGTTTCTGAGGCCGTTCGTCGTCTGGCGTGCGGGCAGTATCGGCCCGATCGCGGGTGGTGATGGAGGGACGGCCCGGATTCAGCAACTTGCCCGACCGCCGCGTGGACAAATCGGGCCGTCTGTAGTCCGATCGGGCGCACGGGACCGGTCTTCGTGCACGCGCCGCGCCGTCACCCCATACCGGACACATCCGGCCGATCTGCATATCGGCCGTCCGGACCGGCGGTCTTTCGTCCGCCACCCCTGCCGGGCCGTGCGCCCGGCCATTAAGCTCCGGCGGCATCCCGCACCGGGGCGGCTGTGTTTGATCGGGAGACTTCGATGACTCATGACTGCAGCGCCTCGCGAAGGCGCTTTTCGGCTGTGCTCGTGGCCGCGTCGGCCCGGGCCGCGGGCAGGGTGGCCACGCGGCCAGCCGCAGGCGGGCCGCCCCATCCGGACCGAATCCGCTCCGGTGCGCCCTGGCGCGGGACCGGCCATGACGCGTTCCCCGCGGCGGGATTCATCCACCGGGACGTGTCGGTGTGAGATCCATCGCATCGCTGCGCCAGGGGCTGCGCGCGGCCGCGCTGGTGGCGATCATGTCGTCCGTGCCGGCATCTGCGGCGGGCCTCGAAGCGGCCCCCAGGCTGCCGCCCGCGCCGCCCGCCCTGCAACAGGCACTGGACGCGGTGCGCGGCCGCGCGGTGATCGTCAACTTCTGGGCGAGCTGGTGCGAACCCTGCCGCAAGGAGATGCCGGCCCTGGTCGAGCTCGACGAAGGTGAGCCCGGCGTGGCGCTGGTCACCGTCGCGGTCGCCGATCGCGTCGCCGACACGCGGCGTTTCCTCGCTGACTATCTGATCGACAACACCGTCGTCGTCCCCGACCCCGACCAGGGCATCGCGCGCGCATGGAACGCCCGCATGATCCCCACCACCTATGTGCTCGATGCCCGCCATCAGCCGCGCTATCGCGTGGTTGGCGAGGCTGACTGGCGCGACGCCGCCATCCAGGCCAGTGTGCGCGCGCTCGCACCCAACGAATCGAAGAGACAGACAGAATGAACCGACGCAACTTCCTCAAGACCTCCGCGCTCGCCGCCGCCATCGCCATGCCCGCCGTCACCCGTGCCGCCGATGCGGCCGTACCGGCCGCGACGAGCGCGCCGGGCGTGTCCTTCCCGCCCTTCGCGCCCACGCCCGACACCGGCTGGCGCCGCTTCGAAGTCAGCTCCCGCATCGAACCGAGTCCGGCCGAGGGCGTGATCCGCGCCTGGGTGCCGCTGCCTTCGATGGATCAGGCGGACTGGTTCCGGCCGATGGGCAACCTCTGGCAGGGCAACGCCGAGACCACGCGCGTGGTGCGCGATGCCGCCTCAGGCGCGCAGATGCTGTATGCCGAATGGGCAGCCAGTACCGGCGCGCCGGTGCTCGAGGTCGTCAGCCGCGTCGCCACCCGCGACCGCGCCACCGATTTCACCCGGCCGGCGCCGAAGCCGCTGGCGTTGTCGGCGAGCGAGCGCAAGCT
>SHNC01000039.1 GCA_004295105.1 Betaproteobacteria bacterium | reverse complement strand
CGCCGACCTGGCGCGCCACGCCCTGCGCCTCGTTGATGTCGCCACCCTGCATGCGGCAGCGGTTGGTGACCTGCACCGTGCCGTCGTCCAGCAGGCGGTAATCGGCCTGCGTGTCGGCGACGCAATTGCGCTGGAAGCGGTTCGGGTACTTGGCGATCTCGTACCACGTGCCCATGTAGCGCGCCACGTCGAGCGCAGCGATGGTCGTCACGGGCACCGCCACGGCTTCGGCGGCTGCGGCCGAAAACGTCGCCAGGCACAGCATTGCGCCCAGCACCCCCGACCTGATGCGATACGGCTTCAATCAGCCCTCCTTCCCGTCGCGAATCATCACCAGCAGCATCTTGAACGCGCCCACCGGCTCCACCGCGTGCGGCACGTGCGCGGGCATGAGCAGCGCGTCGCCCTCGCCGACGCGATGGCAGACGCCGCCCAGCCGTATGTCGGCCGTGCCCTCGATGCCGATCACCAGCGCATCGAACGGCGCGGTGTGCTCGCTGAGCCCCTCGCCGCTGGCGAAAGCGAACAGCGTGACGCTGCCGCCGGCGTTCTTGACCAGCATGCGGCTGACGATGGCCTTGTCCTGGAAGCGGAGCATCTGCTTCAGGTTCTCGACCGTGGTCGGGGTATCGGATGGTTTGCTCGACGTGCTCATCGCCATGGCCTCCGCGATCGGCTGGCCCGCCTCAGGCGCGGGACGCGTCATCGTAACCCGGCTTGCCGGGGTCGAAGTCGATTCGTGCCTTGCCGGCGCGCTTCGCGCGGTACATCGCCTGGTCGGCCAGCGCCAGCAGTTCGTCCGGATCGGTGCTGTCGCGCGGAAAGACGGCGACACCGATGCTGGCCGACACCGAGGCGGCGACGCCCTGGATCTCGGCCGGCCGCTCGACGGCATGCAGGATCCGGTCGAGGAGTTCGCGGCAGTCCGCCGGGCTCTTGAGCTCGCCGATCAGCAGCGCGAACTCGTCGCCGCCGAGGCGGGCCACCGTATCGACGCCGCGCACCACCTGGTGCAGGCGCCTGGCGATGTCCCGCAGCAACTGGTCACCCGCCGCATGGCCAAGGCGGTCGTTCACCTCCTTGAAGCCATCGAGATCGAGATAGCCGACCGCCAGAAACCGCCCCGAGCGCGTAGCCGCTGCAATCGCTGCCTGCATCCGGTCGACGAGCAGGACACGATTGGGCAGCTCGGTCAGCGCATCGTAATGCGCGATGCGATTCAACCTGTGATGGCGATTCACCAATGGCGTGATGTCGGAGAAAACGGCGACGTAATTCTCGATGCGCCCCTCTTCATCCCGGATCGCCGACAGCGTCATCCATTCCTCACATCGCTTGCCCGTCCTGCTGAGGCTCGTGATCTCGCCGCTCCAGTGGCCCAGGCGGGCAGCTTCGGCATGGGGTCGAAGCTCGACCTGGGCGAATTTCAGTTCCTCCAGCGACTGCCCCATCAGATCCTCGACCGCATATTCGTTCGTCTCCAGGAATGCAGGATTGGCCCGGATGATGCGCCCGGCGCCATCCGTCATGCATATGGCATCCATGGTGTCGTACACCACTGCCGAGGCCAGGCGGAGCTGCTGTTCGGCGCGCTTCCTCTCGATGACCTCCTTCGTCAATTCCATGGTTCGCGACGCCAGGCAGTCGTACATGGAAAGGATCGCTTCGATCAGCACCCCCGAGTTGCTGCGCATCTCGCTTTCCGCGCGCGCCTTGGCGTCGGCAAC
>SHNC01000239.1 GCA_004295105.1 Betaproteobacteria bacterium | reverse complement strand
GCTCGGCCTCGCGGCCGAGACGGCGCGCCTGCGGGCGGCGCTGATGGCGCTGCACACCGTGCCCGATGCGGCGCTCGAACTGGCGGCCGATTTCGCCCAGCTCTTCTTGCTCGACGCCAGGGGCGGTGCGCCGCCCTATGCCTCGGCCTACGAGGACGAGAACGCTGCCGCACCGCTGTTCGGCGCCGCCGCTGCGCGCATGGAGACCTTTCTTGCCGATAGCGCACTGGCGATCCGCGACAGCTTTCGCGAGCCCGCCGACCATGTGGCGATTCATCTCGCGGTGATGGCGCGCATGGTGGAACAGAACGCGGATACGGCCGACTACGCGGCGGCGGCGGCCGACGAGGTCACATTCCTGCGGAACGCCCTGCTCGGCTGGGTGCCGCGCTTCGCCGACCGTTGCCGGCGGGCACGGCCACGCTTCGACTTCTACCCGGCACTGGCCGCCCTGATGCTGGGCTTCGTGCTGGCGGACGAGAGCCTGCTGATCGAGCTTGCCGATCTTGGAACGTAGCGAAGCTGCTCAGGCGGCGCGCCGGAAGAAGCGCCGGAACCAGCCGGTGTCCTGCTTTTCGCGCTTGTCGGCGATGATGCCGATCATGTTGGCCTTCACCGCGCCCACGTAGTCGGCGTCGTCGCGCTTGATGTGGTTCAGCAGCCAGGTGACCAGCAGGGCGTGCAATTCGTGCCCGATGTCGTCGCCGAGTCGATGGCGCTCGACGTATTCATTCACGCGGCGCACGAAGAGTTCGTGCACCCGCTTGTGCGCCTTGCAGAACGCATAGCCGGCCTCTTCCTGCAGGCTTTCCTCGAAGGCGAAGTGCGACATCGTGTACTCGACGAGCTCGCCCAACGTGCGCCCGATTGCAGTGCGGTCGTCAGCGTCGTTTGCCGTCTCGAGGACGTTGATGTAATCGACGATGCGCCGGTGCTGCTGGTCGATGACGTCGATGCCGGTGTCGAGTTCGGGCTTCCAGTGGATGGGCACGGTGCTTTCCTTGTCTTCCTGGGCGCGCCCGCAGATGGCGCGCGAAAGCGGAAAGCATAGGTGAGCCGCGGCGAGCCCGTATTGAACTGAATCAAGAAATGCGCGGATCGTTGCGGCACGCAGGACGTCGGCGCCCGGGGTGCGATGCGGAGATCAGTGCATGCGGGGGTCGGCCGTTCGCCCGTCCAAGCCGGCATCTTCGGCGAGTTCGGCAAGTTCCTCCCGCAGGTCGAGCAGGATGTTGCTGGCCACGCGGTGCTGGGCGTGCCACAGCGGTGCTTCGGCCAGCGCCTCGGAGGCCGCCTCGAGCGCGGCCTTCAGGCGCGCGTTCTGCGCACGCAGTCGCAGGGTTTCATCGTCCTGGGCGTCCGTCAGCCAGTTGCCGTGCGCAATGTCACGCAGGAGTTTCGCAAATTCCATCATCGGTGGTGTCCTCGGTGTGTCTTGCCGCAGGCGAGTGCAGCAGTATTCGTGGATATTGCAGCGCAGCATAACATAATAGTTGATAAAAGCAACTAAATATCTTGTCAGATCATTTCCGATCTGAAGGGCAGCGTTGCATGATGGACGGAAATCGCGGCATGGGCCGCGTCGCCCGCGTGGCGGAAAGTTGCCCAGATGCCGCATGTTGTGGGCTGCCGCGGGCATCGGGAATGGGCCCGTCCGAGGGTGCGGCGAGGATGCCGCCAGGATCAACAGCGTCGGTGCTCAACAAGCGGACTAATGGGGCGATAGAA
>SHNC01000107.1 GCA_004295105.1 Betaproteobacteria bacterium | reverse complement strand
GCGCCCATGCCGACGGCCACGCCCACGATGCCGCCTTCGGAAATCGGCGTGTCGAACACGCGCGACTTGCCGTACTTGGCCTGCAGCCCCTCGGTGCAGCGGAAGACGCCGCCGAAATAGCCCACGTCCTCGCCGAAGACCACCACGTCCGGATTGCGATCGAGCATCACGTCCATGGCGGATCGCAGCGCATGGATCATCGTCATCTGGGCCATGTCAGTACGCGCCGGGCCGTCGAGCGGGTCGTTTCATCTCAGACTCCGAGCTGTCGGCGCTGGCGCCGCAAGTGGTCCGGGACGTCCTCGTAGACGTCGTCGAACATGGTGCTGTTGCTGAAGAGGTGGCCGTCGGCGAGTGAGCCGAAGCGTTCGGCCTCTTTCTGCGCCGCGATGACCTCGGCCTCGACCTCGTTCTGCATTGCCTCGTGCTGCTCCTCCGACCATGCGCCGGTCACGATGAGGTGCTTCTTCAGCCGCGCGATCGGATCGCCCAGCGGGAAGCGCTCCCAGTCGTCGGCGGGGCGGTACTTCGAAGGATCGTCGGAGGTCGAGTGCGCGCCGGCGCGATAGGTCAGCCACTCGATGAGCGTGGGACCGAGGTTTCCACGCGCCCGCTCGGCCGCCCAGCGGGAGGCCGCATACACGGCGAGGAAATCATTGCCATCCACGCGCAGCGAGGCGATGCCGCATCCCACGCCGCGCGCTGCGAAGGTGCTGCCTTCACCGCCCGCGATTGCCTGGAAGGACGAGATCGCCCACTGGTTGTTGACAACGTTGAGGATCACCGGGGCGCGGTACACATGCGCGAAAGTGAGCGCAGTGTGGAAATCCGCTTCGGCGGTCGAACCATCGCCGATCCATCCCGAAGCGATGCGCGTATCGCCCTTGATCGCGGAAGCCATGGCCCATCCCACCGCCTGGATGAACTGCGTCGCGAGGTTGCCGGAGATCGAGAAGAAGCCGAGCTTCTTGTAGGAGTACATCACCGGAAGCTGCCGCCCCTTGAGCGGATCACGCTCGTTCGAAAGGAGCTGGCAGATCATCTCGACCATCGGCGCGTCTTCGCGCGCTAGCAGCAGGCTTGGCTGGCGATAGGTCGGGAAGTTCATGTCGCCCGGATCGAGCGCCATCGAATGCGCGGTTCCGATCGCCTCTTCGCCCAGGCTCTGCATGTAGAAGGACGTCTTCTTCTGCCGCTGGGCGACGAGCATGCGGGCGTCGAAGGCGCGTGTTCGAATCATTCCGCGCAGACCCTTCTTCACGACCTCCGGGCTGAGCTTCGGGTTCCAGGGTCCCTTGGCCAGACCATCGTCGTCGAGCACTCGGACCAATGCATAGCAGAGGTCCGCGGTCTTCTGGACGGAGGTATCGAGCGGCGGTCGTCGCACTGCGCCCGCGGGCGACAAATGCAGATACGAGAAATCGGTGTGTTGGCCCGGACGCCCAGTCGGTTCGGGCACATGCAGGCTGAGCGGTGAGCGGCGATCCATTGGCGTCAGGTTTCTGGCCGGTCCGTTGGAAATGTCTACAGCTTACGCCACTCAAAGTCGGCATGGGTTTCACCCAGGCATTGGATGCCCGTCATCAGGTGGCGGGCCGGGTTCTCCCGGCTTCCTTCATGCGAAAGGTGCCGAGACCGAATGCGGGGATCCTCGCTAAGATTCCTTTCGTTCGAGGGGGAAGGCGCTTACTGCGGGCACGGGGGATCATTACTCATTTGGCATAACCCGGAACGGAATGGAAGCAAATCAGTCTCCAGGCGCATGAGCGCCAGTGACGCAATTGCGCGGAAAGCGGCCGCTTGCTCTTCGATATTGTGAAT
>SHNC01000184.1 GCA_004295105.1 Betaproteobacteria bacterium | reverse complement strand
GTGGGCTGCGGCGGTTCGGCCCAGGGCAGCGGAGCGAAATCGATGCGCCCGGGAACATCGTGCAGCGGGGCGGCGACATGCGCTTCCCAACACGCCTGCCAGGTGTCGCGGTCGCGCAGGCGGCGCACCACGCCGAACTGCGGGTACTCATGCCAGGCGACGCCATGAGCGCGGCACCAGGCCGCCACCGCGCGGTCGCGCGCGAAACTGGCGCCGTTACCGGTTTCCTCGTGCGAATGCAGCGCAGCGAAGGGCGCCAGGGCGTGCAGGCGGTCGAGCACCGCGACCGCCTCGCCGGTGACGACGTGCAGCCGGCCGCCCTGCCGGCGCAGGGCGACGTAGAGCTCGCGCAGGCTCTCGATGACGAAGCGGTAGTGCCGGCTGGCCGCGTCCGGCTGCGCCCACAGGCCGGACTCGACGATGTACAGGCACAGCACCGGCCCGTGCGCCGCAGCCTGCGCGAGCGCGGCGTGGTCGTGCAGGCGCAGGTCGCGCTTGAACCAGACGACTTGGTAGCTCATGTCCGATCGAGAGCGGAGGCGGATAAACGGGGCGCGGGGGGACGCCCTTCGATCGGATGATAGTCCCTTTAGGTTAATTTGTCCTGGACAAATTTGGGGATGGCGCCCTCAGGAGCTATCTGGAGGCTCAGCGCGTGACCCAGCCGCCGCACATCGGGAACACCTGGCCGACGAAGCAGTCCGCCGCCGCGCTGCTCAGGTACGCGGCGAACGCTGCGTCCTCGCGCGCGCCGACCAGGCGGCCGAGCGGCACCTCGCGCTGCAGGCGTTCCTGGAAGCGAGGGTTGGCCTGCACCTCGGGCGGGAAGTAGGTGGGGTTGTCGACGAAGTTCTGCGCGATTGCGTTGACCTGGACATTGTGCGGCGCCATCTCCACCCCGAGCGCTTGCACATAGGCCAGTTGCGCACCGCGCGCGGCGCTGTAGGTGGAGGCGCGCTTCATGCCGCGCAGCGCCGATGCGCTGCCCATCAGCAGGATCTTGCCGGCACGGCGCGCCACCATCTGCGGCAGCACCGCGCGGCACAGCCGCGGCAGCGGATCGACCAGGCAGCCGAACACGTCCGCCCATTCGTCGTCGGTGACGTCTATCGCCGGCGTGCTCGGTGCGGGCAGCGCGAGGTTGGCGACCAGCACGTCGATCGCACCGGAGCGCGCGACGAGCGCCGCCGGCGCGTCGGGTTCGCGCAGCGACTCGGTACTGGCGATCACCTCGGCGCCCTGTTCGGCGAAGACTTCGCACAGCACCGGGCCCATGAAGGCGTCGGCCTGGGTGATCAGCACACGTTTTCCGGCGAGCGGGGCGTCGGCCATGGTCGTCTCCTCAGTTCCAGCGGATGGGCGCGGGCGCGTGCTGCACGTGCAGCGCGGCGACGGCCCGGTTCGGGTAGTCGGTGATGATGCCGGTGACCCCCGCTGCTGCCAGCGCGGCCATGCGGTGCGCGTCGTTGCAGGTCCAGGCGAAGACCATGCGGCCGGCGGCGGCGAGTTCGGCGATCGCGGCGTGGCTGGCGGGGTCCAGCGTGCCGCGCAGCGAGCCGAAGCCGAGCGAATCGACCTCGCCATGGCAGCCGGGGTGATAGGCGTCGGCGTCAAGCAGGGCGAGGTAGTCGTTGATGCGCGCAAGGCGCCCGCTGCTCAGGACGCCAGTGGCGATCTCTGCATCCAGACGGCGGAGTTGGATGAGCTGCGCGTGGTCGAAGGACGACACCAGCACGCTGCGCTGCAGGCCGGCGGCGCGCACGTCCGCCACCACGCGCGCGGTGAGCCCTTCGTACAGGCGCGGGATGGACTTGATCTCGATGTTCAGCAGCATGTCGCGTTCCGCCGCCCAGGCCAGCACTTCGCGCAGCGTGGGGATGCGGATGGCGCCGCTGGCGAAACGTTCGCGCTCGGCGAGCTGCACCT
>SHNC01000170.1 GCA_004295105.1 Betaproteobacteria bacterium | reverse complement strand
GGCGGCAATGCGGTGAAATATGACCAGTCCCGACTTACTGGTGCCGGGACTCACCAGGCGCTTGCGAGCAAGCTGGAGATTGGCCGTCGCTTCCACTCGGCGCCGGTGGTACGTGTGTCGGACGCCAAGCAGATGCAACTGGGCCATGCCGCGGAGGCGGACGCACGCTGGCGCATCTATGCGTTCGCCGGCAAGGCGGACGGTTCCGACGCCGGCTCTGCGATCCACAAGCTCGCGGACTGGCTGGAAACCAACCCGAGCTCGCCCGTCGTCAAGCACACCCGCAAGGGCGAAGACATCGACGCGGTGATCGACTTCCGCGCGGTGTTCCAGCAAACCTTCGATCAGCTCGCCTACGAGAACATGCCGTCCTTGCTGAAGCCGAAGACCGGAAAGCTCGGCCTGATCGACTTCGAGAAGGTCTTCTGCGTCGATCACAAGGGTGTCGGCGATATTTTCGACATGCGCGGCATCGATCGTGACAAGGGTTGCATGGTGGTGGTTCGTCCCGATCAGTACGTTGCGCACGTCTTGCCATTGGATGGCTTCGCCGAATTGTCTTCGTACTTCGCGGGCATTCTCCGGTGATTTGACGTCGGCTCGTAATGATCGAAACGGCTCATGCGTTCGATGAAGCTTCCCGCATTTATTGTTCGATCGAAACGGGCTGTAATCGAGGATCGCTCCGGGGCCGGCATGTGGCCCGTCCCCGGCGGCGATCGCAAGCTCAACAATAACCGTATCGTCCGATGGCGCACCGACCATCGGTCTGTTTCCCCCCAAGGAGATTCCCTTGATTCCACCCCGCGTCAATATCGACCTCGTCCGCGAACGCATCGGCGCCTACGCCGAGCAGGACTACACGCAGGAAGAGCGCTTCGCCATCTACAAGGAGCTGATCGGCTTCGTGCCGCCGCGCATCGAGGCGCGCATCAACGTCACCGGCGCGCTGGACCCGAAGCTGCTCGAGCTGCAGGAGCAGATGCGCGCGCACGCGATGTACCCGAAGTGCTTCGACGTGAAGACGGCGCAACTGATGCTGTTCGGCATGCTGATGATGGACCTCAACGACGCCGCGCCGCTGCACGCCATCGCCGCGCGTCGTGCCGGTGCCACCTGGGAGGAGCTGCAGGCGACGATCGGCCTGGCCTTCCTGTTCCGCGGCCTGTCGGCGGCCAACCGCGGCGCCGAGATCCTGGCCAACATCGCCAAGCGCGAGGCCGACGACGAGGCGGCGAGCGCCGCCGCGTCTGCGGCGATCAACTGAGAGGAGCACGACCATGAGTGGAGTGATTGCCGCGACGATCGCGGCGCATGTGCCCACGCTGGGGCTGGCGAAGAACACGCCCGACTACCAGCAGACGCTGGTGGCGGCCGAGCGGGCGATGGGTGAAGCGATTCGCCGTCAGTTGAAGCCCGACCTGTGGGTGATCGTCTCCAGCCACTGGGTGGCCACCTTCGACTGGCCGGTGACCTGCCAGCCGCGTCACACCGGGCACTGCGTCGCCGACGAGGCGCCGCAACTGATTCCGGGCCGCCCGTACGACTACCCGGGCGACGCGGAATTCGCCGGTGCGCTGGTCGAGGCGTTCAAGGCCGGTGGCGTGCCCTCGGTGCGCAACGACTCCGAACACTTCGAATGGGACTACGGCACCTTCGTGCCGCTGCAGTACCTCGACCCGACGGGGGATGTGCCGGTGGTGGTGCTGCCCTCGGTGCTGATGTCGACGCATGAGGAATGCGTGCGGGCGGGCGAGCTGGTGCATGCGACGGCGAAGAAGCTCGGTCGGCGCGTGGTGTTCGTGACCAGTTCGGCGCTCAGCCATGTGCTGGTGCGCGGTCGCGAGAACTGGCCGCTGCCCGAGCGCATCGAGGCCGACCAGCGCTTCATCGCGCAGTTGAAGGCGGGGCAGATCGACGAGGCGGTGGGCGGCATCGCCGAGTACAGCAAGTTCGTCGGCGCCGAGA
>SHNC01000079.1 GCA_004295105.1 Betaproteobacteria bacterium | reverse complement strand
CCATGCCCAACCTGAACGTCTATCTCGTCGAAGGCTACAGCGCCGAGCAGAAGGCCGCGCTGCTGCAGCGCATGACCGATGCGGTGGTCGACAGCATCGCCGCGCCGCGGCCATCGGTACGCATCTTCCTGATCGAACTGCCCCGGGCCCACATCTGCGTCGGCGGCGAAATGTTGACCGCGGACGCGCAGAGGGGGCAACCGGGCGGCCCGACGGTGCATGTGTTCCTGATCGCCGGACGCACCGATGCGCAGAAGGAGGCGCTGATCGGCGGCGTGACGCGAGCGATCGACGACACGCTGGCGATTCCCGCCGATCCGGTGCGCATCATGATCTTCGATGTCGCCAACACCGACTTCGGCATGAAGGGCGTCACCGCGAAGTCGCTCGGGCGCTGAGCGCCGGTTTGTGCGTTGCAGCACAAACTCGGTGCAGCCAGGCGGAGCAGGCACCGCAGACGTGCATCCAGGCTGAACCGCAGCCATCGCTCTTAATAAAATCATTTAAAAACAATAACGTGAAATAATTCAAAGACTGGCACGACTGATGCTTAGGATGTGTTGAGTCTTTTGAACGCAGTTCCTTGCCACCGCCGCCCGGTCAGACCGGGGGTGGCATGACATGACCTGTTCGTACGTTTTCAGATCAAAATGTGATGATTCACATGAATGTGCGAACGGTTGGCGTTTTTCAATGATTCGGGCCGTGTTTTCCGGCCCTTCTGATTCCGAGCAGTCTTCACTTCCCGAGGGGCATCCTATGAAGCTCAAGCATCTGGCAGGTTCGTTGATGATCGCCGTACTGTCGGTTGGCAGCGCGTTCGCACAGGTCAAGGTCGGCGTCGTCTCGTCCTCCACCGGCCCGATCGCCATGGTCGGCATCCCGCAGAAGAACACCGTGCCGCTGTTGCCGACCAAGGTCGGCGGGCAGACGATCGAATACATCGCGCTCGATGACGCCAGCGATCCCACTGCATCCGTCGTCGCGGTCAAGAAGCTGATCGCCGAGCACAAGGTCGATGCGATCATCGGACCCTCGGGTTCGCCGAACGCGATGGGCGCGATCCAGTTCGCCGCCGAGGCCGGCGTTCCGCTGCTGGCGCCGGTAGGCACCGCGGCGGTCGTGCTGCCGATGGACGACAAGAAGAAGTGGGTGTTCAAGACCACCCAGAACGACGGCCTGATCGCCTCGGCGCTGATCGACCATATGGCGAAGACCGGGGTGAAGACCGTCGGCTTCATCGGCACCGCCGATCCTTATGGCGAGAACTGGGCCAAGGTCTTCGCCGAAGGCGCGGCGCAGAAGGGCATCAGGATCGTCGCCGACGAGCGCTTCCAGCGCCAGGACACGTCGGTGACCGCGCAGGCGCTGAAGGTCATCGGCGCCCGCCCCGATGCGGTGCTGATCGCCGCGCCGGGAACGCCGGCGGTGCTGCCGCAGCTCGCCCTGGTCGAGCGCGGCTACAAGGGCAAGTTCTACCAGACTCATGGCGCCGCACTGCCCGACTTCCTCAAGCTCGGTGGCAAGAAGGTCGAAGGCACGATCCTCGCGGCCAGCCTGATGCTGGTCATCGACCAGATGCCCGACACGCATCCGTCGAAGGCCATCGCCAGGAACTACGTTGCGTCTTACGAGAAGCTGTACGGCGCCGCGCCGGCGACCTTCGGCGGCAACGTGTTCGACGCCGGCCTGCTGCTCGAGAAGGCGATTCCCGCCGCCCTCGCCAAGGGTAAGCCGGGTACGGCGGAGTTTCGTTCGGCGCTGCGTGACGCGCTCGAGCAGACGAAGGAAATGCCGGCCACCCAGGGTGTGTACAACATGACGCCGGCCGACCACAGCGGCTTCGACGCACGCGGCCGCGAGCTGATCACGGTCGCCAACGGCAACTGGTCGCTGCTGAAGTAAGCGCCCGTCCGTGGGCGGGGGCCGGCGGTCCGCCGCCCCCGTGTCCGGGCGCGGCTCTCCTGATGAAGCGACACCGGCCGGCGTGCCTGGCAGCCGGCTGCAACGGGGCAAACGATGGATCTGACAATAGCAATGATGCTGGCCCAGGACGGCCTGACCAACGGCGCGATCTACGCGCTCTTGGCGCTGGCGCTGGTGCTGGTGTTCGCGGTGACGCGGGTG
>SHNC01000194.1 GCA_004295105.1 Betaproteobacteria bacterium | reverse complement strand
GAGCGGCATGGCGGTTTCCTTTACGCGTTGCAGGTCGCGCGTGCGACGGCGGCACGCACTTGGGCGACATCGAGGCTGCGCCAGCGCGCGGCCACATGCTGGTCGGGGCGCAGCAGGTAGGTCGTGCCCGGCTGCAGGTCGTAGCGTTCGCGGATCCGCCCCCTGGCGTCGATCAGCGTCTTGAGCCCCGCAGGGGCGGTGCCGCGTTCGGCGACGATGATCGCCTCGACCGCGATCGGCGCATCGGCCAGCGCCGCAAGCGCCTGCACCGCGGCCGCGTCCAGGGCCGACGCATCGGGCAGGTAGTGCAGCACCTGGAAGCGGTTGCCCACCGCGTGGAGCAGCCACTGCGCACCGCCGGCGGTTTCGATCGGCGCATCGTCCATCGGCGCACCCGGGATCATGTGGCCGGCGAAGGCGGCTTCATCCGCGGTGTTCAGGCGCGAGTCGGCGAGGAAGCTCGGCACCGACAGGCGGCCGGAATTGACCAGCGCGCGTGCGAACGGGTAGTGCTCGGCCAGCCCCAGCACCGCGTTGCGGAAGGTCTTGCTGACGGTGCTCTTGGGCGTGATGAAGTCGGTGGAGCGGGTCGAGTTCATGATGTTCTCGTCCGCCGCGTAGCCGCGCTCTTCGGAATAGGTGTCGAGCAGCATGGCCGGCGCCTTGCCGTCCATCACCAGCTTCAACTTCCACGCCAGGTTGTCGGCGTCCTGAATACCCGAGTTGGCGCCACGCGCGCCGAAAGGCGTCACCTGGTGCGCCGAGTCGCCGACGAACAGCACGCGACCATGGTTGAAGCGGTTCATGCGCCGGCACTGGAAAGTGTACACGCTGACCCATTCCAGGTCGAACTCCCTGTCGTCCCCGAGCATCGCCTTGATGCGCGGAATGACGTTCTCCGGCTTCTTCTCCTCTTCCGGATCGGCCTGCCAGCCCAACTGGAAGTCGATACGCCACACGTTGTCCGCCTGGCGGTGCAGCAGCACCGACTGGTTGGGGTGGAAGGGCGGGTCGAACCAGAACCAGCGCTCGGTGGGGTATTCCGCCTTCATCACCACGTCGGCGATCAGGAAGCGGTCCATGAAGATCTTGCCTTCGATGTCCAGCCCCAGCATGGTGCGGATCGGGCTGCGCGCGCCGTCGGCGGCGATCAGCCAGTCGGCGGTGAGCGAATACGGGCCGGCTTCGGTTTCCACGCGCACGGTGACCTTGTCCTCGCCCGGCACTACCGAGATCACCTTGTTCAAAAAGTGCATCTCGAGGTTGGGCAGCGCGCGGGCGCGCTTCACCAGCTCGTCCTCGAGGTAGTACTGCTGCAGGTTGATCATGCCCGGGCGGTGGTGGTCGGGTTCGGGGCACAGATTGAAGCTGAACACCTCGTCCTCGCGGAAGAAGGTGCGGCCCACGTTCCACGACACGCCCTTCTGCACCATGGGCTCGCCGCAGCCGAGGCGGTCGAGCACCTCGAGCGTGCGCTTGGCATAGCACACGCCACGCGAGCCGATCGACACCGTGTCGTCGTTGTCGAGCAGCACGACGCGCTGGCCCTGCTGCGCGAGGTCGATCGCGGTGGACAGGCCCACCGGGCCGGCGCCGATGATCACCACCGGAAAATGCCCCGCGCAGCGGTCGTCATCGACCGGCGGACGGGAAAATTCGAACTTCGGGTACTGGAACGTGCTCAGCACGGGTGTCTCCTCCTTCAGATCCAGTCCTGCCGGGCGGCCGTCTGCGGGCGCGTCACCGGCGTCAATCCCGCACCATCGCCGCAGGAGCGGGCTTGACCGCGATTGCCGGCCATTCGCACCGCAAGGGTCGCGGTCGAGCCTGCTCCTACGCGGGCGGCGACCTCACTCCTGCAGCGCGTGCCACATCTGCTGGTCGCGCTCGGCCGTCCAGATGCGGGGGTCGCGGATGCCGCTGGCCTCGTCATGCGCGCGCGTCACGTCGAACGGCAGGCAGTGCTCGTAGATGAAGACCTGGCCGAACTTCGGGTCCATGTTGTGGCGGGTGTGCGCCATCGTCGCCTTCAGGTCCATGCCCTTGGCGACCGCCTCCTGCGCGCTGCGGAACAGCGTGGACACGAAGTCGCGGGTGTAGGCCAGCCCCGCCTGCACGCGCTCGGGCGTCATCAGC
>SHNC01000024.1 GCA_004295105.1 Betaproteobacteria bacterium | reverse complement strand
GCAGTCGCTGCCGCGGCGCATCACGCTCGACTTCCGCGACGTGTTTTCATCGGGATTCGCCTTCGATCGCATTTCCGGTAGCATCGACGTCGCCAAAGGCGTGCTGCGCACCGACGACCTCGAGATCCGCGGGCCGGCAGCGCGCATCCGGATGCGCGGCGTCGCCGACATCGAGGCGGAGACGCAGGACCTGAAGGTGGCGGTGCAGCCCACGCTGTCCGAATCGGTGGCGGTGGGCGCGGCGGCGGGCCTGGTCAATCCGGTGGCAGGCGTCGTGGCTTACGTGGCACAGAAGGTGCTCAGCGACCCGATCGAGAAATTCTTCGCCTACGAGTACGTCATCACTGGAACATGGGCCGATCCGGTGGTGAGCAAGTCG
The DNA here is from genome assembly GCA_004295105.1 of Betaproteobacteria bacterium. Taxonomy (GTDB): domain Bacteria; phylum Pseudomonadota; class Gammaproteobacteria; order Burkholderiales; family Rhodocyclaceae; genus Thauera. Next base: position 1,820 of record SHNC01000024.1, on the reverse strand, counting down.
GGCAGCGCGGCGGCGGACCTGGCGACCGGCCGCAGCGACGGCGGCCGCTGAAGTGGCCGGCTTCCCCAAACCGAGTGCGTGCCAGCACGCTTCGACGCAGACTCAGACACGATGAGTTCACAGCAGATTGCTTCGCACGACCCGGGCACCAGCAAAATCCGCGTCGCCGCGATCCAGACGGTTTCGGGCCCCGACGTGGGCGACAACCTCGCCACCGCCGGACGCCTGATCGGCGAGGCGGCGGCGGCCGGTGCGCGGCTGGTGGCGCTGCCCGAATATTTCCCGCTGATCGCCGGCGACGAGCGGGAAAAGGTGCGCATCCGCGAAACCGAGGGTGACGGTCCGATCCAGTCCTTCCTCGCCGATGCTGCGCGACGCCACGGCGTCTGGCTGGTGGGCGGCACGCTGCCGCTGGTGGCCGACGTCGAGGACAAGGTGCGCAACAGCACGCTGGTGTTCGACGATCGGGGCCGCCAGGTGGCGCGTTACGACAAGATCCACCTGTTCGGCTTCCAGCGCGGCGGCGAACGCTATGACGAGTCGGTCACGATCGAGCCTGGCCGCGAGGTGGTGCGCTTCCATTCGCCGGCCGGCCCCACCGGGCTTTCGGTGTGTTACGACCTGCGATTTCCCGAACTCTTCCGGGCGTTCGGCGAGGTCAACCTGGTCATCCTGCCGGCGGCATTCACGTACACCACCGGGCGCGCGCACTGGGAGGTGCTGCTGCGCGCGCGCGCGATCGAGAACCTGTGCTACGTCATGGCGCCGGCGCAGGGCGGGCGGCATCCGAGCGGGCGCGTCACCTGGGGCCACACGATGATCGTGGACCCCTGGGGCGAGATCATTGCCTGCCGCGACGAAGGCCCCGGCGTGGTGCTGGCGGACATCGACCCGGCGCGCATCGCCGAGGTGCGCGAGAGCCTGCCGGCCCTGCGGCATCGCTGTCTGTGAGCGATGGCCGGCCCGCATGCATCGCGCGCTCACCGAACAACAGATCGTTTTTGCGTCTGCCGGGTCCAACCCGGCAACGTGACCATGGAACCCTCATGAGCAAGACAAAGAACCCCCTCAAGGTTGCCGACCACTACCTGCTGTCGCCTTACGGCCTGGGCGATGCGCAACTGGAGAAAGTGTTCGGCAAGCTGATGAAGCATCGCCTCGACTATGCCGACCTGTACTTCCAGTACCAGCGTTCGGAGGCGTGGAGCCTGGAAGAAGGCATCGTCAAGTCGGGCAGCTTCGACATCGAACAGGGTGTGGGCGTGCGCGCGATCAGCGGCGACAGGACGGCCTTCGCCTATTCGGACGATATTTCTCTCGACGCGCTCGTCGATGCGGCCGGTGCCACGCGTGCCATCGCGGATGCGGGCAGCAAGCGCAAGGTGGCGATCGAGGCGAAGAAGACGAAGCCGCGTCTTTATCGGGGCGACGATCCGCTCGATTCGCTCGACGACACTGCCAAGGTGCAGTTGCTCGAACGTCTGGAGGGCATGGCGCGCGCCGAGGACCCCCGCGTGACCCAGGTCATGGCGCATATCGCCGGATCCTGGGAGGTCGTGCTGGTGGCGCGCAGCGACGGCCACATGGCGGCCGATGTGCGGCCGCTGGTGCGGGTGTCGATCACCGTGATCATGGAAGAGAACGGCCGCCGAGAGCAGGGCAGCGCCGGGGGCGGCGGGCGCTACGATTACGGATATTTCTGCGACGACCGCCTGCACGACTACGCGCGCGCCGCGGTGCATCAGGCGCGCGTCAATCTCGGTGCCGATGCGGCCCCTGCGGGCACGATGCCGGTCGTGCTGGGGCCGGGGTGGCCCGGC
>SHNC01000037.1 GCA_004295105.1 Betaproteobacteria bacterium | reverse complement strand
ACGCTGACTGCCTTTGCGAGGTCGTCGCGCAGCGTGGTGCGGCCAGTCTCGTCGCGCAGGGCCGCCAGCACCGCCTCGACGAAATCCTCGTCGCTGCGCTGCAGGATGACCGGCGCGTCGTCGTCGGCGATGTCGCGCGGCGCGCGCAACACGATGTCGTGATGCATCACCATACGTTCCCCGCTCCCGGCGTGTAGCTGGTGCCGACCACCGAGGTCGCGATCAGCACTTCGCACTTGACCACGCCTGAAAACTTGGCCATCGCCGCATCGACGGTGACCATTCCGGCACTCACCTTGACGTTGGCCGCATCCACCTTCACCTGCGCGGCCGCGGTGACCGTGATGCCGCTCGATTCCAGCACCACGCTGTTGCCGTTGCTGTCCTCGATGCGCACCTTGCCCGGCCCGTCGGACAGCGTCATCTTCTGCCCGGCCGGCGTCTCCAGCACGAGCTTTTCCTGACCCTGCTGATCGTCGAGCGTGACGACGACGCCGTTCTTCGAGCGGATGCGCTTGTGCTGATTGGTGCCGCCCGACAGCGACGCCGGGGCGGCATTGGCGCCGTTCCACAGGCCACCCACCACCAGCGGATGGCGCGGGTCGCCCTGGACGAACACCACCAGCACTTCGTCATCGACATCGGGCATGAAGAAGGCGCCGCGATCCGCCCCGGCGAAGGGGCACACCACGCGCGCCCACAGCGGCGCGTCCTGGCCGTCCACAGCGTCGAAGGCATACAGCCTCACCTGCACGCGGTTGCGGCTCTCGGGATCGTTGATATCGACGACGCGCGCGAGATAGGCGGCCTGCATCCAGCCGGCGCTGCGCTCGAAGTGCGGTGCGCGGTCCATCAGCGGCCTCCCAGGAAGGCGCATTCGCCGACGAACTCGGTGCGGTAGCCGGTATGCACGTCGTAGCGATGTCGCGCCTCGACGACGTAGTAGGTATTGTCGAAACGGGCCGACATGCCGCTCACCGCCACGTGAGTGCCGACGCGCAGTTGCGGATTGCCTTCGGCGACGCCTTCGATCCGCACGAAGCGACGTGCGCGGCGGTCGAAGGCGGCCTCGGCGATCGCCTGCGCCTCGGCATCGGTACTCACCGCAAGGTGGCCGAGGTGTTCTGCACGTTCGTCGAGCGCGCGCGTGAGCCAGTCGCTGCCGCTGGTGCCGCTGCCCGGGCCGCCGTGCGTCGGGCGTGCAGCCTCGCCGCTGACGGTGCTGCCACCGACCGGATCCCAGCCGCCGCTGGTGAGCTTCGTCACCTGGTGCGCCAGGTCGGCAACCACCCGCGCGCGGGCGAGTTGCCCGTGCAGTTCGAGATTGAGTTCGCCCCGGCGCACATCGCCGCGCGGCGAAACCTGCAACTCGTCACCGACGATCTGCAGGTCGCCATCGAAACGACCGACGAGCCGGCGGATGAAGGCAAGATCGCTCTCGTTGAGCTGCGCCCAGGTTCCCACGGGTGCGCTCAGCCCCTGCACCGTGGGCCGCAGGCCGAGTTCGTTCGCCACCTGGCGCACCACGTCGGCAGGCGCCATGTCCGCGTAGACCTTGCTGCGCCGGGCCATGCGGGCCTTGGCCAGCGGATCCTCGGCCATCACCGTCAGCTCGGGCGGCGTGCCTTGGCCGAACTCCGCCTCCAGCGCACTGACCACGCCGCGGAAGATCTCGCGCGGCTGCGTCTCGTCGCCCGCATACACCTCGATCGCGGTGCCGAGCGCGAGGCGCGAGCCGTCCTCGAAGCCGCTTTCAGCGCCCGCCGAGGTACTTACCCAGTTGGAGAAGCGCAGTTCGGCTGTGCTCATGCCCCCTTCCGCCTCGGTGATGCACATCGCGATGAGCAGTTCCGATACCCGCTCGTCGGCCTGCCCGGCCAGGCGCAAGGTCGGGCGTGCGCGATACACCGCCTGCTGACTGACCGAGGTTTCGGACATTTCCGCTTCTCCCCTGCTATCGACGCATTGGCCCGGTTCTCAGCTCCAGGCCCCGCACTGCATGCCGTTCTCGGCTACCGGTTCTGTGTAGGAGCGGGCTTGACCGCGACCGGGCAATGTTGTCGCGGTCAAGCCCGCTCCTACAGCGACCTTCGCCTGCATTCATGCCTCAATCCGCCACCACCCGCTTTGCGCGCTCCTCGCGCACCCGCTGCTCGCGTGCGATGCGCTCCATCAACTCCGCCTCGCGCGCGCCATCCGACCCACCCCGCGACGA
>SHNC01000286.1 GCA_004295105.1 Betaproteobacteria bacterium | reverse complement strand
CGTGCTGGTGTGCGTGTCGGGCGGCAAGGACTCCTATACGCTGCTGTCCATCCTGCTCGCGCTGCGCGAGCGCGCGCCGGTGGACTTCCGCATCGTGGCGATGAACCTCGACCAGAAGCAGCCCGGTTTCCCCGACCACATCCTGCCGCAGTATTTCGCATCGATCGGCGTCGAGTACCGCATCGTCACCGAGGACACCTACGCCATCGTCAAGGACAAGATCCCCGCGGGCAAGACGACCTGCTCGCTGTGCTCGCGCCTGCGCCGCGGCATCATCTACCGCACCGCGAAGGAGATCGGCGCCACCCGCATCGCGCTCGGCCATCACCGCGACGACATCCTGGAAACACTGTTCCTGAACATGTTCTTCGGCGGCAAGATCAAGGCCATGCCGCCCAAGCTGGTGAGCGACGACGGCAACCATGTGGTGATCCGCCCGCTCGCCTACTGCGCCGAGAACGACATCGCCCGCTTCGCGCGCGCGATGGACTACCCCATCATCCCGTGCAACCTGTGCGGCTCGCAGGAGAACGCGCAGCGCAAGCAGATCAAGGCGATGCTGCAGGGCTGGGCGCGCGACTATCCGGGCCGCATCGAATCGCTCGCGACCTCGCTGAAGAACGTCGTGCCCTCCCACCTGGCCGATGCGAAGCTGTTCGACTTCGCCGGCCTGACGCAGCAGACACGGGTCGACGAAGGCGACACCGCTTTCGATCCGCCCGAGTTTCCGCGTGCCGCGGGCGAGACCGTGCGTTTCTTCGGACCGCCGGCCTCCGCGGAGTGAGGCGTCGCGGCCGGCGCTTGCATCGCAGGTGCCGTTTCATCATCATTCGCCTGTCCTTTCCGGTCGCCCCGCCCCAGCGTCACTTCCCAACGTCGACCCAATGTCAGAGCGCAAGAATCTCTGTGTCCTCGCTGCCACGATTCCCAGCGATGCGCGCCTCGCAGAGCGCCTCGGCGCGGACGAGGCTGCTCACGCGCTCGATCGCTGCATGCGCCGCCTGGAGCGGGCAATCGACGGCAACGGCGGCGACGCCGTACGCCATCGGCCCGACGCGCTCATCGCCACCTTCGAGCGTTGCGACGCCGGTGCCCTGGCCGCCTGCGAGATGCTCGAGCGGATGCGCAACCTGCCGCCGCTGAGCGGCAGCCGGCAGACGGTGTGCATCGGCCTGCACTATGGCGTGGTCGAAGGCAGCCCGGCACAGGGCGAAGGCGTCGATACGGCGCAACGACTGGCGACGCTGGCCAGGCCCGAGCAGGCGCTCGCCAGCGGGCCGGCCATCATGCTGCTGACGCCGGCTGCCCGCCACGCGGCGATGCCACAGGCCATCCGCAGCACCGGCATCGACGCACTCGGCATGGAGGTGTTTACCGTCGGCCAGCGGGTGGGCATGGTCACCTCGCTGCCGCCGACCGCGCGACTGTCGCAACGCCTGCGCCTGCGCCACCAGCAGGACACGATCTTCGTCGAGGAACAGCGCCCCGTGCTGCTGCTGGGGCGCGAACTCGGCAACGACGTGGTCATCATGGATCCGCGCGCCTCGCGCCAGCACGCCCGCATCGAACGGCGACGCGAAGGCTTCATCCTCGTCGACGAGAGTTCCAACGGCACCTATGTGTCGACCGACGGCGCCAAGGAGACCTGCGTCAAGCACGGTGAGCTGCCCCTGCTCGGTCCGGGGCGCATCGGCTGCGGCTTTTCCGCCGGCGAGATCGAACGCGACCTCGTGTTCTTCGACATCGTCTGAGCCGCACGCCATGGCGCGCGGTGAGGGCCAGGAGCGGCACGGACCGCCCCTGGCCGCTTCATCAGGCGCTCATGCACTCGGCCATGAAGGTCTTGCGCTTGGCACCGGTGAGCGATTGCTCGGTGGCCGCCTGATTGCAGGCCTTGCGCTTGCCGCTGTCGGCCCGCCTGGCCGGCGCCTCGTCCTTCGCCTGCCCGTGGACCTCGGCCTGCGCGCGGGTCTCCGCCTTCGCCTCGGCGCCGGCGGTCGGCGCCGCCGCATCGGCCGCACCCACCTGCTCGTGCTTGCCCTTCAGGCAGGTGCTCATGAACTGCTTGCGCGCATCGCCCTTCAGCGTCTGCTCGCGCGCCTCCTGGCTGCAGCGCTTCATCCGTTCCTGCTGCGGTCCGGCAAGCGCGTCGGCGGGTACAAGCGCCGCGAGGGCGCAGGAAGCGACGAGGGCGGACAGAACCTTTTTCATCATTCGATCTCCTTGATGTTGATGTCGTCTGGTGCGACCACCCGATTCTGCAATCGTCA
>SHNC01000138.1 GCA_004295105.1 Betaproteobacteria bacterium | reverse complement strand
TTCAAGGTGCTGTCCAAGGTGTTCAACTTCGACCACCGCGAGGTCGCCGCCAACCCGGTGCACCTGATGTACGTGCTCGAGCAGCAGATCGAGCAGGAGCAATTCCCGCCCGACACCGAAGCGCGCTACATGGCCTACATCAAGGAGTATCTGGCGCCGCGCTACGCCGAGTTCATCGGCAAGGAGATCCAGACCGCCTACCTCGAGAGCTATTCCGAGTACGGCCAGAACATCTTCGACCGCTATGTGACCTACGCCGACTTCTGGATCCAGGATCAGGAGTTCCGCGACCCGAACACCGGCGAGATCCTCGACCGCGCGGCGCTGAACGAGGAACTGGAGAAGATCGAGAAGCCGGCGGGCATCAGCAACCCGAAGGACTTCCGCAACGAGGTGGTGAACTTCGTGCTGCGCGCCCGCGCCAAGCACGACGGCCGCAACCCGAGCTGGACGTCCTACGAGAAGCTGCGCGCGGTGATCGAGAAGAAGATGTTCTCCAACACCGAGGACCTGCTGCCGGTCATCAGCTTCAACGCCAAGGCCAGCGCCGACGAGCAGAAGAAGCACCAGGACTTCGTCGACCGCATGATCGAGAAGGGCTACACCGAGAAGCAGGTGCGCCTGCTGTGCGAGTGGTACCTGCGCGTGCGCAAGTCGTCGTGAGCGTCTCCATAGCCTGACCCGCCGCCCCGCATGCCGGGGCGCGGGTCAGTCCGGGTCTGCTTCAGGAGGGGGTATGGTCCGAATCATCGATCGACGTTTCGACAGCAAGCACAAGAGCACGGTCAATCGTCAGCGCTTCATGCGCCGCTTCAAGCAGCAGATCCGCAAGGCGGTGTCGGGCGCGATTCATGGTCGCTCGATCCGCGACCTCGACAACGGAGAAGAGGTGTCGATCCCGGCGCGCGACCTGTCCGAACCCGTCCTGCACCAGGGCCGCGGCGGCATCTGGGAACAGGTCTTCAGCGGCAACGATCAGTTCTCCGCCGGCGACCGCATCAATCGCCCGCTCGGTGGCGGGGGCGGGGGTAGCGGCAAGGGCAAGGCCAGCGACGGGGGCGAGCACGAGGACGATTTCGTGTTCCAGTTGTCGCGCGAGGAGTTCCTCGAGCTCTTCTTCGAGGACCTGGAACTGCCGCGACTGATCCGCACCCAACTGGCCCGGGTCACCGACTACAAGACGCAGCGTGCCGGCTTCACTTCCGACGGGGTGCCGGCCAACATCAACGTCGTGCGTTCGATGCGCGGCGCGCTCGGCCGCCGCCTTGCCCTGGGCTCACCCTACAACGCGCGGCTGCGCGAGCTGCAGCGTGAGCTCGACGATGCGCTCGCCCGCTTCGGCGAGGACAACGAGGAGGTGCGCAGGCTGCGCGACGAGATAGGCAAGGTCCGCGCCAAGATCGACAACATCCCCTTCATCGACAGCTTCGACCTGCGCTACAACAACCGCATCAAGGTGCCGCGCCCGACCACGCAGGCGGTGATGTTCTGCGTGATGGACGTGTCCGGCTCGATGGACGAGGAACGCAAGTCCACCGCCAAGCGCTTCTTCATGCTGCTGCACCTGTTCCTGACGCGCACCTACGAGCACATCGAGGTGGTCTTCATCCGCCACCACACCGTGGCGAAGGAGACCGACGAGGACGAGTTCTTCCACTCGCGCGAATCGGGCGGCACGGTGGTGTCCAGCGCACTGGTGCTGATGCGCGACATCATCCGCGAGCGCTACGCCAACGGCCAGTGGAACATCTACGGCGCGCAGGCCTCCGACGGTGACAACTGGGACAACGACTCCCCGATCTGCCGCAAGCTGCTCGACAACGACATTCTCCCTTGGTGCCAGTATTTCGCATACATCGAAATCACGTCCGGCGAGCCGCAAAACCTGTGGCGTGAATACGAAAAGCTGCGCGGCACACACGACAATTTCGCCATGCAGCACATCGAGTCGCCAGCCGATATCTATCCGGTGTTCCGAGAACTCTTCAAGAAGACGATCGCATGAAACGCGTGACTGCCGCCCGGAAACCGAAGCCGCTGCCCGGCGGTTCGGAGTGGTCGTTCGAGAGCATCGACCGCTATCACACCGAGATCGCCCGTGTGGCGAAATCCTATGGGCTCGACACCTACCCGGTGCAGGTCGAGATCATCACCGCCGAGCAGATGATGGATGCCTACGCGTCGGTGGGCATGCCGGTCAATTACCACCACTGGTCGTTCGGCAAGCACTTCCTCGCCACCGAGAAGGGTTACAAGCGGGGCCAGATGGGGCTGGCCTACGAGATCGTCATCAACTCCAACCCCTGCATCGCCTACCTGATGGAGGAGAACACGCTCACCATGCAGGGCCTGGTGATCGCCCATGCCGCCTACGGCCACAACAGCTTCTTCAAGGGCAACTACCTGTTCCGCACCTGGACCAACGCCGACGCCATCATCGACTACCTCG
>SHNC01000144.1 GCA_004295105.1 Betaproteobacteria bacterium | reverse complement strand
CGTCGCCTTGATGCCCTCGGCCCAGGCCGCCTGGGCGATGCGTTCGAGCCGCATCTTGGCGTAACCCTGGGTGTAGTTGGTGTAGGTCTGCCACTGGTAGCGGCCGTCGATGAGGATCTCGGTGCCGTGGTAGCCGTAAGCCGTGTAGCGCACCTGTCCGCCCGACGCTTCGACACGGGCGCGGATCGCCGCGCTGCCGTCGATCAGATGCTGGAAGGTGTTGGCCGACACCTCGTCGAAGTTCTGCAGGATCAGCTTGCCCAGATCGCTGTCGAGCAGGGTCTGCGACGACATGAAGCGGTCGCCGCGACCCTTGTAGATGCGATTGGCGATCACCATGAACACCTTGGCCCGGGGAATGCCACCGGCCATGGTGTGGGCGAACAGCACGTTGCGGCCGTCCGCGATGAGGCCGTCGATCACCGCCATGGCTTCGGCCACCGCGCTGCGGAAGCGCCGGGTGCCGAGGTCGCGGCATTTCTCGATGTGGGCCCAGTCGAGCGTGTCGTGCTCCCACGTCTTCAGCGTCATCCGGTTGAGCAGATCCGTCGGCGTCGGCTCGCCGGCCGGCGCGTCGAGATCGAAACCGGCCATGAGCGGCACGTTGATGATCCTGCCGCCCAGGCTGGCCTCGGCCGCCGCCAGCTCGTCGGCGTCGAGGGGACGCAGCGCGTTGTTCTGGTCGCGCCGCCCGACGGTGATGCCGACGATCTGCATGCCCGCCTTGCGCGCCTGGTCGACGAGGCCGGTGGCATAGCCGCGGCCGAAGAGTTCGCCGAACAGCACGAACACGTCGCCTTCGCGAAAGAGGCTGGTCTGCGGAATCTGTTTCAGCGAGGTGGGTGCGTTCATGGCGATGTCCGGATTCTGTGGTGGGTGAATGGAGGGCGTGCCGGGATTCTACCCAGTCGCGCATCGCCCGCTGCACGCTTGCGGCGGAAATTGCCCGTGCCAACCGTATTGCCGGCCCTGCCAGGCCGGTGTGGCGACCTCGCACGATGGCCTGCCGGCGAGGAGGGCTACACTACGGGCATGGGCAGGAAGCGATGATCGGCTGGAGTGGACCAATGGCTTGCGACATCATCGGCAACGTTCACGGCCAGGCGGACCCGTTCGAGGCCCCGCCGCAGCGGCTCGGCCGCCGGCCCTTCGTCGAGGTGGGGTGAGCATGCCGCGCCCGATTCCCCCCGTCCGCACCAGCAGCAGCCATCCGCTGCCGATCGCCGAGGTCATGGCCGGCGATGCCGGCGGGCGCATCGGCATCACCTTCTGCCCCGGCAAGTGCGGTCCCAGCCTGTACGACTACCGCTGGGAGCGCGACCTCGCCGCCGATCTTGACGCGATCGTGCGCTGGGGCGCCAGGGCGATGGTGACCTTGATCGAGGCGCACGAGTTCGAGCTGCTGCAGGTGCAAGACCTGGGGGCGCAGGTCGTGGCGCGAGGCATGGCCTGGCACCACCTGCCCATCCCCGACGTCCAGGCACCCGATGAGCGCTTCGCCACCGGCTGGCGGCGCAGCGGTCCGGCGCTCCTCGACTGGCTGATCGCCGGGCAACGGGTGCTGGTGCACTGTCGCGGCGGCCTCGGGCGCGCCGGCACGGTGGCCGCGCAGCTCCTGGTCGAACTCGGCGTCCCGCCGCCGGACGCCATCCGGCGCGTGCGCGCCGCCCGTCCGGGCGCGATCGAGACCGCCGAACAGGAGCGGTATGTGCTGAACTTGTCACGCTCCCGTCCTGAGCGGGGCAAGGAGCGCTGACATGGATCGCACGTGTTAGCCCGCACGCATATTGGACTTCCCAAGATTGCATATTGAGCAAAGTGTTTGCAGGTTTTCCAGGGCTGTCTCGCCACCCTTGCTCCAAGGGAGTATATGGTCGACATGAAGCTCGACTCCAGGCGTGAGTGCTGGACTTGCGCCGCACGCGCAACAAGTGAAGCGGTCACGCTGAAGCACATGCCAGCGAAGGCGGAGTGATGGGTCTCGGCCAGTTGTGCGGCGGGCAGCTTCTGGGCCAGATTGAACGGTAGACGGCTCAGCGCCGGTTCCGTTGGCGTAATTGACGAATGCTTCAAGTGATGCCGTCCAAGACCCGAAACGGCGGTTGTATGGGGCTTGCGAGATCGTGGACGGGGGTGATGACAACTCGCTGCGCCGTGGTTGTCGGCCTCTATGCTGCCAAAGGTCAAGAAGGTTCTCGAATAGACGCTCGTCCGACATGTTGATTTCGTTGGATAAGGCAAGGCCGGCGAGACGAAGGCCCTCGTTCCATGATCCAAACCTGCGAATGACTGTGCTGTAGTCATAAGCGCCAGCCTCACCGTACTTCTTTTGAGGCACGGTGTCTGAGTTCAGTAGCTGCGCAACACGTTGAAGATCAGCGATCAGTTCAACGTCCGAGACGGGAGCACCAGAAACGCGGGATAGTTTGAAAGGTGCTTCGGTCATGTGTCGCTAACCTCCCGGCGGC
>SHNC01000009.1 GCA_004295105.1 Betaproteobacteria bacterium | reverse complement strand
GGCCGCCATGCCGATGATGCGGAGGTCATCGCCCGGCAGTCGGCGCTGTGGTGGCGCAAGCAGGCGGCGGTGGATGCGGAAATCGGGCAGCGGTTCTCCCCCATGGTGCAGCAGGCGGCCTTCGGCCAGCTCGACACCTGGCTCGGCGGCCTGCGCGGGCGGCTGGCGCTGGTGCTGCTCACCGACCAGTTTCCGCGCAACATCTGGCGCGGCAGCGCCGCAGCCTTCGCCTTCGACGCATTGGCGCGACGCTGGGCCAAGGAGGCGATCCGGCTCGGGATCGATGAAGACGCGCGACCGGTCGAGCGCGTGTTCCTGTATCTGCCGCTGGAGCATTCCGAGGAGCTCGCCGACCAGCGCGAGGCGGTGCGCCTGTTCGACCGCCTCGCCGGCGCAGTGCCGGCAGCGCAGCGCGCGGCGTTCGACGGCTATCTGGACTACGCCCGCCGCCACTGCGAGATCATCGAGCGCTTCGGCCGCTTTCCGCATCGCAACGCGGCGCTCGGGCGCGAGACGACGGCTGGGGAAGCCGAGTTCCTGCGCCAGCCCGGCTCGTCGTTCTGATCCTCGCGCCGTGCGATCCGGCCCCCCTGCCGATCAGGCCGCCGGCAGATCGAACGCCGACGCGAAATCGCCCGCCCGCACCTCCCGCCCGGCCAGCGCGGTGCCCAGCCGGTGCAGGGTGGGCATGTTCTCGGGCGCGTCCATGGCGCTGAGCGACTCGATGAGTTTGGCGCTCTTCAGCTCGGGGACGAGCTGCTGCACGCTGTCCTTGCGCAGGTCGACGTTGTAGCGCAGGTAGCTCACCAGTGGCGCGCCGCCAACGAGATCATTGCGCAGGTCGCCGAGTTCACGGTCGATCGCGCGCGCCGTGGGGCTGGTCGACATCCACTGCAGCAGCGTCTCCTGCAAGGAGGCGCAGTCGTCCATCAGGGACAGCAGAGCATTGATCGCATGCTTGGCGGCGATCTTCTCGCGTTTCACCGCCGGATCCGCGGCACCGGTGCCGACCGACACCAGCAGCAGCCGGTCGGCGCCGGTGGGCCAGCCGATGCGGTAGCCGTCCAGCGTGGCGTACATCAGCGCCTGCAGCGACGGATTGTTGAACGGGCTGGCGCCACCATCGACGAACTCGCCCACCACCGGTTCATGGCCGGCCTTGTCGACGATGGTGATGCTCTGCGGATCGAAGTAGGCCGGCGCCGCAGTCGAGGCGCGCACCACCTGCCACAGCGGATAGTCGCCATTGCCGATGGTGCCGCCGGGACGCGACGCGAAGTACTTGCCGCGCGGGTTGTTGCTGACCGGCCACGGGCTGCCGGTGTCCAGGCGCTTGGTCATGACCAGCAGGCCGGTGCGCAGCTCCTTGCCGCCGAGCGTGGTGCGCGCGCCGTAGACGTCCTTCAGCTCCGCGATCAGCTTGTCGTCATCGTACTTGGCACGCAGCAGGCCGTTGCGCAGCAGGCTCTTCTCGAACACCCGCTCGCCCAGTTCCAGGTACTTCTTGCGGATGTCCTCGACCGCCCAGCCCTTGGCCAGCGCGGCGGCGATGATGGCACCGGTCGACGTGCCGGCGATGAGGTCGAAGTAGTCGCACAGGCGGAACGCCTTGTCGCCGCCGTGACGCTCGCGCAGGACGTCCTCGATCTTCTGCAGGATGCCCACCGACAGGATGCCGCGCAGCCCGCCGCCATCCAGCGCCAGGATGCGCTTGGGCAGCCCGTCGCTGCGCAGGTGTTCTTCGACGCTTCTTTGCTTGTAGGCCATGGCCTCGTCCTCCCCTTGTCGTGCCCGACGTTGCACCCACGCGCAGGCCGCGGCGGCGGGCATCGCCGCGTCCCATCCACATATAGCAGGCCGTTCGGCGACCGCAAACCCGCCGAGCCGGCGAGGCACTCGCGAAGCGCTTAGAATGCGGTCATCGCCGCCACGACATCGAAGGCACGGACATGCGCTCAATGCTCCCGCAGGCCGGATCCCGCATCGCTTCCCTCCTCGCCGCCGCACTGCTTGTGTCCGCGGTCGCCGGCTGCGCCAGCTTACCCGGCCGCGACCCGGTCCGAATGAACGTGGTCGGCCTCGAGCCGATCCCAGGGCAGGGCATGGAGATGCGCTTCAACGTCAAGTTGCGCGTGCAGAACCCGAACGAGACCGCGATCGAGTTCGACGGCGTCGCGCTGGAACTCGAGATCAACGACCGCAGCTTCGCCACCGGCGTCAGCGACCAGAAGGGCGGCGTGCCTCGCTTCGGCGAGACGGTGATCAGCGTTCCCGTGTCGGTGTCGGCACTGGCGGCGGTGCGTCAGGCGTTGGGGCTGATGGACGAGCGCGCAGCCGACGACGTGCCCTACGTGCTGCGCGCCAAGCTCGGCGGGCCGCTGTTCTCCGGCATGCGTTTCACCGAACGCGGCACGCTGGACCTGCCGGCGCTCGACAGTCCGGTACGCTGAAAGGCACGCCGCGCCACACCACGAGGAGA
>SHNC01000221.1 GCA_004295105.1 Betaproteobacteria bacterium | reverse complement strand
AACGCGATGCGCCAGGCGCCGGACTGCATCCTCATTGGCGAGATCCGCGACCGCGAGACGATGCAGGCTGCATTGGCCTATTCGCAGACCGGTCACCTCTGCCTTGCCACGCTGCATGCCAACAACGCCTATCACGCCCTGAACCGCATCATCAACTTCTTTCCGATCGAGAACCGCCAACTGCTGTATCTCGATCTGGCTGTCGCGCTGCGCTGCATCGTATCGCAGCGCCTCGTGCGAAAACCCGACAGCAAGCGCACGCCGGCGGTCGAGATCATGATGAACACCCGCCACATCGCCGACTTGATCGAACGCGGCAACGTCAATGAGATCAAGGAAGCGATGGAGCAAAGCCTTGCGCCCGGCTCCCAGACCTTCGAGCAGGATCTGTTCCGCCTTTATCATGAGAAGGTCATTTCGCTGGAGGAGGCGCTCGCCAACGCCGATTCGCCGACCAATCTGTCGTGGTTGATCAACAACGCCGAGTTCGGCGAAGAAGGAATGAAGCTGAGTTCCTCAGCCAACAAGTCCCTGGTCAGTTTCGAGACCAGCCAGCAGGACGGTCCCTCCTTCGCCGAGCTCACGCTCAATCTCGGTCAGGGCGAGAGGCGCTAGCCGCCGCCCGCGCCGCCCGCTTACGTTCCGCACAAAACGATGTCCTCACCCGACAACCCGACACTGGCGCTGGCCTGCGAACTGATCGCGCGCCACTCCGTCACCCCTGAAGACTCAGGCTGCCTCGACGTCATCGCCGGCCGCCTGGCGCCGCTTGGCTTCGTCCTCGAACGCATCGACACCGGTGGCGTGTCCAATCTGTGGGCCCGCCGCGGAGAGGCACAACCCGTGCTGTGCTTCGCCGGCCACACCGACGTCGTTCCTACCGGCCCGCTCGACGCATGGGCAACGCCCCCCTTCGAGCCAACCCTTCGCGAAGGCATGCTTTACGGCCGTGGAGCCGCCGACATGAAATCCTCGCTCGCGGCCTTCGTCGTCGCCATCGAGCGCTTCGTCGGCGCCCATCCCGCCCATGCAGGCAGCATCGCGCTGCTGCTCACCTCCGACGAGGAAGGCGTCGCCACGCATGGAACGGTGAAGGTGGTGGAAGCCTTGGCGGCGCGCGGCGAACGACTGGATTATTGCATCGTCGGCGAGCCGACCTCGGTCGCCACCCTCGGCGACATGATCAAGAACGGTCGCCGCGGTTCGCTGTCGGCCACGTTGCGCATCAAAGGCTTGCAAGGCCACGTTGCGTATCCGCAACTGGCGCGCAATCCGATCCATCAGTTCGCGCCTGCGCTGGCCGAACTGGCCGCGACGAAATGGGACGACGGCAACGAGTTCTTCCCGCCGACCACCTGGCAGGTGTCGAACATCCATGCGGGCACGGGTGCGAACAACGTGATTCCGGGGGTCTGCGAGGTGCTGTTCAACTTCCGCTTCGCCTCGGTGTCCAGTGTCGAAAGCCTGAAGGCACGGACGCATGAGATCCTCGATCGTCACGGCCTGGAATACGATATCGACTGGCATCTGTCGGGGAAACCCTTCATCACCGGTCGTGGAAAGCTGGTCGCGGCGCTGTCGGACGCGATTCGCGAAACCCTGGCGGTGGAGACCGAGCTCTCGACGACGGGGGGGACCTCGGACGGGCGCTTCATCGCCGAGGTCTGCAACGAAGTGGTCGAGTTCGGCCCGGTCAATGCATCGATCCACAAGGTGAACGAGCACGTTGCCATCGACGCCCTGGCCCCACTTGCCACCGTGTACGAGCGGACGATGGCCCGATTGCTGGCCTGAGGGCTGCATTCCGCACGGCTGCACCGCCTCCAGACAGCAAACGAACTCCGATGCCCCCGCGGCGGCCACGCAGCCGTTGCACCACGAGAACGACACCATGACCGATGCGAACCACGACCACGATCTCGATGACGACGAACACGAGCACGGCCCGCTCGCCGAACTGGTCACGGTGCGCGACTGGCTGCGCTACGCCGTAACGCGCTTCAACCGCGCGCACATCTTTTGCGGCCATGGCGTTACCGACACCTACGACGAGGCGGTGTGGCTGATCCTCGCCTCGCTCGCGCTGCCGCTCGACCGCCTCGAACCCTTCCTCGACGCCTGCATTCCCGCCGATGAACGCGGCCCGCTGTTCGAGGCGATCGAGCGCCGCGCGGTCGATCGCGTGCCCACCGCCTATCTGGTCGGCGAGGCCTGGCTCGGTGATTTTCGCTTCGTCGTCGACGAGCGCGTCATCGTGCCGCGTTCCTTCTTCGCCGAGCTTCTGGAGGACGGCCTCGCTCCCCTGATCGAAGACGCCGACAAGGTCGGCAGCGCACTGGACCTGTGCACCGGTTCGGGCTGTCTTGCCATCCTGATGGCTCACGCCTTTCTCAATGCCGCGATCACTGCGGTGGATCTGTCGGAAGACGCGCTCGACGTGGCACGGCAGAACGTGACGGACTATGGGCTGGAGGAGCGGATCGAACTGGTTGCCAGCGACGTGTTCGATGCCGTCGGAGACCGTCGCTACGACC
>SHNC01000133.1 GCA_004295105.1 Betaproteobacteria bacterium | reverse complement strand
TTGGTTTCATGTTCCTGCCCAAGTACCGGGTGTGGGTGATCGCCGCCTCGCTGTCGGTGTGCCTGCTGACCTGGTACGCGATCGAGAAGACCCCGCTCGGCGCCTATCTGCGCGCCGCCACCGAGAATCCGAAGCTGACCCAGGCCTTCGGCATCAACGTGCCGCTGATGGTCACGCTGACCTACGGCTTCGGCGTCGCGCTTGCCGCCCTCGCCGGCGTGCTGGCAGCGCCCACCACCCAGGTCAGCCCGCTGATGAGTTCGGAAATGATCATCACCGTGTTCGCGGTGGTGGTGATCGGCGGCATGGGCTCCATCCTCGGCTCGGTGTTCACCGGTTTGGGGCTGGGTCTGGTCGAAGGCCTGACCAAGGTGCTGTATGCCGAGGCCAGCTCGACCGTGGTGTTCGTGGTGATGGTCCTCGTGCTGCTGTCGCGCCCCGCCGGCCTGTTCGGCAAGGAGAAATGATGAAACGCACATCCCTCGGCTACCTCGCGTGCCTCGCCCTGTTGCTGCTGGCGCCGGCGGTGCTCTATCCGGTGCTGGTCATGAAGGTGCTGTGCTTCGCGCTGTTCGCCTGCGCCTTCAACCTGCTGCTGGGCTACACCGGCCTGCTGTCCTTCGGCCACGCGCTGTTCTTCGGCAGCGCCACCTACCTGACCGGCTACGCGCTGAAGGCCTGGCAGGTGCCGACCCTGGCGGGGATCGCCCTCGGCGTGCTCGGCGCCGCGGCGCTGGGCTGGATCGTCGGCTCGCTGGCGATCCGCCGCCAGGGCATCTACTTCGCGATGATCACGCTGGCGCTGGCGCAGTTGATGTTCTTCGTGCTGCTGCAGTCGCCCTTCACCGGCGGCGAGGACGGTCTGCAGGGCGTGCCGCGCGGCACCCTGTTCGGGCTCGATCTGGCGAACGACTACACGCTGTACTACCTCGTGGCGACGCTGTTCGCCGCCGCGTTCTGGCTGATCCAGCGCACCATCCAGTCGCCGTTCGGGCAGACGCTGAAGGCGATCCGCGAGAACGAGGCGCGGGCGATCTCGCTGGGTTACGACGTCGACAAGTACAAGCTGCTGGCCTTCGTGCTGTCGGCGGCGCTGGCCGGCCTCGCCGGTGCGCTCAAGACCCTGCTGTTCGGCTTCGCGACGCTGTCCGATGCGCACTGGCACACCTCGGGCGAAGTCGTGCTGATGACCTTGCTCGGCGGCATGGGCACCGTGCTCGGCCCCATCGTCGGCGCCGGCGTGATCGTGACGCTGCAGACCGAGATGGCGGAGAAGGTGGGGTCGCTGGTCACGGTGATGATGGGGCTGATCTTCATCGTCTGCGTGCTGGTCTTCCGCCGCGGCGTGGTGGGCGAGGGCATCGCCCTGTACCACCGCATGACCGGCGAGAAGCCGCGCTGACGGCGACGGACCCCGCGTTGCGCGTGCTGCGCGAGGTCCATGACATGTTGGGCACAGAGGAGAGAGCCATGAACATCGACGAGAAGGAAGTGCACACCGCCGGCGCGGTGGACAGGGCGCTGAGCGGACGTCGGTCGATCCGCGCCTTCCTGCCGCAGGCGGTCGACCGGGAGACGGTCGAGTCCATCCTGCAGGTGGCGGCGCGTGCGCCGTCGGGCACCAACACCCAGCCCTGGCGGGTGCATGTGCTCACCGGCGACACGCTGCGGCGCGTCGTCGAAGCGGTGTGCGCCGCGTTCGACGCGGCCGACGGCAGCCACCGTGCCGAATACGACTACTACCCGCCCGAGTTCTTCGACCCTTATCTCGCGCGCCGCCGCAAGGTCGGCTGGGATCTGTACGGTCTGCTCGGCATCAGGAAGGGCGATGCCGAGCGCACCCGCGCCCAGCACCGCAAGAATTTCGAGTTCTTCGGCGCCCCGGTCGGGCTGATGTTCACCATCGACCGCCGCCTCGGGCAGGGGAGCTGGCTGGATTACGGCATGTTCCTGCAGAACGTGATGGTGGCCGCGGTCGCGCGCGGGCTCGCCACCTGCCCGCAGGCGGCGTGGATCGACTACCACCGCATCATCGGCGACATCCTCGGCTTCGATGACAACGAGCAACTGGTGTGCGGCATGGCCCTGGGGCATGCCGATCCGCTTGCGCCCGAGAACAGCCTGGTGAGCGAGCGTGCGCCATTGAACGAATTCGTCGTGCACCACGGCTGACAAGCCCGCATCTCGCCCTGTCGCCCACATGGCGCGGCGGGGCACCCATTCACCCGCAGGAGGAAACATGAAAGTTCTGGTACCCGTGAAGCGCGTGGTCGATTACAACGTCAAGATCCGCGTCAAGGCGGACGGCAGCGGCGTCGAACTCGCCAACGTGAAGATGGCGATGAACCCCTTCGACGAGATCGCCGTGGAAGAGGCGGTGCGGCTGAAGGAGGCTGGCATCGCCAGCGAAGTGGTGGCGGTGTCGTGCGGCGTCGGCGCCTGCCAGGAGACGCTGCGCGCGGCGCTGGCGATCGGCGCCGATCGCGCGCTGCTGGTCGACACGGACGTCGAGCTGCAGCCGCTGGCCGTCGCCAAGCTGC
>SHNC01000289.1 GCA_004295105.1 Betaproteobacteria bacterium | reverse complement strand
GGCGAGCAGGCAGCCGACGAGAGCGCCGGAAAGGGCATGAGTCAGGGTATCCATCGCCGGCTTCGAGCCTTCACCCAGGGCGGCAGTTCCCCGTGCCCACTGCCGCCCGCAGCGCGGTGGCAGCGGACATCGCCGCGAGGCGGCATCATGCCGTCGATGCTCGGAGCCAGTACTCCCACGCCCGCATTTGCGCGCGGGGTCTGCGGGCCGGCGGGCCCATCTGCAGCGACGATCAGAGCCGGCCTTCCCAGTCCCTGACCTGTTTTTCCGCTTCGTCGCGGGTGATGCCGTAGCGCTCCTGGATGCGGCCGGCGAGTTCGACCCGCTTGCCGTCGATGACGTCGAAGTCGTCGTCGGTGAGTTTGCCCCACTGCTGCTGGACCTTGCCCTTAAGCTGCTTCCAGTTGCCTGCGATGATATCCGTGTTCATGACGCTCTCCTTGGGATCGAGGGGGTGGTATCTGTGCCGGACTGCAAGGCCTTGCGGCTGTCGGGTCACGGTTCCACTTTAGTCAGGCCAGCCTCCCGCCCCAATCGGTCCGCTCCGAAACGCATGTCGGATGATTCCGACGCACTCGCCGACCGGGGTGGCTGGTCAGCGAGACACAGGGCAAGAAGCGGGACACTTTTTCATGTCAAGAACTAGAATGTAGTCACATTCAGCCCGATGAATCACCAGAAAGGAGACCATCATGCAGATTGCCATCCGCGAACTGAAGGCCGAGCTTTCCCGTGTGCTGTCGCAGGCGCAGACCGGCGAGATCATCGAGGTCACCTCGCACAGTCGGCCGGTAGCGCGCATCGTCGGCATCCCCGCCATGGCCGAGGACGGACTGAAGGCGCTGATGGCCACCGGCGGTGCCACCTGGAGCGGCCACAAGCCGCAGCTCGAGGCGCCACTGACGCTCGTGCCGGACGCCGACCATGCGACGGTCAGTCGGATGGTGCTGGAGGATCGCCGTTGATCCTGTTCTGCGACACCTCGGCCCTGGTCAAGCTGTACATCGCCGAAACGCACAGCGAAGCGCTGCTGCAATCGGCGCGCGAAGCGAACCTGCTCGCTGTCGGACGCATCGCCTGGGCCGAGGCGTTCGCCGCCCTGTCGCGGCGCGCGCGGGAAGTTCCGGCCGACGCATCCGCCATCGACGAGGCCAAACGCCGCCTCGGCGCGCAATGGCGCGAGTACTTCGTCCTCGAGATCAGCCAGGCCGTCGTCGAACTCGCCGGCGACTATGCAGATACCTTCGCGCTGCGCGGCTACGACAGCGTGCAGCTTGCCTGCGCGCGCACCCTGCAGCTCGCCACGCCCGAGCCGGTCCGCTTCGCCTGCTTCGACGCGCGCCTGCTCAAGGCGGCACGGGTGCTGGGGATGGAGGTGTTTCCCGAGGTGCAGGCCGAGGCGCGGCGCTGACCGCCGTGCTGGCGCCCGACAACGCGCCCGGCAGTCAGTGATGGTCGTCCTCGCGCTGATGTCGCAAATCGCAGCACGTACCGCACGTGTCGCGAACACGCCGGCTCACGTTCCGGAGGATGGCCCCGATTCTCTGGCAGCCAGCATCGCTTCCAGCTCCGCACTCACTTCATCGGGGTAGACATACTCGCTAAGGGCGAGTGCATCCTCGTCGAGCCGCATCACGTCGTCCTCCCCTTGGCGCAATGCCGAACGCGAATACCGCTCGATCGCCCGCAGCGACACCGAGTACGAATGCCGCACCTGCTCCTCGTCGTAGCGGTGCTCGCGGCCCACCGGGCAGGCGTCGCGCGCCACGCAGCGCGTCCGGCAGCGCGAATCCGGCTGCAGGCGGTAGCTGACGCATTTGTCCAGCACGAATTCGCCATCCGCCATCGCCTGCGGCGGACAGGCGGCGACGCACGGCCGCCCTGCGCACGATGCGCACGGCGACGCCGCCTGCAGCGGCGCAGTCGGCGCCAGCTCGGTGTCGGTGAGCAAGGCAACGCGGTAGCCGAACCAGGTGCCCCACTGCGGCAGGATGCCGAGCTTGAACGGCGTAGGGTGGTGCCAGCCGGCGAGCTGGCCGAGGCTCTGCAGGCCGACCGCCTTGTCGGCCGGGTACAGCAGTGTGCTGCGATGCCCCGGGAACTGCGTGGTGAACCACTGCATCACGGTGCGCACGCTGAAGTCATCGATCGGATCGTCGGAAGCGGGGCCCGCTGCCTTCAGCGCCGCCCACATCGCACGGCCGGCATTGCCGATCAGGACGATCTGGCGGCAGGCGTGTTCCGGCGCAAAGTCGCGCCGCAGGTCGGCAAGGACTTGCGGCGGAAGGTCGGGAGCGTCGAGGACCGCATGCAGATTCAGCCCGGCCGCTTCGAGTGCCGCAAAGTCCGCGCTCAAAACCAGCACCCGCACAGCCTGTGTGCGCCGGGCCGCAGCACCGCCTCGACGCGTTCGGCCGCGACCAGCCCGAGTTCCTCGAGCGCGCGCAACTGCCCGGCGCAGTATGCGTCGTAGCGCCCGCCTTCGGCCGCGCGTATGAAGCCTGCCGCCGCCCGCTCGAACAGCACTTCGGCCGTGCCGTGAAGGGCGTCACTC
>SHNC01000140.1 GCA_004295105.1 Betaproteobacteria bacterium | reverse complement strand
GCGATGACGCCGCGAGTGGCGGTGACCGCATGGTGACGCCGGCGTGATGACGGCACACGACGCCGCATGTGCGCGACGCGATGCCGCGGGCGGCGACGGCACGGCCGGTGCAGCGGGCAAAAAAAAAGCCTCGCTGTGGAGCGAGGCTTGAACCATCTCGAGGGGTTCGAGAGGAGGAGACGGGTGCAACTATAACCGCCCGCCGAATAAGTTGCAATAAGAAACTGTTGCTAATTGCAATCGATTTGATCTTCGTCAAGTGTTGTCGCTTCCCAGGGGCGCATCCAGCACTACTGTTTGCCGTATGCAGGTGACGCCGCCATGAACGATCCCGCCCAGCACGCCGTACCGCCGTCGATGTTCCGCTGGCTTGCCGAGGTCCCCGACGACCGGCCGGTGGCGCTGCTGCTGCGGCACTCGGTGCGCGACGAACTGCCGAGCGACGACATCGGCTACGCGCTGCCCCTCAACGAACTCGGCGTGCGACTCGCGCGCGCGCTCGGCGCGGCGATGCAGGGGCGCGTGCGTACGCTGCGCAGCAGCCCGGTAAGCCGCTGCGTGCAGACCGCGGAGCTGATCGGCGATGCCGCCGGCGTCGCGCTCGAGGTGGTCCCCGACCGCATGCTGGGCGACCCCGGCGCCTATGTGATCGACCGTCAGTTGGCCGGCCGCAACTGGCTGACGATGGGCAGTCGCGGCATCATGGAACACCTCGCTTTCCGCGACGAGCCATTGCCGGGCACCGAACCGCCCGACGCCGGCGCGCGCAAGCTGGTGCGGCACATGCTGGCGGTCGCGGTGGACATGCCCGGCCTGCATGTGTTCGTCACCCACGACATCCTGCTCGCGGCCACCGCTGCGCGCTTCGTGGGCCCGCCGCAGGGCCCGGAACCCTGGCCGCGCTATGTGGAAGGCGCCTTCTTCTGGCGCGACGCGTCGGGCGTGAAGGCCGCATACCGGGATGCCTGCCGCGGCGGCCTGCCCGACGGCGCCCCGTCTCCGCCGCGATGACGCGAGGCGGTGAGCGTCAGAGCACGCCGGCAGTGCGCAGCGCGGCGATCTCAGCCGGCGTGTAGCCCAGTCCGCCGAGCACCGCGTCGTTGTGTTCGCCCAGTGCGGGGCCGATCCATTCGGTGCCGCCGGGCGTCTCCGACAGTTTGGGCACGATGCCGGGGATGCGGCAGTCGCGGCCGTCGGGCAGCTTCGCGCTCTGCAGCATGCCGCGGGCGAGGAACTGCGGGTCGGCGAACATGTCGGCCACCGAGTAGATGCGCGACGCCGGCACCTCGGCGGCCGCCAGTGCGGCCAGCACTTCCGCCTCGTCGTGCGTCGCCACCCAGGCGTCGATCGCCGCATACAGCTCGTCGCGCCGCGCGTCGCGGCCGGCGTTGTCGGCCAGCGCCGGATCGTCTGCGAGGTCGCCACGGCCCAGGGTCTGCATCAGGCGTCTGAAGATCGCGTCGCCGTTGGCACCGATCGCCACATGCTTACCGTCACGGGTGGTGTGGGTGTTGGACGGCGTGATGCCGGGCATGATGTTGCCGGTGCGCTCGCGCACGAAGCCGAACACGTCGAACTCGGGCACCAGCGACTCCATCATCGCGAACACCGCCTCGTACAGCGCCACGTCCACCACCTGGCCCTTGCCGCCATTGACCTCCCTGTGGCGCAGCGCCATCAGCGCGCCGATCACGCCCCACAACGCAGCGATGGAATCACCGATCGAGATGCCCGTCTTCACCGGCGGCCGGTCGGCGAAGCCGGTCACGTAGCGCAGCCGGCCCATCGATTCGCCGATGGCGCCGAAGCCGGGCTGCGCCGCCATCGGCCCGGTCTGGCCGAAGCCCGACAGGCGCACCATCACCAGTCCGGGATTCAGCGCCGACAGCGCGTCCCAGCCCAGGCCGAGCTTCTCCAGCACGCCCGGGCGGAAGTTCTCCACCACGATGTCGGCGCCCGCCACCAGGCGGCGCAGGACCTCGCGGCCGTCGGCGTGCTTGAGGTTCAGCGTCACCGATTTCTTGTTGCGCGCCTGCACGTACCACCACAGCGAGGTGCCCTCGTACAGCTTGCGCCACTTGCGCAGCGGGTCCCCGCCGTCGGGGGATTCGATCTTGATCACCTCGGCGCCGAACTCGGCCATGATGCGGCTGGCGAAGGGACCGGCGATCAGCGTGCCGAGCTCGATCACCGTCAGGCCGGCGAGAGGTTTGGCGTGGTCGGTCATGGGTGGCATTTCCGGATTGTCAGGGGGGGCGCGGTCATCGCGCAGCCAATGCGCTGCACTCGGTCGGGGGGAGGGGGCGGATCATTCGTCCGGCACGCCGGCCAGATCCGGAAACAGCACGTCGGTGAAGCCGAAGCGGCTGAAATCGCGTACCCGCATCGGGTACAGCATGCCGATCAGGTGGTCGCATTCGTGCTGCGCCACGCGCGCATGGAAGCCCTCGGCGACGCGGTCGATCGGCGCGCCCTGCGGATCGACGCCGCGGTAGCGGATACGGCGGTGGCGGGGCACCATGCCGCGCAGGCCGGGCACCGACAAACAGCCTTCCCAGCCGTCCTCCA
>SHNC01000294.1 GCA_004295105.1 Betaproteobacteria bacterium | reverse complement strand
TGCGGAATTCCTTCACCTCGGCGAGCTGCTGCGCGCTGAGCGGTGGATTCTTCGCCAGCGCATCGTCGATTTTCTTCATCTCTTGCGGGCAGTGGAAGGCAAACGCGGCTGACGACAGCAGGGCCGCGAAGGCACCGGCCACCATGCGCATCTTCGTGTTCATTGCGGTCTCCTCGGAGGCGGGCACATACCCGCTAGCGGTTGACCGGCCACGCGCGTCATCGTTGCGCGAGGCTCACACGCGGCGAATCAGTTCGTCGAGGAAGACCCCCGCGAAGATCACCGCGCCCACCCAGTTGTTGTGGCGGAAAGCCTTGAAACAGTTGGCACGATCCCGGTCGCGGATCAGCGTGTAGTGATAGGCGGCGATGCCGGCTGCCCCCAGCAGGCCAGCGAAATACAGCGGGCCGCGCGCCGCGGCGACACCGACCGCTGCCAGCAGACCGAAGGCCGCGGCATAGCACAGCATCACTGCGGCGACGTCGAAGCGGCCGAAGGTGATCGCCGACGTCTTGATGCCGATCTTGAGGTCGTCGGGGCGATCGACCATCGCGTATTCGGTGTCGTAGGCCACCGCCCAGAAGATGTTCGCCAGCAGCATGATCCAGGCGATCGCCGGCACCTCGCCGAGGATCGCGGCAAAACCCATGGGGATGCCGAAGCCGAAGGCGATGCCGAGATAGGCCTGCGGGATGGCGAAGAAGCGCTTGGTGAAGGGATAGCTGGCGGCGAGGAACAGCGCCGGCAACGACAGCCAGATCACCAGCGGTTTCAGCGGCAGGATCAGCACGAAGGCCACCAGCGACAAGCCGGCGGCCAGCAGCAGAGCCTCGCGCGTACTCACCGCGCGCATGGCCAGCGGGCGGTTCTTCGTGCGCTCGACATGGCCGTCGAAGTCGCGGTCGGCGTAGTCGTTGATCACGCAGCCGGCCGATCGCATCAGGAAGGTGCCGAGCGTGAAGATCACCAGCACATGCAGCGGCGGCCAGCCGTCGGCGGCGATCCACAGCGCCCACAGCGTCGGCCACAGCAGCAGCAGCGTGCCGATCGGCTTGTCGATCCGCATCAGGCGTGCGTAAAGGGTCAGACGCGGGGGCAACTTGTCGCTGAGTGTCATCGTGCTCATCATCGGGGCAGTTCGAATATCGCGGGCAGGAAGAATTCGCTCACCATCAGCGCGCGACCATGCCGGCGGAACAGCGAGCGGCGCGCCCACACGTCACGCGGCATGGAAGCCGCCGCATCGTGCTCGGCGAGCGCGGAACGGGCCCGATGATAACGCGCATCGCGCGCATCGAAGCGCTTGCAGGTGAGCGGCGCACGGCTGATCGCAGGATCGGCGAACAGCGCCGCCCCCAGGGGGCGGGCGCCCATGCCGTGAAAAAGGTTCCAGGCGCCGCGTAGATTGCGACGCGGCAGCAGCGAGCGGGCGAATACCACCGGCCGGTCGTCGGCAAGCAGCAGCACCTCGCGCACCCACACCCGCTCGCCGGGGTTCAGGCCAAGGAATACCGCCTCGTCGAGCTGCGCGGCACCGAGGCGCTGCGCGAGCACGCGAACGGAAAAGCGGGTGCAACGCGCCCGGATACGCGAGGTCAGCGAAGCGGAGTCGGTGAGCCAAGGCCGCAAGGACGCCGGGACGGAGGCGCGCGGCGGCCTCGGCAGCCAGGTTTCGTGGCGAAGGCGGGCTAGCATGGAGCGGTTGCAGGGGCGAAGGCGGCATTCTAGCAACCGTCCGTCACCCGCCGTACCTGGCTGGAGGCAATTTCATGGCTGCATGGAGGAACTGCCCGATCGTGGTGCCGGGGCGGGGGCCTGCAGAGCGGGCGCGGACCGACTGGGCATCGGGCGCCGCGAGGGCGACTTGCGCAGCCCGTGGAACAATCACCCGCCCGGCACCACTGCAGCATCGACACACGCTCGATCACGCCCGCAAGAGCGCCTCGCGGCCACCCAGCCAGCGCACCATCAGCCGTTCGGCCGCCTGCGGCGAATCGCGCAGCATCTGCTCGGCCAGTTCTCGTGCCGGCTCGATCAGGTCGAAGTCGTCTTCCAGGCTGGCGTAGCGCAGCAGCGGCAGGCCGCTCTGGCGGGCGCCGACGAATTCGCCAGGGCCGCGGATGCGCAGGTCGGCGCGGGCGATCTCGAAGCCGTCGCTGTTTTCGTAGATCACCTTCAGGCGCTCGCGTCCGGTCTGCGACAGCGGCTGGGCATACAGCAGGATGCACACCGACTCGGCGCTGCCGCGCCCGACCCGGCCGCGCAACTGGTGCAGTTGCGCGAGCCCGAAGCGCTCGGCGTGCTCGATCACCATCAGGCTGGCATTGGGAACATCGACGCCGACCTCGATCACGGTGGTCGCCACCAGCACGTCCAACTCATGCCCGGCAAAGGCGGCCATCGTCGCCGACTTCTCGTCCGCCTTCAGCCGCCCATGCAGCAGGCCGATGCGCAGCTCGGGCAGCGCGGCGGTCAGGGCCTGGAAGGTGTCGAGCGCGGTCTGCAACTGCAGCGTCTCGGACTCCTCGATCAGCGGACACACCCAGTAGGCCTGGCGCCCCCCCGCGGCAGGCCGCCCGCA
>SHNC01000126.1 GCA_004295105.1 Betaproteobacteria bacterium | reverse complement strand
AACGGCTTCAGCTACGACAGCAGCGACAAGGTCGGCTTCGGCAACACGACCTTCACCGGCACCAGCAAGTGGCTGATGGGTGCGCAGATGGAAGTGTGGTTCTGACCAGGCTGATCGCGGTTCAGGGCTGACCGTCGGTGTCGCCGACGGTCAGCACCGGCTCGCCGAGCTTGTGCAGCTCGGCGAGCGGCTTTCCGGCCAGCACGTCGACGACGAGGTCGGCCAGGCTGTGGCCCGAGGATTCACCGGTCGGTTGCGCGATCGCGGTGACCCTGTAGGTCAGCGGGATCTCGGAGGGAATGCCATCGTAGACGATCAGCGACATCCCTTCGCCCGGCTTCCAGCCGTTGTCCCCCAGCGCGCGCAAGGCGCCGACGCCGGCCACGTTGTTGTCTACCAGCAGCGCGGAGGGTGGATTCTTCATCTTCATCAGTCGCACCACCGCTTCGTAGCCGCCGATGCGGTTGAGCGGCGCTTCGACGATCAGCTTCGCATCCGGCTTGAGGCCGGCGTCGCGCAGCGCGGCCATGAAGCCGGCGCGCCGCTGCTGGGCGAAGTTGAGTTCCAGCGGTGCATGGATCAGCGCGATGCGCCGGTGTCCGAGTGCGAGCAGGCGCTCGACCGCAAGTCTCCCCCCCTTCTCGTTGTCGAAGTCGAACCATGCATAAGGCGTGCTGGTGACCGTCCGTCCATAGGCGACGAACGGGAACTGCCGCGTCTGGAGGAAGCGGATGCGCGGATCGTCGGCCCGCGTGCGCGCGACGATCAGCGCGTCGACACGGCGCCCATCGATCAGCCGGCGATAGGTGTCGAGTTCGACGTCGGGCCGCGACGAATGGATCAGCAGGTCCAGGTTGTGCTCGGCCAGACGCTCGGTGATGCCCGACACGACCTCGCCGAAGCGGATGTCGCCGATGTCGCTGGCGCCGAACGGATAGACGATGCCGATCGCGTTGGCGCGGCCGGTTGCGAGTTGTCGCGCTTGCGGATTGGGCTGGTAGCCGAGGGCTCGTGCGGCCTCGACGACGCGCTGCCGCGTCGCCTCGCTGACGTCCGAGTAACCGTTGAGCGCCCGGCTCACGGTGGTTTGTGACAGTCCGAGCGACTCGGACAGCATCTTCAGATTCACCTTCATGCGCGTTTCCTCGTGCGGGCACGGCATCCGTCTGCTGGCGCACCGACCCGGAGGCGCCTGCCGGGATGCTCATGGCAACATTCGTAGTCTAGCGGCTAAACCACTTTTGTTCTCTTTCTACAAAAAACAGTTTACATCCAAAGCGCTTCGGCTTACGATCCAAACCGCTTTGGAGATTTTATGAGCCGATCAGCAGAACTCATCGGCCCAGACTCCCGGGCACGCCGAAAGCCTGATCCCGGGCGTCGGCGGAAGGACAGATCGGCAACGCGTGGAAGAGGATCCGGAACGTGGAAACGAAGTGGTGGCACAACGCCGTGGTGTATCAAATCTACCCGCGCAGCTTCTGCGATGCGAACGGGGATGGCATCGGCGACCTGGCCGGCATCATCGGCAAGCTCGACTACCTGCAGACCCTCGGCGTGAATGTGATCTGGCTGTCGCCGGTGTTCCGCTCGCCGATGGATGACAACGGCTACGACATCTCCGACTACTGCGACATCGCGCCCGAGTTCGGCACGCTGGCCGAGATGGACGAATTGATCGCCGAGGCGGCCAGGCGGGACATCCGCATCGTCATGGACCTGGTGGTGAACCACACGTCCGACGAGCATCCCTGGTTCGTCGAGGCCAGGAAGTCGAAGGACAACCCCTACCGCGACTACTACATCTGGCGCCAGCCCCGCGCCGACGGCTCGGCCCCCAACGACTTCCATTCCTACTTCGGCGGCAGCGGCTGGGCGTTCGATGCCGCCACCGGCGAGTACTACTTCCACCAGTTCTCCAGGAAGCAGCCGGATCTCAACTGGGACAACCCCAAGGTGCAGGAGGAAGTGCACCGGATGATGAACTGGTGGCTGGACCGGGGCATCGGCGGCTTCCGCATGGACGTCATCGACCTCATCGGCAAGGTGGTGGACGCGCAGATCATGGCCAACGGCCCGCGCCTGCACCCGCTGCTGCAGGAGATGAACCAGGCCACCTTCGGCCGCCGCGACGTGCTGACCGTCGGCGAGACGTGGAGCGCCACCCCGGAGATCGCCAGGCTCTACTCCGATCCGGCGCGCAACGAGTTGTCGATGGTCTTCCAGTTCGAGCACATCACCATCACCCACGACCCCGAGCACGGCAAATGGAAGCCGCGTGCCTTCGATCTGGTCGAGTTCAAGCGGGTCATCACCAAGTGGCAGACCGCGCTCGCCGACACCGGCTGGAACTCGCTGTTCTGGAGCAATCACGACCTGCCGCGGGCGGTGTCGAAGTACGGCGACCCCGGGCGCTACCGCGTCGAGTCGGCCAAGATGCTCGCCACCGCGCTGCATTTCCTGAAGGGCACGCCCTACATCTACCAGGGCGAGGAAATCGGCATGACCAACGTGCGTTTCGACTCGATCGACGACTACCAGGACATCGAATCGCTGAACCTGTATCGCGAGCGTGTCGCGGCCGGCGTGTCGCCGCAGGCGATGATGGAAGGAATCTACGCCAACGGTCGCG
>SHNC01000033.1 GCA_004295105.1 Betaproteobacteria bacterium | reverse complement strand
CCGATCGCAATGGCCTGCCCATAGGACCCCTCTTCTTCAAGTGCTTGAAAACATTGAGATCTGCTTGTCGTTCTCGGTGCGACATGGGCGACTTGTTCGCGAGAGCGCGTCGATGACCCGCTGATCTGAGAGCGCCGCGGTGCGGATCTGAAACGGCGCACGCGGAACTACCTGCTCTGCTGGCAACAATCCCTGCTTGATGAGGCTTCGGATCCGGTGATTGGAAACGCCGAGCTTCTCTGCGGCCTGCGACATGGTCAGCCACTCACCATCTCCCTCGGCCGGCTTGTAGGCGCGGATGTCGCGCACGCGCCGCATCGACGACACGCGGTGCGCCGTCCAGGTCTTGCCTTGCCCGGTGGGCATGCCCATCCGATTGAGCGAGGCCGCGATGTGTTCGTCTGACCACTGCCCGGCCATCCTTCGGATGACTTCCACCGCCTCATCCGAGGTCCTGCAGCCGTGTTCTCCCGATCGCGGCTTGGGAACCCGAACCTCGGAGTGTTGGCCGCCATGCCAGTGGATGACCAGGATCACCTCGCGCGCCGCCTCGTCGACGTCAACCACGATGTCTTGAACGAGGGCGCGCAGCAGTTGCTGACGCGCTCGTGTCGTCACGCCCGGCGCGTGCCACGCGGCATGGAGATCCGCAGCCAGGCCGCTGAAGTCGGGCCACTGGGCTTGGGCCTGGGAGGCCTGTAAGCCCGCAAGCTGGCGCTCGCAGGCCTGCACCCGCTGCAGTGCAGCCTCCCAACTCTTCTCCAACTGTGCGGCGATCAACCGGTTGTCCGGGTCGCAGGCGGCGTAGCGCCGCTCGGCCAGTTGCGCGTCGTAGCGGGCCTGCTGCAGTTCAAGCTCACGAACACGGCGCTGCTCAGCTTGGGCTTGCATGAAGGTGAGTTCGGCTTGGCGTGCGGCATCGACCGCCAGGGGCTCGACGGCGCGCAGCAACTCGCGCGCGACGGCCTCATCGGGTCGTGAGGCTCCGAAGGTACAGCATCGCGGCTTGTGCGGCTGCGTGCTCGGGTGCTCGCATCGGTACACCGGCTGCGGCCTGCGGCCGCGGTACGCCACCGACAGCCTGCGCCCACACCTCGCGCAGGTCATCATCCCGGCCAGCAGCGCCGCGCCGCCGCGGCCGGACTTCGTGCCTCCTGCGCGCCCGTAGGCGTTGAGCGCCAGCAGCTTCTGGTTGCGTTCGAACTCCGCCCAGTCGATGTAGCCGTCGTGGTGATCCTTGAGCACGACCTCCCATTGGTCGAACGGCTTGCCGTGCTTGTAGGTCTTGCGTAGACGCCCATCGACCATCGTCGTGCGCCCCTCCGTCTTGCCGTAGATGTAGGCCCCGGCGTAGAACGGGTTCTTCAGCAGACTCATCACATTGCGGTAGCGGATCGGCGTCCAGTCGAAGCTCACGAGCTTCTTGCCGTCCGAGGGGCGCGGGAAATGAACCTGCTCCGCGGCCAGGGACAGGTAGGTCTGGCGAGCGCTCGCAAGCTGACGGAAACGGGCGAACACGAGGTGCACGACCTCCTGCATACGCAGGTCGGGATCGACGGTCAGTCCGTACTCGCGGTGCCAGATGTAGCCGATGGGGACCGTGAGACGAAGCTCGCCGCGCCGCGCCTTGGCGCGCGCTGCATCGAGCATGCGTGAGCGCAGGATGTTGAGCTCGAACTCGCTGATGCTGCCCTTCATC
This sequence comes from Betaproteobacteria bacterium, assembly GCA_004295105.1. Classification (GTDB taxonomy): domain Bacteria; phylum Pseudomonadota; class Gammaproteobacteria; order Burkholderiales; family Rhodocyclaceae; genus Thauera. The sequence goes on along the minus strand of SHNC01000033.1, from coordinate 936 downwards.
CCCAGCAACAGGCGGTCGTTGGGACGGCACGGGTTGTAGACGCCGTCCATGTCGATGACGCAAGCCTCGACGAGGCCGCAGAGTTCGAGCAGGTGGTGCCAGTCCCGGCCATTGCGCGCCAGGCGGGAGGCGTCCGAACACAGCACGGCACCGACCTCGCCGGCGCACAGCCACGCGACGAGCCGATCGAAGCCGGGACGTTCGACCGTCCCGCTGGCAGACAGGCCGAGGTCGTCGTCGATCACCTCGACCCGTTGGAACCCGCGCCGGCGGGCCTCCTCGACCAGGTCGTACTGGCGGCGTTTGCTCTCCAGGTTCATCTGGACCTGCGTCTGCGTGGACTGGCGCACGTAGACGACAGCCTTGCGGCGCAGCACGTCGGCGGGCAGCAGATCATGGTTGGACATCGTCGGCCTCCAGATCGTCAAGGCCGGCGGCCTGCATCAACACCGTGGCGAGCGCTTGCGTCGCCATCGCGCGCTGCTCTGGCGTCACTGCCAGGAGCACGGGCGTCTCGAACGTCATGCACAGCTGACGCGGACCGGTCAGCAGAAGCGGCTTGACTGGCCGAGGAACTGGACTCGAACTTGTCTTCATGCGAGGCCTCACCGACGGTGTGATGAACACCTGGCGAGCTTCGCCGATGGCCATGCTCGACGAGCAGGCGATGCAGCTCGGCAAGAGCCGTCACCGACGCGCGTGGCGGACCCAGCGTGAAGGCAGCGCAGGTGGCCTCGTCCAGCATCCAGGCGGCGACAGCGATAACGACGCCGTGGCCCATCTCCACGTGTACGAGCTCGCCGGTGGCGCGACGCTCGCTGTACACGCGTCGCACGCGACGGCCGTACAGCGCATGCCAGCGGTAGAAGACCTCAACTTCTTGCCCGACATGGGCAGAATGAACCGGAACTGGCGACCGGGCGCAAGAACTGGCTC
>SHNC01000232.1 GCA_004295105.1 Betaproteobacteria bacterium | reverse complement strand
CGCATGCCGTTGCACACGGGCGCATCCGCTACCAGTGCGCAACGGCCGAACGTCTGCACCTTGCCGACCACAGCGTCAGCCTCGTCACGGCAGCCCAGGCGGCGCACTGGTTCGACCTGCCCGCGTTCTACGACGAGGTTCGGCGAGTCGCCGTCGCAGGGGGGATCCTGGCCCTGGTCAGCTACGGCGCGCCGGCGCTCGAACCTGTTCTGAACGAGCGCTTCAGGCAGTTCTACTGGAACGAGATCGGTCCGTACTGGCCTGCCGAGCGCAAGCTGGTCGACTCGGGCTACGCGACGATCGACTTCCCGTTCGACGAGTTCGCCGCGCCGCCGCTGGACATCCGTCTGGAATGGTCGCTGAGCGAGTTGCTGGGCTATGTCCGGACCTGGTCGGCGGTTCGGCAAGCCCGCGAAGCGGGGCGGGACGACGTGCTGACGGCCTTTGCCGACGACATCGCGGCGACCTGGGGCGCCGCGGAAATCCGGCGCCCCATCGCCTGGCCGATCAGCATGCGTATCGGCAGACTGTGATCCACCGGTGCCGCGCCCTGATCGCGGCGCGGGTGCTGCGTTCGCGTACCGCATGATGCGTGGACCATTCAGGCAGGCTGAAGCACCTGCGGCCGCTGCGCGCCTCTCTCCCGCAGGGCCAGGCACAGGGCCACGGCAATGACCGACAACGCGATGTCGGCCAGCCACACGGCATCGTAGGCGCCGGTCGCGGCGACCGCGAGACCGCCCGCCCATGCGCCGAAGAACGCGCCGAGCTGATGGATCATCATCGACACGCCAAGCAGCATGCCGAGGTTGTGGCCGGCGGCGATGCGTGACACCAGCGCGGTCGTGGGTGGCAACACCGCCATCTGCGTCAGCCCGATCAGCACGCCGAAGGCCAGCGTGGCCCCGGCACTGGTCGGCGTGGCGAGGAACAGCGCGATCGTCAGCCCGCGCACCGCATACAGCGCGGCCAGCATCGCACCCGGCGCAACGCGCTGGGCCGCCACCCCCGCGGCAAGGCTGCCGACGACGTTGGCCAGGCCGGCCACTGCCAGCCAGAGGCCCGCGAACCCCATGGGCAAGCCGCACAGGGCGATGACTCCCGGCATGTGGGTGGTGAAGAAGGCGACATGAAAGCCGCACACGAAGAAGCTGGCGGTGACGAGGATGAAGCGCCGGTCGCGCAGTTGCGCCCGCACGCGCCGCGCATCCGCCGCGACGACGGGCGCAACATCCGCCGCCGGCCGCCTTGGCGCGAATGCCCGCGACAGCGGCAACGCAGGCAGCGCAAGCACGGCCAGGACGAGCGTGGCGGCGACCCAACCCGCCGAGCCGGTGACGCCCTGCACCAGCGGCGCCATCAGCAAGGGACCGGCGGAACCACCCGCACTGACGATGCCGGCGGCCAGGCCGCGACGGGCATGGTCGACGCGCTGATTCACCGCCCCGAGCAGCAGCGCATTGCTGCCAGCCGCGGCACCGGTCACAGCCATCAGCACGAACACTGCGGTCAGCGCAGCCGCCCCCTGCACCAGCGGCAAGAGCGCGGTAGAGGCCGCAAGCAGCAGGCCGCCGGCCGCGATGATGCGCACCGGGCCGTGACGATCGGCGAGCATGCCGACGACCGGCTGCGCGGCCCCCCAGGCAAGCTGGCCGGCGGCGGCGGCGAAGCTGATCGTTGCCAGGCCGAGGCCGGTCGCGGTGTTGAGCGGTGACAGCAGCAAGCCGAACGAAGTGCGCGCGCCCATGGTGAGCGCGAGCAGGACGGCCGCTGCGGCAACGAGTGCCCACGGCGCGGTGACGCGGGAAAGGGACGGCCTCATGATCGATCTCCACGAAGCGGCGGCGGGACCCATGTCCTGCCGGCGTGTGGAGCCATGCTGGCCACCCCCGGTAATTCGCCCATGTCGGGCCGCGCACCGATTGTTGCGTGTTTGTTTCCGCGCCGCGTGACGACTTGCGCGTGCGGCGTCGGAAGGTCGTTCGCGCGCGATCGGACGGGGAAGCGACATTGACACCCGGGGCAAGGGCTTCTACGGTCAAAGCACGACCGCCTGGCCATGCCTTGCGGACCGCAGAGCCCGTCTCCAGGCATGGCCGGCGTTTCGATCCCGACAGAGAAGGAGACGCGCCATGAAGAAGTCGCCTATCCGGACGACAGTGGCCACGATGACGCTGCTGGCGCTGTTCGCCACGGCACCGGTTGCCGCCGACGAAACCTGCAATTCGCCCTACCTGAGCACCCTGATCAAGGGCCAGGAAGACTATGTCCATGTGTGGACGCTCGGCGTCAAGGGCATGGGCGACGAGTCCGACAAACTGGTCACCGTGGATGTGAATCCGACGTCGAAGGACTACGGCAAGGTCGTCCACACGCTAAGCGTGGGCGGGCGCGGCGAGGCGCACCACGGCGGCTTCACCGACGATCGCCGCTACCTGTGGGCCGGCCGGCTCGACGACAACAGGATCTTCGTGTTCGACATCGGCGCCAACCCGGCCAAGCCGAAGCTGGTGCGCACGATCACCGACTTCGCCGACAGGACCGGCTTCGTCGGACCGCACACCTTCTACGCCCTGCCCGGCCGCATGCTGGTGCAGGGGCTGTCGAACACGAAGGATAACGGCGGACGCAACGGCA
>SHNC01000254.1 GCA_004295105.1 Betaproteobacteria bacterium | reverse complement strand
CATCACCGCGCTGGTCACCGAGATGCCGCGCTGCTTTTCCACCTCCATCCAGTCGGAGGTGGCATGGCGTGCCGACTTGCGCGCCTTCACCGTGCCAGCGAGCTGGATCGCGCCGCCGAACAGCAGCAGCTTTTCGGTGAGCGTGGTCTTGCCGGCGTCGGGGTGGGAGATGATCGCGAAGGTGCGGCGTTTCTCGACGTCACGCAGCAGTTCGGGCGGGAAGGGAGTGGTGGTCATCAGCGCTCGTCAGCAAAAAGAAAAGCCGCCTGCCCGTGGTCGGGCGAAGCGGGACAAGCGCAATTCTATCAAGGAATTAGCCATCGACCGAAGGCAGGCGAAGTCACCGCTTCACAGGGTGGCTCCATGGTGCCGGTCGGTGACGCGGGAACGGCCAGGTGGCCGGGAAACTGCAGTCCTCCGCAATCGGACGGCGGCTGCCCGAAAGGGAGGACGGGCGCACAGTCACACCCGTGAAGGCGAAGAAACCACCCGCCTGCTGAAGTGCCGTGGTTCAGCATGCTTGCGCAAGGCGTGCTGGACTTTCCATCCTGACCCTATCCTGACAGGACCGAGCGCATGGCGAACCCGGCCCACCTGGGATTGCTCGACCAAGGCGTCGAGGCGTGGAACGCGGCACGGGGGCAGGCTGGCGACCTGCCCGACCTCGAAGGTGCCGATCTGTCCGGACGCGCGCTCGCGGGCATCGAGCTCTTCGCCGCCGACCTGCGCGGCGCAAATCTGCAAGGCTGTGACCTCGAGGGCGCCGACCTGAGGGAAGCCTGGCTCGACGGCGCCGACCTGCGCGGCGCACGCCTTGCACAGGCGCGGCTCGGCGGGGCGCAGATGACGCGCTGCCGGTTCGAGGGCGCTGCCTTCGTCAAGCACGACGAGGAGATGGGCGATGCCACCCAGCTCGCGGCCGTGCTGCGTGGGGCCGACTCCTGGAGGCGCTTCGCGCGCGACAACGCCCCTTTCATGCCGGATCTGCCGCTGGATGCCCAACTCGCCAAGCTCCAGCGCACGCTGCAGGCCCTGGCGCGCGACAAGGAGAACGCGGGCTTCAACGTCGATGACCCGTTCGACTCGCGACGATTCGACGACACCCATCTGGCGCGATTGCGCGCGGGCGTCGACGCCTGGAACGCGTGGCGCGGCGACAACCCGGGTATCGCGCCCCGGCTTGATGGCGCCGACCTCACCGGGGCTGCGCTCGAGGGTGCCAACCTTTCGTCCGCCTCCCTGCGCGGCGCCCGCCTCAACGGCGCAAACCTGCGCGCGGTCGATCTGGGCGGAGCCGATCTCAGCGAGGCGTGGCTGTGCTGGGCGGACCTCAGCGACAGCTCGGCCGTGTGCGCGGGGCTCGTGCGCGCCGACCTCACCGGCGCCGACCTGCGCCGCGCGAATCTCACCGGCGCGAGCCTTGCAGAAGCCAACCTGACGGGCGCGCAGCTCTACGGCGCAGACCTGGACGACGCCCATCTCGAGGAGGCCGACTTCTTCGAAGGCAACGCGCTGCACCTTGCCCACTTCTACGAGGATGGCGAGGCGTGGAACGACTGGCGCAGTCGCTGCCCGGCGCTGACGCCCGATCTGCGCGGTGCCAATCTCATCGGCTATCACATCCTGCAGGAAGACCTCACCGGCGCGAGACTGGCACGCGCCCACCTCAGCCGCATCGACTCGTACGAGGCCCTGCTTGCGGGTGCCGACCTCACTGCGGCCCGGCTGGTCGACGCCAGGCTCATGGCCGCCCGGCTCGACGGCGTTATGCTGCGCGAAGCCGACCTCAGTGGCGCCGACCTGTCCGGGGCCGACCTGACCCAGGCCTGCCTGTCGGGCGCCAACCTGAGGGGGACGAACCTCACCGACGCCGACCTCAGCGATGCGATGCTCACCTATGCGCAGATGGTCGAGACCGTCGTCGACGGCGCCCGCCTCGCCGGCGCGAGCGTCTACGGCGTCGCGGCGTGGGGTCTGGACCTGTCGAAGGTGCGCGACCAGACCAGTCTGCACATCACGCCCGAAGGCCGCGCCGGGCTCACGGTGGACAATCTGGAACTCGCGCAGTTTGTCTACCTGATGGTGCACAACGAGAAGATCCGCGGAATCATCGACACCATCGGGCGCAAGGCGGTGCTCATCCTGGGCCGCTTCTACGCCGAGTGCAAAGCGCTGCTCGACGCGCTCAAGGTCAGGTTGCGCGAGTTCGATCTGGTGCCCATCGTCTTCGACTGGGACAAACCCACCAGCCGCGACCTGACCGAGACCGTGGCGCTGCTCGCCAGCATGTCGCGCTTCGTCGTCGCCGACGTCACCGACGCCAGGAGCATCCCGCAGGAACTCTCCGAAATCGTCCCCCGCCTGCCCTCGGTGCCGGTGCAGCCGATCCTGCTGCGCGGCGACCCCGGCTACGCGATGTTCGAACACTGGACGAGCTACCGCACCATGCTGCCGGTCTATCAATACCGCGACCAGGCCGACCTCCTCGACAACGTGCAGCAGGCCATCCTGGCGCCAGTGGAGGCGTGGGAGGTGGGCGCGACGAAGCAGGCGGGCCTTGAAGATGAACTGAAGGCGAAGGATGCGGAGATCGAGCGGTTGAAGGCGATGTTGCAGATGCAGGGTGGAGCCGGCTGAGCGAGGCTGCTTCGGATTCGCCT
>SHNC01000217.1 GCA_004295105.1 Betaproteobacteria bacterium | reverse complement strand
CTGTCCCTGGCCACGGACTCCCTGCCGACGTCCGGCGTCATCGGAGGCGATCGGCGCGCGACTAACCGTTGAGCCGGCAGATCTTCATGCCCGACGGCGCTTCACGGGCCCATTTACCTTCGCACAACTCAAATCGGAGCGCTTCGCGGCACACCAGGCCGTACAAACCCGCGGCGCAGCGCTCGGCCGCACGCCGGCGGTAGAGCTCGTCCACGGCGACCGGCGCAGCGGTGCGCCGCATGCCGGTTCTCGCGACTTCCTTCTTGCGCGCATCCTCGCGCGGCGGCACGCGCCCGTGCGCCGCAGCGGCGGGCGGGACGGGCGCAGTTGCACGTTCCGGCTCCTCGTGATCGATTTCAGACACTGGCGCGGGCGATGGCGATGGCGCGGCGATCAGGCGGGCGATTGCATCGGCCGGCTCGACGGTGGGGACCGGCTCGACCGGCGCGGCGATGGCGAGCGGCGCAGCGGGCAGCGGGGCAGGGACGTTGCGCGGGGTGGCGCTCTGGGCCGCCAGGCTGGCCGTGGGCGTAGGCGCGCGCCATTGCGACAGCCCCAGGGTGGCGACGCCCAGCAGGACCAGCAAGGTGGCGGCGCCGTAGCGGCGGGGGGACAGCCTGCCCGGGCGCGCGGCCGACGGAATGGGCGCATCCGGGGCGTCGCGACGCGATTCGCTGGCTCGCGGGAACTCGTCGACCGGCGTGGTCCGATGCGCGCTGTCGGCGCTCGCCAGTCGCTGGCCGCAGTGCCCGCAATAGGCTGCGCTGGCCTTGTTCAATTCGTCGCAGCACGGGCAGGCGAGCACATCGCCCCGGGCCGCCAGCAACTCGGCCAGGTCGGCGCTGCTGGCGCCGATCTGGCTGCGTATCGCAGCCGCCTCATGCTGTGCCGGCGCGGCCTGGGCCGTGCCGCACGCGCTGCAGAAGCGGGTGCCGGAATGCAGTCGTGCACCGCAGGTGGAGCAGCAGAGTTGGGCGGGCCCGGCAGGTGAAGCGCAGAAGTTCCGGCTCATGTTGATTCTCCGACAGCGCACTACAACGGCGGCATGATGCCGCCAGAACGCGCGGTCGGCCACTGGCAACTAGCTGCCCGGCCCGCAGGCTAGGCCGCCTCGTCCCATCTCACGTCTTGCGGCGCGCACATCGAAGCCCCCGGCGCGGGCACGAGGGCGATGCCACGCTCGCGTAGCGCCGCGTCGATGAGGCTGAAGACTTCGTTACGGCAGACCGGCTCCCGGTCGTGCTGCGGGATCCAGTATTTCACCCGATAGGTGATTCCCTGAGGCCCGTACTGCACCACCTGCACTTCCGGCGCCTTGCCTGCGACGATGCTTTCTGCCACGGCCAGCGCTTTGCGTATCAATTCCTTGGCCGCGGCGACGGGCAGATCCACCGGCAGGGTCAGTTCCGCGTTGTCGCGGTATTCCTTGCGCGGCGCGCTCAGATTCGTGATGCGCTGGCGCGAGATCTGGCTGTTGGGCAGGATCACATAGGTGCTGTCGCGCGTGACCAGCCGGGTCGTCCGCCAGCCGATCTCCTGCACGCGTCCATGGGCGAGCGTTTCGATTCGCACCCAGTCGCCGATGCGGAACGGCGCCTCGATGCTGAGCGCGATGCCCGACAACGTGTCGGCCACCACGTTGCGGATGGCGAATCCCAGCACGGCCAGCACCAGACCCGACCCGGTCAGGATCCCGGACAGATCCTGGCGGAACAGCAGTGACAGACTGATCAGGGTCGCCAGCGCGAACAGGACCACGCTCAGCAGATCCAGCAGCACCCTGGGTACCGGTCGACGTCCCGTGCGATGCCTCGAGAGCCGGGCGGCAACCAGGGTGTGGATGAGGCGGGCTCCACTGAACGTGGCCAGGGCGAAGGCGGCATTGCGCAGCGGCTCGAGCCAGTCGTGCGCGGCGTGATTCGGCCGCAGCACCTGCGCCAGCGGCTCCACGAACACGGCAATCAGCATCAGGACGGTGAATCCCGCCACAGCGCGCAGCGAAGATGGAATCGGCTTGACCGCATCGGCGGCCTTCATGTCATCCCCCTTGCGCCGCGGGCGATTCTGGCCGGGCCACCCACCCCCATCGTGTCGAGCAGATCCGGGTAGTTGCCGCCTTCGCCGAACTGGCGGATGAACCAGCGGATTCCATCGGTGCAGGGCCGCGTCGCCCCGGCGAAACTGCGTGTGAGAACCATTGCATCACCCTCGTGCATTGCATCGCCGCGCATGTGGCGCGGCGCTTCGGGTGCAGCCTTGCGGGGGAAATGCCGATGGCCGGGATGGCCCGGATCGGCCCGACCGCGGTGGCGGTCGATGAGCGGCGTGTTGGACCCGCGCCCGCGGCGGCTGCACGTTGAACGGGATACGCGGCGCGCGCGTCCCGGGCAAGGTGCCGTGCGGGGGTGGGGCTCAGCCCCGGTGGTGTCCCCGCACGGCCTGGGAAAGCACGGCGGGAGACCCTTTAACCTTGAACGCGAGCTGGACCGCGAGGCCGCGCGGCGGCGACGTCATGCTGCGCGTGCGCGCACGCCCACCCGCGCGCAGTGGTGCGCGGCAGGAGGCGAAGCGGCGGTGGGCAAGCAGGGTCATGCGACGCTCGATCGACGAGAACGGCGGTACTTTAGCACAAAATACAAATACTTAGCTGCGCCGTCCCGCGACCGAGGTCCGCCTGTTCGATGAACGCCGCGCA
>SHNC01000145.1 GCA_004295105.1 Betaproteobacteria bacterium | reverse complement strand
CGCGCTGACCTCGCTGCAGCGCCGTAAGCCCCCGGCCAACCCATCTTGACCGCTCCCGGTCAGCAGGCGTGTGCAGTCCAGCGATGGGGCAGCAACTCGCCGATCCGGCTGTGCGGCAAGCTGGGCAGGCGAGTGAGGACGTCTTTCAGGTAGGTGTAGGGCTCGTGGCCGTTGAGGCGGGCGGACTGGATCAGGCTCATGATCGCGGCGGCACGCTGGCCGGCGCGCAGGGTGCCGGCAAAGAGCCAGTTCTTGCGGCCCAGGGCGATGGGCCGAATCTGGTTCTCGATCCAGTTGTTGTCGATGGGTACCTGCCCGTCGCCAAGGTAATGGGTAAGCGCGGCCCAGCGCCTGAGGCTGTAATCGATGGCCCGGGCGCTGGCCGAGCCGTTGGGAATCTGCCCCCGGCGCTGCAGCAGCCAGGCGTGGAAGTCATCGAGAAGGGGTTTGGCTCTAGCCTGGCGCAGTGTCTGCCGTGCATCGGCCTCCAGGCCGGCCGCCTCCCGCTCGATGGCGTAAAGCTGGCCGATTTGCTCCAGCGCCTCACCGGCGATCTGGCTCTGCCCTTGGCTTTGCAACTCGAAGTATTTGCGCCGGGCGTGGGCCATGCAGCCGGCCTCCTTCACGCCCTGGGCGATCAGGGCCTTGTAGCCGGCGTAGTCGTCACAGACCAGGGTGCCTCGCCACTGGCCCAGGAAGGCCTGGGCGTGCTTGCCCGCGCGGCTGTCGGCAAAGTCATACACCACCGCCTTCACCGGCTCGTGGGCGCCGATGCTGTAGGACCACAGATACGCGCGGTGGGTCTTGCCGGCCCCCGGGTCGAGCATCGCCACCGGCGTTTCGTCGGCGTGCAGCACCCGGAAACCCAGCAGTTCGTCCTTGAGGGCATCGACCAGGGGCTGGAGCTGCACGCCCATCTGCCCAACCCACTGGGCCAGGGTCGATTGGGGGATGGCCAAGCCGGCCCGACCGAAGATCGCCTCCTGGCGGTACAGGGGCAGATGATCCTGATACTTGGCGACGAGCACCTGGGCCAGCAGGCCCGTGGTGGGGAGGCCCTTGTCGATCACATGGGCTGGCACCGGGGCCTGGACGAGCGTCTCGCAGTGGCCGCACACCCATTTGCCGCGGATGTGGCGCTCGACGCTGAAACTGCCCGGGGTGTAGTCGAGCTTCTCGGCCACGTCCTCGCCGATGCGCTTCATCTGGCAACCACAGGGGCAGGTGGTGGAGTCGGGCTCGTGGTGGATCTCGGTGCGGGGCAGCTCTGGCGGCAGCGGCTTGCGCCGGGCTTGGCCCCGGCTGGCCGGCGGCTTGTCGGCGAGTTGCTCCAGTTCCTCGGTCATGGCCGCCAGATCGGCCTCGACGGTCTCCTCGAACAGGCGGGCCTGTTCGGCCGGCAGACGTTCGGTCTTCACCCCGAAGCGATAGCGCTTGTGCAGGGCCAGTTCGTGGGTGAGCTGATCGATCTTGCGCTGGCGCCAAATGAGCTCGCGCTCCTGTTCGAGGATCAGCTGGCGCAGGGCATCGGGATCCAGTTGGTCGAGGTGGGCGGGCAGCGGCATGCATGGATCATGGGCGAAAGCTTCCCAGACAGCCATCCGGGCATCTCCCCATGGCGCGGCGTCAAATCATCCGGATGACCCCGCCATCACCGAGCCGCTCCCAGGGCAGGCCCAGCACCAAGGCATCAAACTGCGGCCGGGACAGCACCACCGTGCCCTCACCCTGGCCCCAGCGAAAGCGCCCCTGGTTCAGACGGCGACAGGCCAGCCAGACGCCTTGTCCATCGTGCACCAGCACCTTCATCCGGGTTCCCCGTCGGTTGGCGAAGAGGTAGGCATGATGGGGCCGGGCCTCGCCAAAGACCTCAACGACTTGCGCCAGGATCGTCTCCGTCCCGGCCCGCATGTCCAGCGGCCGCACCGCCAGCCACAGCGCATCGACCCGGATCACCCCAGCCACTCCCGCAGCCAGGCGCCACAGGCCGCGGCCGATTCCTGAGGCCACTCCAGCTTCACCACCGCGGCCCCCTTGCGCAGCTCCAGGCGGATCACCGGCACAGGCGTCGAGGAGACTTGCACTGGAACGAAACCCGAGACAGGCGCCGTATCCGCCTGCACCGCAAGGCTGGAGCGGGGCGGCGGCTCGACACCGCGTTCGCGCATCCAGCGCCGCACCTGGTTGGCGTTGACCCCATTGGCCAGGGCCACCCCGGCCACCGAAGCGCCGGGTTCCTCACAGGCCGTCACGAGGGCTTGTTTGAAAGCCACGCTGTGTGTCCGCCGGGTCCGGCGAGGCTTGGCGATCTCCATAAGTGTCCACTCCCAAAATAAGTGGACACCATCTTTACGAGCCTAAGCGCCGGATTACAGATGGGTTGGCCGGGGGCTTACGTTTCGTCGAATGCGAAGTTGATTCAACAGGCATTGCGCGACGTATTCGCCAGCCATGTCGGCGTGCATGTCCTGGACACTGACGTTCCTGCCATCGAGGCCTACCCGTGTGCCTCAACGAGGGGCCTGCCGGTGCACCGCGTCGAGTACCGACAACCCCTGGGGCGGGTCGCGCCGGCGGCATTGGAGACCATGCGTGCACTGGCAGGGGAGTTGTTTCCGGCTTGGCACGAGCGTTTTGCGCGGGTGACAGGCAAGCCCAATGACTCCAGGGGAGCCCGCCATGGCGAACGCGCATGAACTGGCGCGTGGCCACAAGCGATTGCGCGCTC
>SHNC01000200.1 GCA_004295105.1 Betaproteobacteria bacterium | reverse complement strand
CGGAAGATCCGCAGAGCGAGATCTCGCTGATCTATTACCCGAACCGCGGCGGCCTGGAAGACCGCGTGTTCCGTATCCGCACCGAGCGTTCGAGCGCAACGATTCCGGATACGCGCACGTCGCACAACATCACCAACGTGGAAGTCGTCGAGCAGAGCGGCAACGTGGTGAAGGTCCGCTTCAACTGGAACACCTCGAGCACCCGTTACAACCATACGGACCTGTTCTACGGCTCGAGCTTCTACACCATCGACTTCTCGGGCGCCAATCCGCTCATCAAGGAGAAGAAGGTCGTGCTGAAGACGGACTACATCCGCCACGTGATCGACGTCTACCACATCTGACGCACACGCCGGAGCGCAAGCTCAAGGCATGTCAGCGACCGGCGACAGCTCTTGCCCGGAGTTGTCGCCGGTTTTCGCCTGATTGACAGCAGGGGGTTTTGTCGATTCAGGCTCGTCTCCAGCAGAGGGGGAAAATCATGACTTACAAGATTGCACTGAACTTCGAAGACGGCGTGACCCGCTTCATCGACTGCAAGACCACCGAGACGGTGGCCGATGCCGCATATCGCCAGGGCGTCAACGTCCCGATCGACTGTCGTGACGGCGCCTGTGGCGCCTGCAAGAGCTTCGCCGAGTCCGGCAAGTTCGAAATGGGCTTTTACATCGAGGACGCGCTGAGCGAGGAAGAGGCGGGCCTGGGCTATGTCCTGACCTGCCAGATGCATCCCAAGAGCGACTGCGTGGTGCGCATCCCGGCCTCGTCCGAAGTCTGCAAGATCAAGCAAAGCAGCATCACTGCCACCGTCAAGGAAGTGCGCCAGCTGTCGCCCAGCACGATCAACCTGACGGTTCAGGGCGATGGCATCGACAAGCTGTCCTTCCTGCCGGGTCAGTACGCCAACCTGGGTGTGCCCGGGACAGACCAGCACCGTGCCTATTCCTTCAGCTCCATGCCCAAGGCCGGCGAGGTCTCCTTCCTGATCCGCAATGTGCCCAACGGCCTGATGAGCGGCTACCTGACCGGGAAGGCCCAGCCGGGCGACGAGATCAAGCTTGCCGGCCCGCTCGGCAGCTTCTACCTGCGCCCGATCGAGCGTCCCGTGCTAATGCTGGCCGGCGGCACCGGACTGGCTCCGTTCCTCGCCATGCTGGACAAGGCGGTGGCCGATGGCGGCAGTGCTCACCCGATCCACCTGATCTACGGCGTCAATACCGACGCTGACGTGGTCGAGATCGAAAAGCTCAATGCCTTCACCAATCTGCTGCCGAATTTCACCTACGCAGTGTGCGTGGTTGCCGAGGACAGCGCCTACCCGAAGAAGGGCTACGTCACCGCTCACATCGAGCCGGCGCACCTGAATGAAGGCAACGTGGATATCTACCTGTGTGGTCCCCCGCCGATGGTGGAGGCCGTCGCGCACAACCTGCGCGAGCGCAAGGTCGAGCCCAACAGCTTCCACTACGAGAAGTTCGCCGCCAGCGTCTGAGCTGGTGCCGTTCCACGCAATTCATTCATTCAGGTAATTCGCGATGCAGCAGAACAAGCGTTTTGACAACAAGGTCGCGGTCATCACCGGTGCCGCGCAGGGCATCGGCCTGCGCGTCGCCGAGCGGATGGCCGACGAAGGCGGCCTCCTGGTGCTGGTGGACCGTGCCGAATTCGTGCATGAGCTGAACGACACCCTCGGCAAGATCACCGAAGTGCTGACCCTGACGGCCGACCTCGAGCAGTTCGCCGACTGCCAGCGCGTGATGGATGAGGCGGTCAAGCGTTTCGGTCGCATCGACATCCTGATCAACAACGTCGGCGGAACGATCTGGACCAAGCCGTTCGAGTTCTACGAAGAGAAGCAGATCGAAGCCGAAGTGCGTCGTTCGCTGTTCCCGACGATGTGGTGCTGCCGTGCGGCCCTGCCCTACATGCTCGAGAAGGAACAAGGCGTGATCGTCAACGTGTCGTCCATTGCCACACGCGGCGTAAACCGGGTTCCCTACGGTGCGGCGAAAGGCGGGGTCAATGCGTTGACGGCATGCCTGGCGTTCGAGAACGGTGAACGTGGCATCCGCGTCAATGCGGTGTCGCCGGGGGCGACCGAGGCTCCGCCGCGCCGCGTCCAGCGCAACACGGCCAAGCAGACCAAGCAGGAAAAGACCTGGTACAAGCAGATCTACACGCAGTCCATCGACAGCAGCCTGATGAAGCGCTTTGGTACGACTGACGAGCAGGCGGGCGCGATCCTTTTCCTGGCGTCGGATGACGCGTCCTACATCACCGGCGTGGTGCTGCCGGTGGGTGGTGGTGATCAGGGCTGATCGCAGGCGATCTGCCAACCAATTCAAAACTGGCAATGCGGGTGCCCCGGAATTTCCAGCCGGGGTCTCGAAGGATACGCGTGACGGTTTCCGGGGCGATATGCGCTCCGGAGGGGGGACTGCGCGCGAAACCCGGGGTGGGGCATCTGCGGCCACAACTTTGCGGACGTTTGGGCTGAGGCCCGCCGTCCAGACTGTTTTTCATAACTGAGCAGGAGACGTACTGTGTTGAAATCAAATTCCCCAATGGACAGCCCTGAGTTGGCGCGCAAAAGGCGAAGTACCGTCATCTGGGTGATCGCCCTGTGCTTCGTCGGCCTGATTTTCGATGGCTATGACCTCGTCGTCTACGGCGCCGTCCTGCCCGGCTTCATGGGCCCGGACTCCGCCAAATGGATCGGCGACCATGCGCTGACGCCGAAAGACGCCGGCATGCTCGGCTCGTACGCGATGATCGGCATGATGCTCGGCGCACTCGTCGCCGGCA
>SHNC01000007.1 GCA_004295105.1 Betaproteobacteria bacterium | reverse complement strand
GTTGTCTCCTCCACCCTCCTCCAATTGGTGTGGATTCAGCCCGGGCCCGAAAGCGCTCGGGCTTTTTTTTGCTGCCTTCGGAATCGGCCCGGCGCAGAGGGGGCGCAATGCCGCCCATCCCATCCTTCGCCGTCGCGGGCGCCGTGCCGGTGGCTTGAGCGGGGCGGCCGCTTCAGCCACTATTCGGGCGTCGGCAACCGTGTGGGGAGGCGTTCGCGATGAAGATCGATGCCATCGATTTGCGCATCCTCGCCGCCCTGCAAGGCGACGGCCGCCTCAGCAACCAGGATCTGGCCGACAAGGTGTCGCTGTCGCCCTCCGCCTGCCTGAGACGCGTGCGGACGCTGGAAGAGTTCAAGCTGATCCGCGGCTACCATGCCGAACTCGACGCGGTGAAACTGGGTTTCGACCTGGAGGCGGTGGTCCACGTCACGCTGGACCGGGCGGAAGCCGACTGGCACGGCAAGTTCCAGCAGCGCATACAGCAGTTCGACGAGGTGACCGCCGCCTACGTGGTGAGCGGTGCCTGCAACTACGTGCTGCACGTGCGCACGCGATCGCTGGCCGAGTTCTCGCGCTTCATCGTGGAAAAGCTCAACAAGGTCGCCGGCGTGCGCGACCTCTGCTCCTACATCGTCATGCAGAAGATCAAGGACACGATGGGCAGCCTGCCGCTCGATTAGGCGGCGCGCAGAGAGCAGGATCGAAAAGGGGCGCCGCAGCGCCCCGAAAACGTTGCCTGCCGACCGATCTCAGAAGAAGTGGCGGACGCCCAGGTTGAAGCCGCGCTGGTAGCCGTCGCCACCGCGGGTCGCGTCGCCGGTCGACGTCGCGAGTGTCCCCGCTGCTTCGGCCGCGTCGTTGTTGCCGGCCGCCGCATAGGTCGCGTACAGGCCGGTGCGCTTGGACAGCCAGTGCTCGTAACCGACAGCCCACTGGCTGGATCTGGCATCGTCGCCACCGCCTGCGACCTCGGTCCTGCGCTGGCCGTAGGACGCCAGGACATTGCCCGATGCGCCGACCGGCACGCTCAGGCCGACCAGCCACTGCCGGGAGTCGCCGCCCGTGCCCGGGAACAGGCCGAAGTCGGTGGCGTCGGCCTTGCGCATCCCGTACAGCGCCGAGACCTTGGCAAGGCCGAAGTCGTACGACGCGCCGAGGTCGACGATGCGCACGCGGTCGCCGTCGTTTGCGGCCACGGTCGAGGCGAGCTTGATCTGGCTGATGCTGAGGGCCGCCATCAAGGGTCCGCGGGTGAATTTCGGCGAGATCATCCAGGCGCGGATGTCGCCGTCCGCGCTCTCGTTGCCGGCCGATTCGTTGCCGTAGGCGTTCATGGTGTAGGCCGCCGCGACCGACAGGCCGCCCCAGCTCGGCGACACGTAGGTCAGCAGGTTGTCGAGCCGCCCCTCGCCCAGATAGACATTGTTGGCCGCGCCCACCGTGCCGGTGGAGAAGGGATCGAGCGAATCGAGCAGCAGGTAGCCCGTGCCGTACTGGCGGCCCAGCCCGACCGTGCCGAATCCGCCACTCAGCGACACGAAGGCCTGGCGGCCGAAGGTCCGGCCGCCCTGCGCGGAGTCGCCGGTATCCATCAGGATGCCTTGTTCGAGCACGAAGCCGGCTTTCAGGCCGTTGCCCAGGTCTTCGGTACCGCGAAAGCCGAGCCGGCTGCCGTTGGCCACGCCCGAGTCGATGCCGCTGCGGTTCTTGACGCGGTCATCGATATTGTTGCCACGCCACACGTAGCCCATGTCCGCCACGCCATAGACGGTGACGTTGGACTGGGCGAGTGCCGGCGCGCAGACGAGGGTGGTGATGGCCAGTGCGGCCAGTTTCTGTTGCATGGAGTTCTCCTTGTTGGCGAGTGGAATCGACGAACGGCACGCACTCGCCTGGTGCCGTTCATTGGGGATGGGAGTGCGTCCGGCAGGGCCGGCGGCCGGGGCCGGACGCAGGTCGGGTCACAGGCCCTGTTCGGCGGGCACGGCCGCGAGGCGGGGCTTGCGTACGAAGTGGAAGAGCAGCACCAGCACCAGCAGGAAGGGGACGCCGAACACCAGGGTCATCTGGAAGGCGCCGGTGAAGGCGGTGGTGAGCATGATCGCCAGCATCGCGAAGAAGCCGAGCAGCGTGCTGGCGGGGAAGAACTTCAACCTGAACGCCAGCTTGTCGGCGCCGTGGCGCTCATGGTGGCGGCGGAAGAAGTAGTGGGTCAGGAAGATCATCATCCAGGTGAAGATGGCGCCGAACATCGACAGCGCGATCATCAGCGTGAAGGCCTGCTCCGGGAACAGCACGTAGATCAGCGTGGCCAGCGCGATGCCGCTGGTCGACAGCAGCAGGGCGTTGAGCGGGATGCCCCTGGCGTTGAGGCGGCCGAGGCTGGCCGGCGCGTCGCCGCCACGCGACAGGCTGAACATCATGCGCGTGGTGATGTAGAGCTGGCTGTTCATCGCCGACAGCGCGGCGATCGTGACGACGAAGTTCAGGATGCCCGCGGCGTAGGGAATGTCCAGCACCTGCATCACCGTCACGAACGGGCTGTTGCCCTCGCCGATGCGGTCCCACGGCACGATGCACACGATCAGCGTCAGCGACAGCAGGTAGAACACGACCAGGCGTGCGATGGTGGCGCGGAATGCCTTGCGCACCGCCTGCACCGGGTTCTCGGCTTCGCCGGCGGCGACTGCGATCATCTCCACGCTGAGGTAGCTGAAGATGGAGATCACCACCGCGACCCACATTCCCCACCAGCCATTCGGCATGAATCCGCCGTGGCTGCTCAGGTTGCGGGTGCTGTAGGCCGGGTCGGACG
>SHNC01000109.1 GCA_004295105.1 Betaproteobacteria bacterium | reverse complement strand
AGCCGAGGCCGAGTGGATCGTGCATCAACTGCTGCGCGGTTTCCCCGCCGATGGCGGTGCGGCCGCGGCACGCGCGGATTGACGCGCCGGTCCCGCGGACGAGTTCGCCCCGTCACTCACGAAGAAGCGCTCACCAGAAAGGCTGCAGGAACCTCCATGTCGCACGCATCGATCACGAAATATCCGCATCCGGTGCCCGATGGTCGGCCCCGTCTGGCCCCGTTGGCGCTCTGGGGCCTGCTGCTGCCGGCCATCGTGCTGTTCCTGTCCGCCTGCAGCGGCATGCCGCCCGCCGCGGCCCTGCGCGGTACCGGCGATCTCGGCGTGGTCATCGAACGGGCCCACGGCCGCGTGCGGGTGGTCGAAACCTCGGGCCGCAGCGTGCTCGCGAGCGTCGCGGGGCTGGGCGACCTCTCGCATGCCTCGGTGGTGTTCTCGCGTGACGGGCGTTACGCCTATGTCTTCGGCCGCGACGGCGGCCTCACCAAGGTGGATCTGCTGACCGCGAGCATCGCCGGCCGCGTGGTGCAGGGCGGCAACTCCATCGGCGGCGCCATCTCCCAGGACGGGCGCATCGTCGTGGCGCAGAACTACGAGCCCGGCGGCATCAAGGCCTTCGATGCCGACACGCTGGAACTGATCGCCGACGTGCCCGCCAGCTTCGGCAGCGAAGGCAGGCGGTCGAAGGTGGTCGGTCTCGCGGACCTGTCCGGCAATCGCTTCATCTACTCGCTGTTCGATTCGGGCGAGATCCGCATCACCGACTTCTCCGATCGCAGCAAGCCGGTCACGCAGACCTTCGCCGCCGGCCGGCAGCCCTACGATGCGCTGGTGACGCCCGACGGCCGTTACTACATCGCCGGCCTGTTCGGCGAGGACGGCCTGGCGATGCTGGACCTGTGGCAGCCGGAGAAGGGCGTGCGCAAGATCCTGGCGGGCTACGGCCGGGGCGAGCAGCCACTGCCGGTGTTCAAGATGCCCCATCTGCGGGGGTGGGCGGTGGCTGGCGGACGGGCCTACCTGCCGGCGATCGGCCGCCACGAGGTGCTGGTGGTCGACATGACGAGCTGGCAGGAGGTCGGCCGCATCCCGGTGAAGAGCCAGCCGGTGTTCGTGATGGCGCGTCCGGATGGGCGCGAGATCTGGGTGAACTTCGCCTTTCCGGACAACGGCTGGGTGCAGGTCATCGACACGATGAGCCAGCGCATCACCAACACCCTGCAGCCTGGCCGGGCGATCCTGCACATGGAGTTCACGCCGCGCGGCGAGGAAGTGTGGCTGTCGGCGCGTGATGACAACCGCGTCGTCGTCTACGACACCCGCAGCCACGAGCAGGTCGCCCAGTTCGACGCCGCGAGCCCGAGCGGCATCTTCTTCACCAGCCGCGCGGCGCGAGTGGGGTTCTGAATGAGTGCGATGCCGCGCAACATCTGCCTGCCCCGAGCGCTCGACGCGACCGGCTTCCGCCTGCTGAACGACTGGCAGCGCGATCTCCCCGTCGTGTCGCGGCCCTTCGCGCAGATCGGCGCCGCGGTCGGCGTCACCGAAGACGAAGTCATCGCCGCCTATCGCCGCTTCATCGACGATGGCCTGGTGAGTCGCGTCGGTGCGGTGTTCGCGCCGCGCCGGCTCGGGGCCAGCGCGCTCGCGGCGCTCGCCGCGCCGCGCGAGCGGCTGGAAGAAGTGGCGGCGCGGGTGAGTCGTGAGCCGGCGATCAATCACAACTACCAGCGCGAGCACGCCTACAACCTGTGGTTTGTCGTCACCGCGGCGTCGCCCGAGCACCTGCGCGGTGTGGTGGCCGGCATCGAGCGCGACACCGGCTGCGCAGTGATCGTGCTGCCGCTGGAGGAGGAGTTCCACATCGATCTCGGCTTCGACCTGAAAGCGGGTGCGCAGGGTCGCCGGCATGTTTGCCATGCGCATGATGCGCGGATCGCGTCCGTGCCGGGTGCCGTGCCGATGGAATCCGCCTGTGCCTTGCCGGCGCTCGAGCGCGAGCTGATCACCGCGCTGCAGGCGGGATTGCCGCTGGTGGCGGAACCGTTCGCCGCGCTCGGCGCGCGCGCGGGGCTCACCGAAGGCATGACGATGGAGCTGATCGAGCGCTGGCTGGCGGACGGCCTCATCCGCCGCCTGGGCGTCGTGGTGCGACATCACGAACTGGGCCTCGAGGCCAATGCGATGTGCGTATGGAACGTTCCCGACGAAATCGTCTCCGAGCTGGGCCGGCGCCTAGCGGCAGAGCCGGCCGTGACCCTGTGCTATCGGCGGCGTCGCGCGCTGCCGGGCTGGCCCTATAACCTCTTCTGCATGATCCATGGCAGCGCGCGCAACGAGGTGCGGGCCGCGCGCGACGAGCTCGCAGGCCGCCTGGGGCTGGATGCCTATCCGCACGACGTGCTGTTCAGTTGCCGCCGCTTCAAGCAGACCGGCGCCTGTTACCTGCCGGCGCGGGAAGGGGCCCATGTCTGAGCGTCGCGGCGTGGCCGCGCGGCGTGAGCCGGACGAGGTGGACCGCCGCCTGATCAATGCCTTGCAGGGCGACTTTCCTCTGGTGGAGTGCCCCTATGCCGAGGTCGGCGCACGCCTCGGCCTGAGCGAGGCCGAGGTGCTGTCCAGGCTGCAGGGCCTGCTCGACGACCGGGTGCTGACCCGCTTCGGCCCGATGTTCCAGATCGAGCGCATGGGCGGCGCCTTCTGCCTGGCGGCGATCGCGGTGCCCGAAGCCGATTGGGGGCGCGCAGTGGAGGCGGTGAACGCCTTTCCCGAAGTCGCGCACAACTACCGCCGCGAGCATGCGCTCAACATGTGGTTCGTGCTCGCCACCGAAACGCCGCTCGGCATTGGCG
>SHNC01000244.1 GCA_004295105.1 Betaproteobacteria bacterium | reverse complement strand
TCGAAAAATGAAGGTCGACCCGGGATCTCATGAACCGGACGACGCGTGGCATCGGATCCTCGCGCATGGGGTGTCGCGGGGGGGGCAGCCCGATTGCCGTGGTCGTTGCGGTGCTATTCTCGCGGGACCGAGCCTGTCGACCTCAGTCGAGCCATGGACAAGCGAACCTTCCTTCAGGCGACCCTCGCCGCTGTCGCGCTCCCGGGCGCGGCACGGGCGGGGGCCACCGCAGCCACCGGCCGCGGGCCGACGCTGCTGACAATCTCCGGCGCCATCGCGCGACCCAATCGCGGCGCCCTTGACCCGGCGCTGGACCAGTTGATGAGCAAGCACGGCCTCGCCTTCCGCCAGGCGCGCACCTTCGATCACGCCGAACTGACGGCGCTGCCGGCGGTCGAGATCCGGCCCACGCTGGAATACGACGCCAGGGTGCATGCGCTGCGCGGCCCCAGTCTGCATCGCTTGCTCGACCTGGCGGGTGCCGCGACGGGCGGCGACGTGCCCATCGTGCTGCGCGCCTTCGACGGTTACACGGTCGAGTTCACGCCGGCCGACATTCGCACGCTGAACCCCATCGTCGCGACCCATATCGATGGCATGGCGCTGCCCTTGGGCGGGCTCGGGCCCCTGTGGGCGGTGTACGACGCCGACCGCATGCCGGAACTGGCCGCCAGGCCGTTGCCCGAACGCTTCGCCAGGTGCCCGTGGGGCCTGTATTCGGTGCAGGTCGGCGGCGGGGAAGGCTGACGCGGTCGCCGGGGATGCCCGCGTCCTAGATGCCGAAGTGGAAGCGGACCCGTTCCTCCAGCAGGCGCCGGGCATCGTCCTCGCTGCAGGCGGCGAGGCGGTCGAACACCTCACGTGCGATCGGGGTGAAGCAGGCCATCACCGCGGGGTCGAAATGTGCACCGGTATCGCGCTGCAGGATGGACATCGTCGTCTCGAAGCTCAGCGCTTCCTTGTAGGGGCGCCGCGAGCAGAGCGCGTCGAAGGCGTCGGCCACCGCGAAGATGCGCGCCGGCAAGGGAATCCCGTCACCCGACAGGCGGCGCGGGTAGCCTGAGCCGTCCCACTTTTCGTGGTGGGCGGCGACCACGGCGACGGCCTCGGCCAGCCAGCCGATGCCGTCCACGATTGCCTCGCCATGTCCGACATGGGTGTGCATGATTTCCGTCTCGTCGGTGTCGAGCGCACCCGGCTTGAGCAGGATGGCATCGGGGATGCTGATCTTGCCGATGTCGTGCAGGAAGCTGCCGACGATCAGCGACTGCATCGCGCGCTCGCGCAGGCCGAGGCGCTCGGCGATGCGGGTGGCGATCCAGGCGACGCGAAAATTGTGGGAACCGGTGTCGGAGTCGCGCTTGGCGATGGCGCGGCCGAGCGCCTCCATCATTGACAGGTGGGCGTCGAGGATTTCGCGCGCCTTGCGCTCGTTGTCCGCCGACAGGTGCACGACCACCGGGTAGATCGCCAGACCGCACAGCAGCGACGCCAGTCCGATCATCAGCGCGGTGCTCAGCGCATGGGCGAGGATCTGCTGCTGCTGCCAGGCGGACACGATGCGCACGCCCTCGAAATAGCCGGTGACGCGGCCGGCGTCGCCGTCGGCCAGGCCGAGCAGCGGCACGAACACGCGCAACACCCAGCGCCCGTCCGCGAGTCTGAAGCTGTCTTCCGACGCCTGGCCGTGCTCGGGCCGCAGGTGGCCGGGCAACTGCGCCTCGACTGCCCGGCCTTCGGCGGTCATCTCTGCCGCGAGCCTGAGGCCGTCGCGGTCATAGATTTCGGCGATGTCGAACAGGCCGCCGGCGAGCAGGGCGGCCGCCTTGGCCGCGTTGTCGCGGGCGTGGGGGCCGTCGAGCGTGATCGGCCCCAGGTGGTGCAGCAGACGGTCCGACTCTTCCATCGCCAGCGCGATCGTCGCCTGCTCGGCCTGCTCGTGCGCGACGAAGCCGGCAATCGGGCTCGCCACCGCGGCCAGCAGCACGCTGACGACGGCAATGCGGACGGCGGTGCGCCGGTTGAATGGGTTCATGGTGTCCGCCTTTCGGGCTCACGATCCAGTCTAGGCCGGGGAGGCGATTGCCTGCGGCTTCTCCGCCGGCGGTGCGATGCCGCTGCCGATGAACGGCACGCGCGAGAACGCGACGATCGCGCGGCGCACGATTGTGGCAGACGCGCATTCAGCCCCGGTTCAGTTCCGCTTCAGAGTGAGTTCAGGGACGGTGTGGAGAATGTGACCCATGCCAGACCGGCATGCGACCACACCAAGGAGACTGCCATGAAAACCCGCCACCTCATCGCCGCCACTGCCACCCTGCTGATCGGCTCCGCGGCCTTCGCCGGCACCGAATGCACCACCGCGCCGCAAACGAACTGGATGACGCAGGAGCAGATGCTGCAGAAGCTCGTCGATACCGGCTACACGATCGAGCGCTTCCTCGTCACGAAGGGGAACTGCTATGAGATGTACGGCTGGGACAAGGACGGCCGGCGCGTCGAGATCTACCACAATCCGGTCGACGGCAAGGTCGTGAAGGCCAAGACCTCGACTTCGGTGATGACCGCCACCACCCGCAACGCCACTCCCACGAAGACGACCACCTCGACCACCACCTCGACCGCCACTTCGACCACCCCGACGACCGGGACGATGTGATGCGTCCGGCTCCGGCCGATGCCCTGTCCGCCGAACTTCGCGGGCGGCATCGGCCGCCAGGAGATCTCGACCATGACCGACCTCATCGAGAACCGCCCGACCCGGGTATGGGATCCGTTCGTACGCATCTTCCACTGGAGCCTGGTGAGCTGCGTGGTGCTGAACTTCTTCGTCTTCGACGACGGCGACACGGTGCACGTGTGGCTGGGCTATACCGCCACCG
>SHNC01000208.1 GCA_004295105.1 Betaproteobacteria bacterium | reverse complement strand
GCGTCCCTCCCAAGACGGCGGCGACTCCTCGAAGGTCACCGCGTAATCGACCGCGAGGTTTTCGAAGCGCTCCTGATCCGTGCCGTACTGCAGCAGTTCCAGCAGCAGCAGCCATATGTCCTGCGCCTCCGCACGCCCCGGCGCGACCTGCCCCAGCAGGAAATCGGCCAGCGGTTCGCAATTGAGCAGGGAAAGCTTGACGCGATCTGCCGCCAGCGTCGCCAGCGCCTGGCGCAACAGCGCACAGCCCGCCTCGTCGGCCGCGCGCACGCGGCCGAGATCGATGCGGATGGCGCCACTCTTGCGCCCGATGATGCCGATCTGCTGGAACTGCAGGGCGGCCTGGGCCGACAGCTTGCCCGACAGATTGACCAGGGGCGCGACGTTCGCCGCCTTGCGCTCCGCCTGCGGCGACAGGTCCACCCAGGGCGGCGGCGAGCGCTCGGAACGCGTGGCATAGTCGACCACGCGCGCATCGAATCGCTGCTTCTGTCCGGTCAGGCGGTAGAGGTCCAGCAGCATCAGCCACAAGCCGTCGCCGGCCTTCACCGCAGGATCGTCGAGGACCGCTTCGAGGGTGCGCTCCGCGTCTGCCACGTCACCGTTGGCATACCGTACCGCAGCCTCCTCGGCGACCGCGCCCACGCCGGTTTCGCTCTCCTGCACCTCGACCATCCGCGCCACCCGGGCGAGCGCGTGGCCGGCATCCGCATCGCCGAAGTTCAGCGACGAAAGCTCGGTACGGGGCGGTTGCAGCTCGTCGGCACGGTCGATATCGCTCCCGCTCTCCATTTGCGAGGACGAGCCGGGGGGCGGTTTCTTGCCGAAGAAAGGAAGTACCACGCTCAAGTCTGTCCGAAGCGACTCGTCAGAGCCCGAAAACCATCTCGCTCCGAGGATAGCACTTGTCGAATCGACCTTGCGCATCGCCTGCCAGCCACCCTTACATCCTGAAAAATTTGCACAATCGGTGTCGGTCATGCGCCGTTGGGTCAAGCTCGGCTAGAATGCTGCAATGCACATCAACGATCTTGGCCGAAGTTCGCCCACGGCGCCGGCCGACGCATCCGGAGCACGCGGCGACTTCCGCCTGCCGGTGCGCGTGTACTACGAGGACACCGACGCCGCCGGCGTCGTGTATTACGCCAACTATCTGCGCTTCTGCGAGCGGGCGCGCACCGAGTGGCTGCGCAGCCTCGGTTTCGAGCAGCAGGCGCTGCTGGCCAACGAGGGCGTGGGTTTCGTGGTGCGCTCGGTGAAGGCCGACTACCTGTCCCCCGCACGCCTGGACGACTGCCTGACGGTGGTGTCCGCGCTGGGCGGGCTGCGCCGCGCGAGCCTCGACTTTCGACAGGAGATCGTGCGGGGCAACGAACGCCTGTTCGTCGCCCATGTCGTACTCGCCTGTGTCGACTGGCGCCGGCAGAGGCCGGTGGCCATTCCCGCCGCAATGCAACAACAATTTCAAACATACTCGAATCCAGCATGACCGTCTCCCACGACCTTTCCATCATCAGCCTGATCAGCCAGGCCAGCGTCCTCGTCCAGCTCGTCATGGCGCTGCTCGCCACGCTGTCGCTGGTGTCCTGGTACTGGATCTTCCGCAAGTGGTTCCAGATCCGCGCCGCGCGCGCCGAGACCGACAGCTTCGAACGCGACTTCTGGAGCGGCGCCGATCTCAACAAGCTGTTCGAGTCGGCCACCTCGTCGCGCCACCAGACGGGCGGCATGGAGCGCATCTTCGAGGCCGGCTACCGCGAGTTCTCCAAGCTGCGCAACAAGAGCCACGACGCCAGCGCCACCATCGACGGATCGCGCCGGGCGATGCGCGCGACCTATCAGCGCGAAGTGGACGACCTCGAGGCACACCTCGCCTTCCTTGCTTCGGTCGGCTCGGTGTCGCCCTACATCGGCCTGCTCGGCACCGTGTGGGGCATCATGAACGCCTTCCGCGGCCTGTCCAACGTCAGTGCGGCGACGCTCAACCAGGTGGCACCGGGCATCGCCGAGGCGCTGGTGGCCACGGCGATCGGCCTGTTCGCGGCAATCCCCGCCGTCGTGGCGTACAACCGCTTCGCCCACGACATCGACCGCATCGGCATCCGTTTCGAGAGCTTCATGGAGGAGTTCTCGAACATCCTGCAGCGCAACCTGCGCTGATCGGCGGTAAGCAGCCATGCGCCAGCGCCGCCTGATGAACCAGATCAACGTCGTGCCGTATATCGACGTGATGCTGGTGTTGCTGGTCATCTTCATGGTGACCGCCCCGATGATTCAGCCGGGCCCCATCAACGTGCCCTCGGCCGGCACCGTGTCGGCCCCGCCCGCCGAAGCGATCGTCATCGAGGTCAAGCCCGACCGCAAGTACGCGCTGCGGATGTCCTCGAGCGCGTCGTCGCGCCCGGTGACCGAACTCGAACTGCAGCGCGAGATCCGCAAGGCGCTCGCCAGGAACGCCGAGCAACCCTTCCTCGTGGCGGCCGACCGCAAGCTGGAGTATCAGACGGTGATCGATGTCCTCGAAGCCGAGCGCGAAGCGGGCGTCACCAAGATCAGCCTGCAGACCCAGGGCGGCAGCACGAGCCGATGAACGACCACGCAGCACCCCCGCGCCGCGAGCCCCCGGGCAAGAAGGCATCGGCCGCGCTGACGGTTGCGGTTCACGTCGGGCTCGCCCTGTTCCTGTTCTTCGGCATCCGCTGGCAGAGCCAGCCCCCCGCCTCGCTCGAGGTGGAGCTGGCGAGCGCACCGCCGCGCGCCGCCGCGCCGGTCGCGGCGCCCGCGCCGGAACCCAAGCCCGAGCCGAAGCCGGAACCCAGGCCGGAACCGAAATCCGAGCCCAAGCCCATCGTTCAGCCCAAACCCCAACCGAAGCCCGAACCGCCGCCCGAGCCCAAGGCGCAACCCAAACCCGAGATCGCG
>SHNC01000218.1 GCA_004295105.1 Betaproteobacteria bacterium | reverse complement strand
CGGGCGACGAGCGTCTCGACGCCATGGTGCATCGCATGCTGGGGCTGGCGCAGGATGTCGACGCCTTCGAGCGGCAGCATCGCGGCCATCCGCAGGTCGGCGCCCTGATCGGCCGCCAGGCCGGCCTGCGCGTGCCGGTGGCGGCGACGCCGTTCGAGGCCCTGACCTGGGCCGTCACCGGCCAGCAGATCAGCTTGAGCGCGGCGGTGTCCTTGCGGCGCAAGCTGATCCTGGCGGCGGGCGTGCGCAATGCGTCCGGCCTGATGTGCTATCCGGACCCGGGCCGGGTTGCCGCGCTATCGGTGGACGTCCTGCGTCAGGCGGGCTTCTCCATCGCCAAGGCGAACACCCTGCTCACCGTCGCCCGCCTGGCCGCGGACGGTGGCTTGCCGCTCGACGCCTGGCTGCACCCGCCGCAGTCGGCTGCGCTCGCGGTCGACGACATCCGCGAGCGCTTGCTGGCGGTGCGCGGCATCGGTCCGTGGACGGTCGATTACACGTTGCTGCGCGGCTTCGGCTGGATGGACGGCTCGCTGCACGGCGATGCCGCGGTGCGGCGCGGGCTGCAGGCCTTGCTCGGTGCCGAGGACAAGATCGCCGAAAGCGAAGCACGCACCTGGTTGGCCCAGTTCTCGCCCTGGCGCGCGCTGGTCGCCGCGCACCTGTGGGCGGCGGGGGCGTCGGCGGCGCCGTGACGAGCTTTCGCCCGCCGCCACGGTGAATCACTGCTGCGCGTTGCCATCCTTCTGGTAGTTGGGCGAACGCGGGCCGTACAGCATGCCGTTGGGCCGGCCGGCGGCCAGCAGGCGGTTGCTGGTGATGCCGGCGACCGGGTGCGATTGGTTGGTGACGCTTTCCACGATCTGGCTCACCACCGCCTGCACCAGCAGGCCGACCAGGCCGCCGCTCGAATTGCGCCCTTCAGCGCTGGAGGCGGTGGCGGTGCCTTGCCACAGCAACTGTTCGGAGCGCAGGTCGATCAGCCTTGCTTCTGCGGTGACGCGGCTTTCGCTCGCGAGCACCGCATAGGTGGTGCCGTACTGCTTGATGTCGATGTACAGCGCGGCATCGGCGCCGAAGATCTGGCGCAGCTTCTGCAGCTTGACCTCGTGCATTTCGGCCGGGTTGTGCAGGCCGTTCTGATGGAAGGTTTCATCCACCAGGCTGACCGGAAGCACGTAGTAGCCGGATTCGGCCAGCGGCAGGGTAACCTGCGACAGCATGCTGTAGCTGGCGCCCACGTCCGGCGAGCTGTTGAGCGGCGGCAGCACCAGGATGGAGGCTGGCCGGCTCTGCTTGAAGGCGCTGTAATCGTAAGCGGGTCCGGGTGCGGCGCAGCCGGTGGCGAGCAGGGCGGCGGCCGTGGCGGCGAGGGCAGCCCGGGGGAGGCGGGCGTTGATGATCGGGGTTCGCATCGTCGAGCGCCTCATTTCTCTCGCTTGAACTTGCCCAGCAGGAAGTCCATGTAAGTGGTGCCTTCCGGGTAGAGGGCCTTCTCGGCCTCGAAATACTTCAGCATCTGGTCCGTGTGTTCGCCCTCGGCGTAGAGCAGGCCGAGGTGGGCGTTGTAGCCGGGCGGCACCGGCTTGCCGATGGCGCGCGCCTTCTCGATGCCGGCCTCGAGGGCGGCGATCTGCTCCTGCGGCCCCTTCTCCCTGGTGAAGTGGCCATACAGCGCGGGCTGGTAGTCGCCCCAGTAGTACAGCGGCTGCGGCCCGGTGGCGCAGCCGGCAAGGAACAGGGCGCCCGCGAGCGGAAGGCCGGCCGCGAACCGGGCGAGGGAATTGCGCTTCATCGTCGGTTTTTGCGTCGGGCCGCTCAGCGGCCGGGCTGCCAGGCGCCGGACTGGATGCCTTCGACCAGGCGATTGACCGCTTCGCGCATGGCGAGGTCGAGCACCTTGCCGTTGAGCGTGGAGTCATAGCTGGCGGTGCCGCCAAAGCCGATCACCTCGCGGTTGTCGAGGCTGTACTCGCCCGCGCCCTGCGTCGAGTAGATGACTTCGGACGTCTCGACATTGACCACGTTCAGATTGACCTTGGCATAGGCCACCTGCGACTTGCCGCGGCCGAGGATGCCGAACAACTGCCTGTCGCCGGTTTCCTTGCGGCCGAACTCGGTGACGTCGCCGGTGATGACGTAAGTGGCGCCCTTGATGTTCTGCGCCGACTTCGCGAGCGCCGCCTCCTGCTTGATCTCCTGCATGTTGTCGCGGTCGAGCACGTTGAAGCGGCCGGTCTGCTGCAGGTGGGTGATCAGGATGGTCTTGGCCTGGCTGCCGAGGCGGTCCACGCCGTCGGTGAAGATGCCGCGCATGAAGCTCGAGCGGTTGTCGAACTTGCCTACGGCGATGAGGCTGCGGGGGCCGTTGTAGGGGGTGCCGGCCGAAGCCACCTTGACGACTTCCAGGGTGCGCGATTGTTCGGTGGCGCAGCCGGCCAGCAGTGCGGCGCTGCCGATCAGGAAGGCTGCGGCGGCGGTAATTCGGAAGGTCGAGTTGCGAGGCATGAGGGCGGGTTCCAATGCATGTCGAATGGGCATGGGAGAATTCTGCCGGAACGGTTTGGGTGCTGCCATGATCCAGCTCACGAGGGATGCGTCGCGCGTGACCCCGACGGTCGCCGGCCAGGCCCGGTGGTCGAGGATGGCTCCCGCCGTGCGCGACAGTCGTCGTACACTCGGTGCGGAACGACCGAGCAACCATGGCAACCGGAGGACACGATGGACCAGAGTGACGCCCTTCACGGCACGGCCGAAGTGCTGTTCGAGCGGGCGGCGGCAGGCTTCATACGCGCGGCCGAAGGCGGGCGCTACGACGCATACTGCGCCGGGCAGTTGCGCGCGCTCGAGGAACTTGGGCTGCTCGCGGCCGAACGCGTCGAGGCGGTGCTGCGGCCCGGCGCACACAGGCTGTGCGGGTGCTGGTTTTGAGCGCGGACT
>SHNC01000224.1 GCA_004295105.1 Betaproteobacteria bacterium | reverse complement strand
CACTGGCCAGTTGCGCAACTTCGCGCGCAAATCGAGCGGGCAGTCGGAACCGGTGCGGCTGTGCCACGCCATGGACAACGCACTGGCCCTGCTCGAGGCGCGCCTGCGGCGCAGCGCCGCGCTCGTCGAGCGCCACTGCCCGAGCGACGAGCCGGTGGCGATGTGCGACGCGAACCGCCTGGAGCAGGTGCTGGTGAACCTGGTCGGCAATGCGCTGGACGCCATGGCCGGCCAGGCCCAGCCGCGGCTCGAGCTGCGCTGGGAGTGCGCGGACGGCGTGGTCCGGCTGCATGTCCGCGATCATGGCCCGGGCCTCAGCGAAGAGGCGCGGACGCGCCTGTTCGAACCCTTCTTCACCACCAAGCCGCCCGGCGATGGGCTCGGCCTCGGTCTCGCCATTTCCGCCGGGATCGTGCGCGACTTCGGCGGCAGCCTGCACGGCGCCAATCACCCCGACGGCGGGGCCGTGTTCACCCTCGAACTTCCGCTTGCTCCCGAACCATGAACGACAGCTTGAGCATCCTCATCATCGAAGACGACCCCGACGTCGCGCTCGGCTGCGAGCAGGCGCTGCAGCTCGAGGGCCTCGCCGTGGAGTGCGTCGGCAGCGCGGAGCAGGGCCGGCGGCGTGTCGGCACCGACTTTGCCGGCATCGTCGTCAGCGACATCCGCCTGCCGGGCCAGGACGGCATGAGCCTGCTGCGCGAGCTGCATGCGCTCGATCCGGAACTGCCGGTGGTGCTGATCACCGGCCATGGCGACATCTCGATGGCGGTGCAGGCGATGAAGGATGGCGCCTACGATTTCCTGCAGAAGCCGTTCGCGCCCGAACACCTGGTCGACGTCGCCCGCCGCGCGCTCGAGAAGCGTCGCCTGGTACTCGAGGTGCGCGCGCTGCGCCGGCGACTGGAGCAGCGCGACCTGGTCGAAGCCCGGCTCATCGGCAACTCGCCCGGCATGGTGGGCGTGCGGGCCCTGATCGCCAATCTCGCCGGCAGCGCCGCCGACGTGCTGATCCACGGCGAAACCGGCACCGGCAAGGAGCTGGTGGCGCGCTGCCTGCACGACGCCAGCCCGCGGCGCAAGGGCAACTTCGTCGCCATCAACTGCGGCGGGCTGCCCGAGACCCTGTTCGACAGCGAGATCTTCGGCCACGAGGCAGGCGCCTACACCGGCGCCGGCAAGCGCCGCATCGGCAAGATCGAGCATGCCAATGGCGGCACGCTGTTCCTCGACGAGATCGAGACCATGCCGGTGCCGATGCAGATCAAGCTGCTGCGCGTGCTGCAGGAGCGCACGCTGGAGCGGCTGGGATCGAACACCGCCATTCCGATCGATTGCCGCATCATCGCCGCCACCAAGGAAGACCTGCTGGCGCTGTCGGCGCAGGGGCGTTTCCGCGCCGACCTGTATTACCGCCTGTCGGTCGCCACGGTGCCGCTGCCGCCGCTGCGCGAGCGCCGCGAGGACATCCCGCTGCTGTTCGAGCACTTCCTGCTGCAGGCCGCCGCACGGCACGAGCGTCCGGTGCCGGCGACGACGCCGGGCCGCATCCAGCAACTGGTCGGCTACGCCTGGCCGGGCAACGTGCGCGAACTCCGGAACGTCGCCGACCGCTGCGTGCTCGGCATCGAATCGGGCTCGCCGCCCTTCGGCCAGCCTGTCGGCGACCGTCCATGCCCGCTGGCCGAAACCGTCGAGGCCTTCGAGCGTGCGCTGATCGCGGATGCACTGCGCCGGCATGGCAGCCTGGCGCGCACCGCCGAGGCCTTGTCGATCGCCAAGACCACGCTGCACGACAAGATCCGCAAGCACGGGCTGAGCGAATGATTCGCACCGTTGCGTGCCGCCCCTGCAGGCAATGGGCCCGGTCGACAGGCTGGCGGCGGCGCAAGGATCGGGCGGATGGACATGGCGCCGGGTCGACGGTCGGTGTCTTGACCACGGCAAAGGTTCTGCGCGTTTCTGCAGGCTAAGCTGCGCGTCTTCGATCATCCCGTTCGGCAAAGATGGAACACCAGATTCTCGCCCGCGCGCTGCACGTTGTCGGTGTCGTGCTGTGGATAGGCGGCGTCGCCTTCGTCACCACCGTCCTGCTGCCCGCGGTGCGCCGGCTGAAGGAGCCCCGCGAGCGGGTGGATTTCTTCGAGGCCATCGAAGGGCGCTTCGCCTGGCAGGCGCGCGGCACGACCCTGCTCGTGGGGGCGACCGGTTTCTACATGGCGCATGCGTGGAACCTGTGGGAACGCTTCCTGAGCCCGGCGTTCTGGTGGATGCATGCGATGGTGGCGGTGTGGCTGCTGTTCACCGTCATGCTGTTCATCGCCGAGCCGCTCGTCCTGCACCGCTGGTTTCGGGAGTCCGCGCGGCGCGACCCCGAGCGCACCTTCCGCCGCATCGAGCGGCTGCACGCCTTGCTGCTGACGGTCAGCCTGCTGACGGTGCTCGGCGCGGTCGCCGGCAGCCACGGTTGGGCGCCGTGATGTGACGCAGTGCGCGGTCGCGCGGCGTGCTCCTTGTTGTGTCCTGTGCTTGGCAGCGAATTATCGGAAGGACATGCGATGCAAGGTGCCGTGCCTGCCGAATCGGGACTCTTGGGGATGTTCCCCAACGTCGGTGAGGCAGGTGAGGGACCATCCGTTTCGGATGAAGTCATCGCGTCCCCGATGACGGTCCCGGCCAATCTGCGATCTTAGCTCCATCCGCCTGGTCATCTCCATCTCGAGTCTGTCCAAGATCTATGCCTCCGGATTCGCCGCGCTGAAGGGCGTCGACCTCGACATCCGCCGCGGCGAAATCCTTGCGCTGCTCGGGCCCAATGCTGCGGGCAAGACGACCCTGATAACAACTCACTGTCAAGAAAATCCCATTGGTCGGCCGATAGACATTCTGAAGGAAGCGCCGAAACGGACACGTCCGGACATCGGACTTCCCATAGCAGGGTGTTGATTTAATGCACTTTCCAGAATCTGCGCGGGCTCTACGGCTGATATAATTACGTCTGCATTTCGACACCAATTATTCCCATGCGCGGCAT
>SHNC01000068.1 GCA_004295105.1 Betaproteobacteria bacterium | reverse complement strand
CGGTGTTGAGCGGCGCGCCTTTCTCCTTCCAGTCGGGGATCAGTTCGGTGAGCGCACGCGGGTCCATCACCGCGCCCGACAGGATGTGGGCGCCGATCTCGGCGGCCTTCTCGATCAGGCACACCGAAACGTCCTGGCCCTTGGCCGCGGCCAGTTGCTTGAGCTTGATCGCCGCCGCCAGCCCCGCGGGGCCGCCGCCGACGATCAGCACGTCAAATTCCATCGATTCGCGTTCCATGGCATGCCTCTCCGTCAACGGTCCGAGAACCGCGGTTTGCGTTTTTCCAGGAAGGCCGTCATGCCTTCCCGGCGGTCGTCCAGCGCGAACACCGCGTGCAGGGTGCGGCGCTCGAACAGCAGGCCTTCGTTCAGCGAGCTTTCATAGGCACGGTTGACCGACTCCTTCAGCATCATCAGCACCGGCAGCGAATGCCGGGCGATGTCGGCGCCCGTCTTCAGCGCCTCGTCGAGCACCGAGTCGGCGGAGTAGATGCGCGACACGAGGCCGGCGCGTTCGGCTTCGTTCGCGTCCATGAAGCGACCGGTGAAGACCAGATCCATCGCCTTCGCCTTGCCGACGGCGCGCGGCATGCGCTGCGTGCCGCCGGCACCCGGAATCACCGCCAGCTTGACCTCGGGCAGCGCGAACTTCGCCGTGTCGGCGGCGAAGACCATGTCGCACATCATCGCCAGTTCGCAGCCGCCGCCCATGGCGAGACCGGACACCGCGGCGATCACCGGCTTGCGGAAGGTCTTCAGGCGTTCCCAGTTGCGGGTGATGAAGTTGGACTTGTACACATCCATGTAGCCCCAGTCCCTCATCGCGGCGATGTCGGCACCGGCGGCGAAGGCCTTCGGCGAACCGGTGATCACCACGCAGCCGATGTTCTCGTCGGCCTCGAAGCTGTCGAGCGCGGCCGCGAGGGCGTTCATCAGCTCGTCGTTGAGTGCGTTGAGGACGTCCGGGCGGTTCAGGCGGATGAGCCCGACGCGATCGAGCGTTTCGGTGAGGATGACGGCGTTCATGGGTGATTTCCGAATGTCTGGTTGATCGGGGTGCGGATCGGCGGCCATTTCTGTCGTGGCCGCATAGGGGGCCTGAGACAAGCCGTCCTCAGTACAGGCCGGTCAGGTAGTAGAAGGCGATGACGACGAACACCGCCATGGTCTTGATGCAGGTGATGGCGAAGATGTCGCCCCAGGCCTGGCCGTCTTCACGGTCTTCTTCATCGACGGTCTCCTGGTTGATGCGGCTTCGCGACCTGCGCATCGTCAGCGCCTTCTGTCCGCGTGAGTCCGGATCCTGCGGACAGACCGCGCCGGGTCTGTCCACAGCGGCGGCGGCCGTCAGTTGGACTACGACTCGCCGAACTCCTTGGCCATCTCGCGCAGCTTGAACTTCTGCAGCTTGCCGCTGGGGGTCTGCGGCATGTCCTCGAGCACTTCCAGGCGCTCCGGGAAGTAGGTCTTACTGAGCTGCTGTTCGGTCAGGTAGGCCGTCATGTCCTCGAACGTGAAGCTGCAGCCGGGCTTGAGCGCCACGAAGGCGCACACGCGCTCGCCGAAGCGGCGGTCCGGATAGCCGACCACCGCCACCAGCGAGATCGCCGGGTGCTTGTAGAGCAGGTTCTCGACCTCCACCACCGGGATGTTCTCGCCGCCGCGGATCACCACGTCCTTGCTGCGCCCGGAGATGCGGATGTAGCCCTCGGCGTCGATGAAGGCGATGTCGCCGGTGTCGAACCAGCCTTCGGCATCCACGCCATTCAGGTGCGGGCGCTTCAGGTAGCCGGCGAACAGCGAGGGCGCGCGCACCAGCAGTTCGCCCGCCTGGCCGGTCTTCAGCGCCTTGCCGTCGGCGCCGACCACCTTGAGCTCGACGCCCGCCAGCGGGCGGCCATCCGAGCAGGGGGTCTTCTCGAGCGCGCGGGCCGGTTCGGTCACGGTCACCGCACCCATCTCGGTCATGCCCCAGGCCGAACTGATCCGCAGCCCCATCAGCGCGTAGGCGCGTTCGACGACGGCCGGCGGGATCGGGGCGCCCGCACAACTGTACTTGGTGAACCTGGGCGAGACCGGCTCACCGTTCTCGACTTCCAGGCACATGTCGGCGACGAAGGTCGCCGCGGACATGCTGAAGCTGACGCCCTCGTCGCGGATGATCTTCAATGCGCGCCTGGGGTCCCAGACGTCGAGAAGCACCATGGTCGAGTTGAGGATGATCGGCACCATCGCCAGGAAGCCGAAGCCGGTGAGGTGGGCCATCGGCGAGGCGCCCAGCACGACGTCGTCGCCGCCCAGTTCCATGATCTCGATGTAGCCGTGCAGGTTGGCGAACAGCGTGTTCGAGGTGTGCATCACGCCCTTGGGTTCGCCGGTGGTGCCCGAGGTGTACATCAGCAGCATGACGTCGTCGGGTTCGAGCGCCGGTGCCGGCAGCGCCGGGGTGTCGTCGCGCAGCAGCAGCTTGTCGAAGCTGTCCTCGCCGTCGCCCCCGACCACGACGAGCTGTTTCAGGTGCGGCAGCTTGGGCAGCATGCCGCGCGCCATCGACTCGTAGTCGAAGTTGCGGAACTGCTTCGGCACGACGAAGACCTTGGATTCACCCATGTTCAGCATGAAGTTGAGTTCGTGCTGGCGGAAGATCGGCATCACCGGGTTGGCTGCGGCACCGATGCGGGCGCAGGCGAGTGCGAGCGCGACGAATTCCCAGCAATTCGGCAGTTGCCAGGTGACGACGTCACTGCGGCCGACGCCGAGCGCGACCAGGCCGCGGGCAATGCGGTCGACCCGCGCGCCGAGTTCGCGGTAGCTCAGGCGGATCGCCTCGTCGCTGCCCGCGCGATACGACACGACCGCGGGCTTGTCCGGGCACTGCTCGAGCGCGCGCTGGAAGTACAGGTTGATCGTTTCATCGCGCCACAGGCCCTGGGATTTCATGGGCTGCATGCGCGAGGCGAGGAGTACGGGATCGAAGTTCATGTGCTTTCTCCTTCGCGGTGCCGGATTACTTCTGCACCAGCTTGCATTTGGACTGTGCCAGCGGTAGCGCGGCGTCGGACGCGGGGATC
>SHNC01000155.1 GCA_004295105.1 Betaproteobacteria bacterium | reverse complement strand
CCGCAGCAGCGCCAGAGCCAGGCCCGATCCGCGCGCCGGCAGCGACGGCAAACGCAGGCAGGCCAGACCCCGGGCCGGCTGAACGCCCACGACCGAGCGCCCACGCCATCGAGCGCACCCGCCCTGCTGCAGGTGGCCCGACTCTGGCCTGTGGTTTGGGCAGGGGCACTTCGACAAGCGCCTGCAGGCGTCCTGCGCCCCGCAGCGGCAGCCATCTGGCAGCGTGGCGTAGCGCTTGTCGACCTTCACGTCGTCGGGGAAGCCGGCGCAGGGCTGGAACAGATCAGGACTGGACGCGCCACCGCCCCCTGCCTTCCCTCAAGACGTGGCCGCGGCAGACGCATCCTGATCGGCGTTCATCCCCATGCGATCGAACCACTCTTCCAGGAATTCGACACACACGCGGACTTTCGCCGACGTCGACAGGCGCGACGGATAGACCGCCCACACGTCCGCTTCCTGCGAATACTCGGGCAGGATCCGCCGCAGCGTGCCGTCGCGGAGATCGCCGGCGACGTCCCACAGCGAGCGCAGGATGATGCCGTGCCCGGCGATCGCCCACTGGCGGACGATCTCGCCGTTGTTGGCCGACAGCGGCCCGCCGACCTTGACCGTCTCGGCCCCCTGCGGCCCGCGCAGCGTCCAGCGGCCGAAATCCTGGTCGCGCTCGCGGATCACGATGCAGTCGTGCTGCGCCAGGTCGGCCAGCCGCTGCGGCATGCCCCGCTGCGCCAGATAGGCCGGCGCCGCGCACAGCGCCCGGGCGTTGCGCGCGATGCGGCGCGAGATGACGTTGCCCTCGACCACCGCGCCGACCCGGATGTCGAGCTGGAAGCCTTCGCCGACCAGGTCCACCGGCCGGTCCAGCATCTCGACCTGGATCTCCAGCGCGGGGTAGCGGCGCGCCAGTGCGGACAACGCCGGCGCGAGCCGGTTGCGGCCGAAACCCGAGCTGCTGCACAGGCGCAGCAAGCCGCTCGGCGCCGCCCGCTCCTGCGACAGCGCCTCGGCCATCTGATCGACGTCGTCGAGGATGCGCTGTGCCCATTGATGGACGATCTCGCCCTGCCCGGTCAGCGCCACGCTGCGCGTCGTACGGTGCAGCAGCCGGGTCGCCAGGGCCTCCTCGAGCATCGCGATGCGCTTGCTGACCACGGCTTTCGACACCCCCAACTCGCGCGCCGATGCCGCAAAGCTGCGGTTGCGCACGACGACGCAAAACAGGCGCAGGTCCTCCAGCAAAGGCTTGGCGTTCACGATTCGTTGTCTCCGTGGTTACGTCTTGCCGGATTGTGCATTGATCGGTAAACGGTATTCTTTGCTCCACCCCGCGACGGGTCAAGCCAACGGTTCAGGAGACGACACATGAAGACGCACAGGATCGCCGTCATCGCCGGCGACGGCATCGGCAAGGAGGTGATGCCCGAAGGGCTGCGGGTGCTGGAGGCCGCCGCGCGCGCGTACGGCGTCGGGCTCGAGTTCCAGACCTTCGAATGGGCAAACTGCGATTACTACGCCGAACACGGCCAGATGATGCCCGACGACTGGTTCGAGCAGTTGCAGGGTTTCGAGGCGATCTATTTCGGCGCGGTGGGCTGGCCCGCGACCGTGCCGGATCACATCTCGCTGTGGGGCTCGCTGCTCAAGTTCCGCCGCCAGTTCGATCAGTATGTGAACCTGCGCCCGGTGCGGCTGATGCCCGGCGTGCCCTGCCCGCTGGCGAACCGCAAGGTGGGCGACATCGATTTCTACGTGGTGCGCGAGAACACCGAGGGCGAGTATTCATCCGTCGGCGGACGCCTGTTCGAGGGCACCGAGCGCGAGACCGTGCTGCAGGAGTCGATCTTCACCCGCAAGGGCGTCGACCGCATCCTGAAGTTCGCCTTTGAACTCGCGCAGAAGCGCCCGAAGAAGCACCTGACCTCCGCCACCAAGTCCAACGGCATCGCGATCAGCATGCCGTACTGGGACGAGCGGGTCGAAGCAATGGCGAAGAACTACCCGGAGGTGCGTCAGGACAAGTACCACATCGACATCCTCGCCGCGCGCTTCGTGCTGAGCCCGGAGCGCTTCGACGTGGTGGTCGCGTCCAACCTGTTCGGCGACATCCTGTCCGACCTCGGCCCCGCCTGCGCCGGCACGATCGGCATCGCGCCGTCAGCCAATCTCAATCCGGATCGCAGCTTCCCGTCTCTGTTCGAACCGGTGCATGGCTCCGCCCCGGACATCTACGGCCAGGGCATCGCCAACCCGATCGCGATGATCTGGTCCGGCGCGATGATGCTCGACTTCCTCGGCAACGGCGATCCCCGCTACACCGCCGCCCATGACGCCATCGTCAGGGCGATCGAAACGGTGCTCGTCGGCGGGCCGCGCACGCCCGACCTGGGCGGCACGGCCACCACAGTGGAAGCCGGCGCCGCGATCGCCGCCGCGCTGCAGGGCCTGGCGCGCTGAAGCCGGCCGCGATCAGCGGTCCGCGGCGTGGCGCTGGTTCAGTTGCCGC
Organism: Betaproteobacteria bacterium; assembly: GCA_004295105.1. Classification (GTDB taxonomy): domain Bacteria; phylum Pseudomonadota; class Gammaproteobacteria; order Burkholderiales; family Rhodocyclaceae; genus Thauera. The sequence goes on along the minus strand of SHNC01000155.1, from coordinate 580 downwards.
GCCACGATGTCGTGATTGAGCCACAGCACCGGTCCGGCAGGCGCCGACGACTCGTGGAACATCAGGGCCCCGGTGGCCTCCACCACCAGGCCGCTGAGCAGGTCGGTGATCAGCGCGCCGCGCTCCCTGTGCATGCCCACGATGGCGTCCGAGGTGGCGATCTGCAGGTCGGCCTGGGCCGCACTGTTAGGCATCGGCCATGCAGCGAAGTCACGGAAGGTCTGCATCACCTCGCTGCCCTGGAAGTCGGCGACCTTGCGCAGCACGTCGTCCACGGTGACCCCGTCGGCCAGCAGCGCGCCGCAGGCCTGCCACTGCGCCTCGGCCCAGGCGCCGCCGCCCTCCCGCTTCAGCGCCTCGAGGAGCGAGATCAGCGGCAGCTCGACGCCGGCGAAGACGTCGGTCGAGTTGGTGCGGATTTCCGGGCAGTTGTACACCGTCGCCTTGATGCCCTCGGCCCAGGCCGCCTGGGCGATGCGTTCGAGCCGCATCTTGGCGTAACCCTGGGTGTAGTTGGTGTAGGTCTGCCACTGGTAGCGGCCGTCGATGAGGATCTCGGTGCCATGGTAGCCGTAGGCCG
>SHNC01000269.1 GCA_004295105.1 Betaproteobacteria bacterium | reverse complement strand
GCGGCCCCGGCCACCCCGCCTGCCCCGCCGGCCACCGTTGCGGCTGGCCGCCCGGGCGACCTGGCGCCGCCAGCCACGGCCGCGGAGCTGCGCGCGGTCGGGCGCTGCCGGCTGGATGTGGACGCGCACCGGCTGTTCGACGCGGCCGGCGGCGAGCTGCCGCTGACGGCGATGGAGTTCGACCTGCTCACGGTGTTCATCGACCACCCCAACCGTGTGCTGAGCCGCGACCAGTTGCTGACGCTGACGCGCAACCGCGAATGGGAGCCGTTCGACCGCTCGATCGACATCCGCATCGCCCGCCTGCGACGCAAGATCGAGCCCGACCCCGAGCACCCGCGGGTGATCCGCACGGTGCGCGGCAGCGGCTACATGTTCGTGCCGGGCGCGGGCTGACACGCCCTCCTCGTCCCAATGTAACCGGCGTGTTTCAATGGTTTCACCCGCGTTTCCGCACGGCACGTCGGCAGCGCCGGCGGCTAGACTCGTAGCGTGAGATTTCCGCGCGGAGGGCCCGGCGATGGATCAGGGATCGTTGAAGCATGTCGCGGCATTCACCGACGTGTTCGGCAAGGTGGCGGCGGTGGTGTTCGCCAAGGACGGCGACGGCCACTACCTGTTCGTGAACGCGGCCTTCGAGCAGCTTTGCGGCCGCCCGGCCAGCGCCATCGTCGGCCGCAGTGATGCCGACCTGTTTCCCCCCGACATCGCCGAGGCCTTCAGCCGCAACGACGCGCGCGTGATGCGCGAGGCGTGCGCGATGGAGTTCGACGAGACGGCGCAGATCGGCAGCGAGCGCCACGTCTATGCCGCGCTGAAGTTTCCCGCCTTCGACGACGCCGGCGAAGTGTGCGGCGTGTGGGGGGTGGCGAACGACGTGACGCAGCGCCACCGCAACGAACTGGCGCTGCGCGATGCGGCGCTGGCGGTGTCGGGCGCCGGCTCGGACCGCGTATTCCAGGAGCTCACGCGCTACCTGGCCACCATCCTCGGCACCGACTTCGCGCTGATCGGCGAACTGCTGCCCGGCGAACCGCGGCGGGTGCGCACGATCGGCATGTATGGCGACGGCGCCTATCAGGAGAACATGGAATACCTGCTGTCGCAGACGCCGTGCCGCACCGTGGTCGGACAGTGCTTCCGCTGCTACGCGGAGCACGTCGAGGCGCACTTTCCCACCGACAGCCAGCTCGCCGCGCTGGGGCTCGAATCCTATGCCGGCTACCCGCTCGGCGACGGCCGCGGCCAGCCCATCGGCGTGATCGCGGTGCTGTCGCGCCAGCCGCTGCGCGACGCGGCCATGGTCGAGTCGGTGATGAAGATCTTCGCGGTGCGGGTCGAGGCCGAGATCGAGCGGCGCCGCGCCGAGCAGGCGCTGCGCGTGTCGGAGGCGAGCTACCGTGCGATCTTCGAGGCCTCCGAGGACGCCATCTTCGTGCACGACCCCGACACCGGCGCCATCCTCGATGCCAACCCCAAGGCCTGCAGCGCCTATGGCTACAGCTACGACGAGATCCGCGCGGTGAGCGTCGATGCGCTGTGCTCGGGCGAACCGCCGTACACCGGCGAGGAAGCCCGCTACCTGATCGCCGCCGCACGCCGCAGCGGCCGGCCCTTGCAGCTCGAGTGGCACCGCCGCAACAAGGACGGCAGCCTGCACTGGGACGAACTGGTGCTGAAGATGGCGCAGATCGCCGGCCAGCCGCGCCTGCTCGCGGTCACGCGCGAGATCACCGCGCGCAAGGAGGCCGAAGCCCAGCGCGAACGGCTCGAGGAGCAGTTGCGCCAGGCGCAGAAGATGGAGGCGATCGGCCACCTCGCCGGCGGCATCGCGCACGACTTCAACAATCTGCTGACCGGCATCCTCGGCTATGTCGTGCTGGCGATCGAACGCGAACAGGCGCGTCCCGACCCGGTGCTCGACCGCTACCTCGAACAAGCGCGCACTTCGTGCAACCGGGCGCGCGATCTGATCCGCCAGATGCTGACCTTCAGCCGCGGCCAGCGCGGCGAGCCGCGTCCGCTGCGCCTGGCCGCGCTGGTGCGCGAATCGCTCGCGCTGATGCGTCCGTCGCTGCCGGCGACGGTGGAGATCGTCACCGACCTCGACGACGACGCGCCCACGGTGCTGGCCGACGCGGTGCAGATCGAGCAGGTGCTGCTCAACCTGTGCATCAACGCACGCGACGCGATGGACGGCCTGGGCACCCTGCGGCTGGCGGTACGGCCGGTGCACGCCGTCGACGAATGCTGTGCCAGTTGTCACCAGCCGGTGCGCGGCGACTTCGTCGAGCTGGCGGTGGGCGACGACGGCGGTGGCATCGCCGCCGACGTGTTGGCGCGGATGTTCGAGCCCTTCTTCTCGACCAAGGGCGTGGGCCACGGCTCGGGCATGGGCCTGGCCGTGGTGCACGGCATCGTGCATGAGCAGCACGGGCACATCGTGGTGGAAAGCGGCGCGGAACCGGGCAGCCGCTTCCGCATCCTGCTGCCGCCTTTGTGCGGCGCCGCTGCGGACGCCGCTGCACCCGCCGAACCGGCGCTGCCCGAAGCCCGCCTGCACGGCCGCGTGCTGCTTGTGGACGACGACGAAACGGTGCTCGGCTTCATGGCGGAGTTGCTGCGGCACTGGGGGATCGAGGTCCTCGCCTGCGGCGGCGGGCTGTCCGCGGCCCGCCAGCTCGAGGATCACGCCGACGCGTTCGACGCGCTGCTCACCGATCACCTGATGCCCGGCCTCACCGGCCTCGAACTCGCCCGACTCGCCCACGTGCGGCGCCCGGATCTGCCGGTGCTGCTGTACAGCGGCAACACCACCACCCTGCCCGCCACCGAACTGGCCGCGGCCGGCGTCGCCGCGGTGCTCGACAAGCCGGTCGATCCGGCGCGCCTGTTCGCGTCGCTGGCGGCGCATCTGCGGTCGGGATAAGGTGGGGCCTCATACTCCTGTGGTTTGAGCCATGACACCCAGAAACTGGTTCGACCAGGGCGGCCAGGCCTACGCACGGTTTCGCCCGGAATATCCGCCGCAACTGGCTGCCTTCCTCGCCTCGGTGGCGCCCGACGCCCGGCTTGCCCTGGACGTCGGCTGCGGCAATGGTCAACTGACCCGGCTCCTCGCCGATCACTTCGCTGCAGTCGTCGGGCTCGACCCGAGTGCCGACCAGATCGCGCATGC
>SHNC01000176.1 GCA_004295105.1 Betaproteobacteria bacterium | reverse complement strand
GTGACCTGGCCGCTGGGCATGGGCAAGGCCTTCCGCGGCGTGTATCACCTGCTACAGCACCAGGTGCTGACCTTCACTCCGGGCGAGGAACGGCGCACCGACGGCGAGATCATCAAGGGCCTGAACAACGAGGAGCTGGACAAGCGCTTCCCGATGGAAATCGGCCAGTTGCGCGAGGATGTGGAACTCATCGACGGTGCCTCGCCGCCCTTCGACCTCGACGACTTCCTCGCCGGCCAGCAGACGCCGGTGTTCTTCGGCTCCGGTATCAACAACTTCGGCGTGCAGGAGATCCTGCAGTCGCTGATCGACTGGGCACCGCCGCCGCAGGCGCGCGACGCGGGCACACGCATGGTGCAGCCGGCGGAGCCCGCGTTCACCGGCTTCGTCTTCAAGATCCAGGCCAACATGGATCCGAAGCACCGCGACCGCATCGCCTTCTTCCGCATCTGCTCCGGCCGCTACAGCGCGGGCATGAAGGTGAAGCACGTCCGCGCCGGGCGCGACATGAAGCTCGCCAATGCGCTCACCTTCATGGCCAATGAGCGCGTGATCATGGAAGACGGCGTCGCCGGCGACATCATCGGCATTCACAACCACGGCCAGTTGCAGATCGGCGACACGCTGACCGAAGGCGAGGCCCTCGGCTTCAAGGGCATCCCGTATTTCTCGCCTGAACTGTTCCGCGCCGCCCGTCTGCGCGATCCGCTCAAATCCAAGCAGTTGCAGAAGGGTCTGCAGGAGCTGGGCGAAGAAGGCGCCATCCAGGTGTTCGAACTCGAAGGCGGGCAGATGCTGCTGGGCGCGGTCGGCGTGCTGCAGTTCGAGATCGTCGCCCAGCGCCTCAAGGACGAATACAAGGTCGACGCCATCTTCGAGCCCGCCGACATCCACACCGCGCGCTGGCTCACCTACCCGGACGAAGTCACCCGCCGCAACTTCGAGCGCGAACAGGCGCTGCGCCTGGGCAAGGACATCGACGGCAACCCGGTGTATCTGGCCACCAGCCGCTACAACCTGGAGGTCACCGCCGAGAAGTGGCCGAAGGTGACCTTCCATGCGACGCGGGAGCATGGGCAGGTGCTGGCATAAGCGGCAACGGGGATCGCTACCGGGAAGCAGGCCTCATGGAACAGGTCACCGGCAGCATGCTGCGGCGGCTGCGATTCGCCCTGTTCGGCCCGGTGGCGTCACGCCCGAACCGGCGAAAACGGCCAGGCGAAATCACGCCTTGCCGATCAGCGCTGTCGCCTTCCGGCGAATGGCTGATTACATGAGTTCCTGGGTTCCGCCCGGGAACTCAGCCGCAGGGCAGACGAGCCGCAGGCGTGATCCACCTCCGGCTCAGCCCGGCTCCACCCAGTAGGTCTGCTTGTGCCCGCGCGAGGTGTACTCGCGCGCCGCCGCCTCCGCGCGTTCGCGCGAATCGTAGGTTTCCATCAGGAAGCGATTGCCGTTGTCGTCCAGCCGCCACAGCGCCCAGCGCTGCGGCGAAACTCCCGGATGTGCGGAGTTCCGGCGATCGTTGTTGTCCATTCTCACCTCACGCAGCACCATTGGCCGACCCGCGACCGTATCGAGGCATCCGATCTAGACTGAACTGAAAGCTAGGAACAGGCGTCCAGTCGATGTGGACCATCCCGGCGCGCAGCACTTGCCATTTCCATCCGGAGCAAGACCATGGCTGACCTTTTTGACAATCCGATGGGCCTGATGGGTTTCGAGTTCGTCGAGTTCGCCTCGCCCACCCCCAACGTGCTGGAGCCCCTGTTCGAGAAGATGGGCTTCACGCTCGTCGCCCGTCACCGTTCCAAGGACGTGCTGCTGTACCGGCAGGGCGACATCAACTTCATCATCAACCGCGAGCCGCGCAGCTTGGCCGGCTACTTCGCCGCCGAGCACGGCCCCTCGGCCTGCGGCCTGGCATTCCGCGTGCGTGACTCGCACCAGGCCTACGACCGCGCGCTGGAACTGGGCGCACAGCCGATCGAGATTCCGACCGGACCGATGGAGCTGCGGCTGCCGGCGATCAAGGGCATCGGCGGCGCGCCGCTGTACCTGATCGACCGCTTCGAGGACGGCAAGTCCATCTACGACATCGATTTCGAGTTCCTGCCCGGGGTGGACCGCCATCCGAAGGGACACGGCTTCAAGATCGTCGATCACCTCACGCACAACGTCTATCGCGGCCGCATGGCGTTCTGGGGCAGCTTCTACGAGAAGCTGTTCAACTTCCGCGAGATCCGCTACTTCGACATCAAGGGCGAGTACACCGGGCTGACCTCGCGCGCGATGACCGCTCCCGACGGCCTGATCCGCATTCCGCTCAACGAGGAGGCGGGCAAGTCGTCGGGGCAGATCGAGGAATTCCTGATGCAGTTCAACGGCGAGGGCATCCAGCACGTGGCGCTGCTCACCGACGACCTGCTGGCCAGCGTGGACGCGCTGCGCCAGGCGGGCATTCCGCTGATGACCGCGCCCAACGACATCTACTACGAGATGCTCGAGGAGCGCCTGCCCGGCCACGGCGAACCGGTCGGCGAACTGCAGGCGCGCGGCATCCTGCTCGACGGCTCCACCGCCGGCGGACAGAAGCGGCTGCTGCTGCAGATCTTCTCGCAGACCCTGCTCGGCCCGGTGTTCTTCGAGTTCATCCAGCGCAAGGCCGACGAAGGCTTCGGCGAAGGCAACTTCAAGGCCCTGTTCGAGTCGCTCGAGCGCGATCAGATCCGCCGTGGCGCGCTGAAGGTCGACGCATGACGTCGAGGATCGATCGCATCCGTCACGCCTGACCTGTGCACAGGCTGTGGTTCAGCCGAGGTGCCATCTGGGGACAAGTCCGCCCTGGAAGGCATCGCGGAATTTCATCAACAATCCGTCCTGCCTTTCAGGGGCGGCTTGTCCACGGCTTGTTCGATGCCTCAAACCGTTGTTTACGCGCTGAGAAAATCACTTATCCACAGAATCGGGCCTTACATGGTTTTTATCTTCTTTTTAATACTTAAAAACTGTGTACACCCAGAAGCATTCCCCCGCGATCGGGACCGCGGGGGCTCCAGACTCAGAACGGCGGGTCGTAGGCGGGCTCCGCCCTGGGTGACTCTTCCTTCCCGGTTTCGGCCGCTATCGCGACCGGGGTCACCGCATCGCCTTTGCCCTTGACGCCCATCTCCCCACCCAGCGCGTCGACGATCGCCGGCAGCAGTTGCGCCAGTTCGCCGGTCATCAGCGCGAACTCGGCGTT
>SHNC01000093.1 GCA_004295105.1 Betaproteobacteria bacterium | reverse complement strand
CGCTCGCCGCGACCACCGACACCGCAAAGCCGCGCAGGCGGACCAGCTCGCGCAGCATCGCGCCTTCGCCCAGCGCACCTGCAGGATATTCACCGCCGGCACGCGCCAGCTCCAGGAGTTGCGTCGCCGCAGGCAGCTCCTCGCCCGCCGCAGCGTCGCTCCCGCCAAGCAGGGCCGGCAGCAGGCGCTGCGCCAGGGCCTGCTGCGCCGGCCAGTCGGGAACGAAACTCTCGACGTCGGCGAGTTCCTCGTCGGCCTCCGGCAGGTCGAGCCCGATGCGCTCGCGCAGCAGGTAGCGACAGGGATTGCGGAAAAAGCGGATCAGTTGCTCCAGCCCCACCGTTCGCCATTCCTCGCCGGGTGGCGGCAGCGGCGCGGTGAAGAAGGGGCGATCGACGCCAGCGTCGGCGCAGGCCTCCTCGCCATCCTCGTCGTCGCCCTCGTCTTGCGGCGCGTCCACCGCCGCGCCCTGCGCGCAGGTGGTCGCGATCCCTGCCGCGGCGACGCCGAGGCGGGCGGCGAGCGCCGCAGCATATTCCTCGTGGTAGCTGACCAGGCGCGGGTCGCGCTGCGGCGACGGCAGGAAGTAGTCGGCGGCGAACGGCTGCAGCGGGTGCTCGACGATCAGCCGGCGACGCGCGGCGGCAATCGATTCCGGATCGGCCGGGTTGGCCGCGCAGGCCAGGGCCAGCGTGTCGAGCAGTTCATCCACCAGCACCGACGGCGGCAGCGCGCTGCCGTCGCGCACGCTGCGCCCGACGCAGGACAGGTGCAGCACGTCGCGCGCCGACAGCAGCACGTCGAGGAACAGGTTGCGGTCGTCGAGCCGGCGCTGGCGGTCGCCGCGCTGCGGGCGAGCCGCCATCAGGTCGAACTCGGCCGGACGCTCGCCGCCGGGAAACGCACCGTGGTCCAGCCCGATCACGCACACCACCCGGTAGGGCAGGCCGCGCAGCGCCGGCAGCGCCGAGAAGGTCACCGCGCCGCCCGGCACGCCGCCCCGCACCGGATCGTCAAGCAGGGCGGTCAGCGCCGGATGCACCACGTCCAGCGCCACCGGCGCCATCAGGCCACCGTCGGCCATCGCCTCGCCGAGCGACGCGATGGCAGTGCGCACCTCGCGCAGCTCGTCGGCCCAGTCCACGCTGTCGCCGACCAGCGCGTCCACCGCCTCGCCCAGCGTCCTGCGCCAGCCCGCGGCGTCCTGCGGGCGCGCCAGGGCATCGCGCAGCGCGCGCAGCGTCTGCAGGTAGCGCCACAGGCGGCCCAGTGCGAGCGCCGCGTTGCCCTCCGGGGCGGCGGCGCCGATGCGGCCGGCGAAGGCGGCCCGCGACGACGCTTCGCCTGCCGCCCAGGCGAGGTAAAGCCGGTGCAGGCCCTCGTCCAGCGTGTAGCGGGCCGCCCCGGCCGCGCGGCCATCGGTAAGGTTGCCGCCCTCGTCGGCGTCGTCGCCCAGCCCCCAGCGCATGCCGGCGGCGCGCATCCAGTCATGGACCGATTCGAGCGCGGCCCCGTCCAGGCCGAAATGCGCCGCCACCGGCGGCTGCTGCAGCAGATCGAACACCCGGCTCGCCGGAAAACGCCCCGCCACCAGGGTCAACAGGCGATCCAGCACCTGCGCGATCGGGTTCTCGCGCGTGCCGCCGAGACCGGTGATGCGCCATGGGATGCGCCGTCCGGCAGGCGCGGTGCCGAACACCGCCTCGATCAGCGGCGCGGTGGCGTCGAGGTCCGACGTCAGCACCAGGATCTCGTCTGGGCGCGGCGGATTGCGCCCGGCGAACAGACCGAGCAGGCGGTCGTGCAGCGCCTCCAGCTCGCGCGTGCGTGAATGACAGACATGCACTTCGATGCTGCGATCACGCTCGGCCAGCGTCACGCTGCCCGGCTCCAGTTCCTGCAGGTCGAGGATGGCATTGTGCAGCCGCGCCAGCAGGTGTCTGCCCGGATGCAGTGCGAATGCGGCCTCCTCCCGCACCTCGCGCTCGCCCTCGAACAACAGACCGATGTGTGCCTGCGTCTGCTGCCCCCAGGCGGCGAGCAGGCGATTGCCGGTTTCGTGGAACATGTCCTGCTGCCGGCTGGCAAGCCAGGACAGGCGGCGCGCATCGACGATCTCGAACCAGTATTCGCGGCAGGGATTGAGCACATACAGCCGCACCTCCACCACCCGCGCCAGCTCGCGCAGCATCTCGAGGTACAGCGGCGGCAGCGCCGGCAGGGCGAACACATGCACCGTGCGCGGCAGGCCGGTGGCGGCCAGTTCCGCCGCGCTCATGGCCGACACGCGGCGCAGGAACGACGCCGCCGGGTGCTCCTGGCGCAGGTGCAGTCCGCCGCGGATGCGACGCCACAGCTCGGCCTGCCAGGCCTCGTCAGCGCGCTCGGCCTCGGTCGCGGTACTCAGCACCGAACCCTTGCCGGCGCCCCATTGTTCGAGCCACCGCGGCCGGTAGGTCAGGTAGTGGTCGAAGACCCGCGCGATGCGCTCGGCGAGTTCGAAGCGCATGCGCGCATCCGCCCCCTGCAGATAGCGCGCCAGCCGCGGGTGCGCCGCCAGCCAGCCGTCGTCGCCCGCCGCATCGAGCAGTCCATGGATGCGCCACGCCAGCAGCGCCGGCGCGAACGGCGAACGCTCGGGCACGTCGACGACATCGCCGATCCGGGCCCACAGCCATTGTGCGAGGTAGGCGAAATTCAGATTCGCGCACACGCCCTCGCGATCGGCGACGGCGAGCTCGACCCTGCGCCGCAGGGCGCTGCTCGGCACCACTACATGGCGCTGACCGAACGGCCCTGGCTGCTCTTCCCCGAGGCGGTCGAGCAGGGTGTCGAGCAGGATCTCGAAGCGGTTGGAGAAGGCGAGGTGGAGCACCGGAATCCGTCTCAGCGGCTTGGATAGGCCGTCACCAGCCGCGGGCACGGCTGTTCGGGACGCATCTCCCACACCGTGCGGATGCAGGGCGACGAACCATCAGGCACGCGTACCTGGCAATCGAGCTGAAAGAGTTCCGCCCTGCCCGCAGGATGCATCCGCACCCGCGTCACCGGATTGCTTCGTGCATGCTCCAGCAGCACTTCGCGAAACCGACGCCAGTCGCCGACATGCGCCCCCTTCGACAGAAAGAACCGCGCCTTCGGTCCGCCGTCCGGGCGATCCACGTCGAGCAGATAGGCAAGCAGCCTGGCCTCGTCCACCGTTGCGCATTCGCGCATGGGCAACATCCGGCCGCTCACGCGTCATGCACCTTGCAAATCGC
>SHNC01000212.1 GCA_004295105.1 Betaproteobacteria bacterium | reverse complement strand
TGGACTGCATCCCGGTCAAGAGGCGCGCATCTTACCTGACCCGGTGTGGGTGCGCAACTGCCCTGAAGCAATTTTCTTGCCGAAAGTCAGGCCAGCACCCGCCCCGCGCGGCGGCGGGTGCCGACGCCGGGCAGGGCGCCCAGGCCGCGGCTGCCGTGGGCGTGGCAGATGGCGCAGGCGAGCGCGTCGGCCGCGTCGGCGCTGGGGCTGGCGTCGAGTGTCAGCAGGCGCTGCACCATGTGCTGCACCTGTTCCTTGGCCGCCTTGCCATAGCCGACCACCGACTGCTTGACCTGCAGTGCGGTGTATTCATGCACCTCGAGTTCGCACGACACCGCGCCGCAGATCACGGCGCCGCGCGCCTGGCCGAGCAGCAGGGTGGATTGCGGATTGACGTTGACGAACACCTTCTCGACGGCGACGACATCGGGCCGCCAGGTGGTGATGACTTCGCGCACACCGTCGAGCAGCGTCTTCAGGCGGCCGGGCAGCTCGCCGTCCTGCGTCCGGATGCAGCCGCTGGCGACATAGCGCAACTGGCTGCCGAGCGTGTCGATGAGGCCGAAGCCGGTGATGCGCAGACCCGGGTCCAGGCCCAGGATGCGGGTGGCCACCGTAGCCGATGCGGCGTGCATGGGGGCAGCGCTCAGACCTTCACCGCCGTGCCGCTGACGCACACCATCAGCATGCCGTTATCCTGGCCGAGGACCTCGTAGTCGATGTCGATGCCGACCACCGCATTGGCGCCGAGCTTGCGCGCGGCATCGGCCATCTCTTCCATCGCGATCTCGCGCGAGTCGGCCAGCGTGCGCTCGTAGCTGCCGGCACGGCCGCCGACCACGTTGCGGATCGACGCGAACATGTCCTTGAAGATGTTGGCGCCGATGATGGCTTCGCCGGTGACGACGCCCAGGTACTCACGGATCGGCTGGCCTTCGAGGGTGGGGGTGGTGGACATCAGCATGGTCGTGCTCCTCGGGAAGGGCGTGCAAAAACAAAGGGCGACGCAGTGCGCCGCCCGGTCGGTCTGCAGCGTGGCCGCAGCTTACTCGTCCATCACCGCCGACGTATAGACCTCCTGCACGTCGTCGAGGTTCTCCAGCGCGTCGAGCAGCTTCTGCATGCGCGCCGCATCTTCGCCGGCGAGTTCGGTTTCGTTCTGCGGCTTCATCGTCACTTCGCCGAACTCTGCCGTGAATCCAGCCTTTTCCAGCGCTTCCTTCACCGCGGTGAATTCCCACGGCCCGGTGATGACTTCGATCGAGCCGTCGTCGTTGGTCACCACGTCTTCGGCACCGGCTTCGAGCGCGGCTTCCATCAGCGCGTCCTCGCTGGTGCCGGGGGCGAACAGGATCTGGCCGCAATGCTTGAACTGGAACGCGACGCAGCCGTCGGTACCCATGTTGCCACCGTACTTCGAGAAGGCGTGACGTACGTCGGCCACGGTGCGGGTCTTGTTGTCGGTGAGGCAGTCGACCATCACCGCCGAGCCGCCGATGCCGTAGCCCTCGTAGCGGATTTCCTCGTAGCTCACGCCTTCGAGTTCGCCGGTGCCCTTCTTGATCGCGTTGTCGATCTTGTCCTTGGGCATGTTCACCGCCTTGGCCTTGTCCACCGCCAGGCGCAGGCGCGGGTTGAAGCCCGGGTCACCTCCGCCCATCTTGGCGGCGACGGTGATTTCCTTCGCGAGTTTGGAAAAGGCCGCGCCGCGCTTTTCGTCCTGACGACCCTTGCGGTGCTGAATGTTGGCCCACTTGGAATGACCAGCCATGAGAACCCCGATGCTGCCTGAGCAATTGAAGAGGCCGGCATTATACAGCCGGGCGCTGCCGCGCCCACGGGCCGCTGCCACGCATCCTGCCGGCGCTGCTAAACTTTCTGCCATCTGCATGACCGGCGACCCGGCCGGTCCCGCTCACCTTCCGGAGTCTCCCCATGACCGAACCGCTGCTGATCGCCCGCACGTCCGACAAGGACGGTCACAAGGACATCAACCTGCTGCCGCGCCTGGCGAATCGCCACGGTCTCATCACCGGCGCCACCGGCACCGGCAAGACGGTGACGCTGCAGAAGATGGCGGAGAGCTTCGCCGGCATCGGCGTGCCGGTGTTCATGGCCGACGTCAAGGGCGACCTGTCCGGTATCGGCACCGCCGGCACGAAGTCCGACAAGCTGATGCAGCGCCTGGCGGCGCTCGGCATCACCGAATACACCCCGCGCGCCAACACCGTGGTGTTCTGGGACGTCTATGGCGAGCAGGGCCATCCGGTGCGGGCGACGATCTCCGACATGGGGCCGCTGCTGCTCGGCCGCCTGCTCAACCTCAACGACACCCAGGCTGGCGTGCTGCAGCTCGTGTTCAAGATCGCCGACGACAACGGCATGCTGCTGCTGGACCTCAAGGACCTGCGCGCGATGGTGCAGTATGTCGGCGAGAACGCGAAGGACTTCACCACCGAGTACGGCAACATCGCCGCCGCGTCGATCGGCGCCATCCAGCGCAACCTGCTCACGCTCGAGCAGCAGGGCGGCGACGTGTTCTTCGGCGAGCCGATGCTCGACATCGCCGACCTGATGCAGACCGATGGCGACGGCCGTGGCGTGATCAACGTGCTGGCCGCCGACAAGCTGTACCACTCGCCCAAGCTGTACTCCACCTTCCTGCTGTGGATGCTGTCCGAACTCTTCGAGCAACTGCCCGAGGTCGGCGACCCCGACAAGCCGAAGATGGTGTTCTTCTTCGACGAGGCGCACCTGCTGTTCAACGACGCGCCCAAGGCGCTGCTGGAGAAGATCGAGCAGGTGGTGCGGCTGATCCGCTCCAAGGGCGTGGGCGTGTATTTCGTCACCCAGAACCCGCTCGACGTGCCGGACACCGTGCTCGGCCAGCTCGGCAACCGCGTGCAGCACGCGCTGCGCGCCTTCACCCCGCGAGACCAGAAGGCGGTGAAGACGGCCGCCGAGACGATGCGCGCGAACCCCGCATTCGACGCCGCCACCGTCATCACCGAGCTCGGCGTGGGCGAGGCGCTGGTGTCCTTCCTCGACGACAAGGGGCGGCCGGAGATCACCGAACGCTGCTTCGTCATCGCGCCCGACTCCCGCCTCGGGCCGCTCGACGCCGCCGAGCGTGACGCGGCGATCAAGGGCTCGGTGATCTACGGCCACTACGAGAAGGCCGTCGATCGCGAGTCCGCCTACGAGATGCTGCAGGCCAAGGCCGCCACCACGGCGGCGGTGGAAGCCGGGCGCGCCGCGGCGAAGGAGGCCGGCGGCGAGACCGGCGGCATGGTCAGCGACATCCTGTTCGGTTCCACCGGCCCGCGCGGCGGGCAGCGCGACGGCCTGGTGCAGATCGCGGCGAAGACGGTC
>SHNC01000149.1 GCA_004295105.1 Betaproteobacteria bacterium | reverse complement strand
ATCATTTACAGGCCGCCGGTGAAAGCCGACGGCACTTCCTACCCCGCAGCAAGTTTCGTCGCCGCGAAAGTGGACGGCTTCGATGCGAGTGCCACGGCCACGGTGGTCGACCTGCGCACCAATTTCAGGGCGTTCGAAGGTACTGGCGGGCCTTCCGGCGGCGGTGTCAGCGATACCGCTCAGACTGCCTACTATTACGTGTATACGGGTGTGAATCAGCCGCTGAGCTACACCTACTTTGCAAACGGCGACGTCGACACGACCTTGCAGGTCAAGGGCAAGGACACCCTCTACGCCGAATGCAGCACGAAGATCACCGCGAAGTTGGACGATCCCAAATCCAAGTGGGTGTTCCAGAAGGTGATCATCTCGGACTCGGCTTCGGACGACGCGAAGAACTTCGCGAACTGGTACAGCTACTACCGCACGCGCATGAACACGATGAAGAGTTCCGCCGGATGGGCATTCAAGAACATGCCGCATCCGGAGAGCTTCCGCATCGGCTTCTCGACCCACAGGTACACCGGGGTCGACAGCACGAACGTCAGCTTCCAGCAGATCGCCGATTTCTGCGGGGTGGACGGCACGATCTGCGACCAGAGAACCCAGTTCTACCAGAAGCTCTATGGTGCACAGCCAGGCGGTTTCACGCCCTTGCGCAGCGCGATGAGCAAGATCGGGCGCATGTACGCGGGCAAACTGCTCACCGGGGCCAACGACCCGGTGCAGTATTCGTGTCAGCAGAACTTCCTGGTGATGGCGACCGACGGCTTCTGGAACGCGGACGCATCGGAGGCGTTCGATCTCGACGCGACCTCGGGCGTCGGCGACATGGATGGCAAGGCGGCGCGGCCGCTGTTCGACAAGCTGGCGAAGTCGAACACGCTCGCCGACATCGCCATGTATTACTACGAGACCGACCTTCGAACTTCCGCTCAAGGCAATTGCACCGGTGCGCTCGGGCACGATGTGTGTGAGAACAACGTACCGATCGCCGGGCGGGACAATTTCCGCACGCAGCACATGACGACCTTTACGCTGGGTTTCGGCGTCGATGGTTCGGTCCGTTATGCGGACGATTACGACAGCGGGGGCTCGGTCGATTTCAACGCGATTCGCGATGGTTCTCGCGATTGGCCTGATCCGACGGACAAGGAGGATCTCCACCGCGTGGATGATCTGTGGCACGCCGCAGTCAATGGGCGCGGCACCTATTTCAGTTCGAAGACGCCCGAGGGCCTGGGCGCGGGCCTGAACAAGGCGCTATCGGTCGTCAGCGCGCGCACCGGTTCCGGTGCGGCATCGGCGACCAGCAATCTCGAACCGGTCGAGGGCGACAACTTCGCCTATGTGGCGAGCTATCGGACGCAATTCTGGGATGGCGATCTGCAGGCGCGGACGATCAACCTGACGACGGGCGCGCTGGCATCGGAAGTCGACCGCACCTGGTCCGCACAGGCCTTGCTCGATGCGAAAGCGTTCGCAGACCGCAAGATCTACATGAAGGGGACGGCTTCGAACGGCTTGAAGGAATTCACCTCGGCGAATCTCGCGACCGAAATCGGCAACCATTACTTCAATATCGACGGCGTCAATCCGAATGGCGCGCTGACGCAGTACGCGGGGCTCACCGACGCGCAGAAGACGGCGGCAACGGCTGCCAAGGTCATCGATTTCATTCGCGGCGACACCTCTCTGGAAGATCAGACCGGCAATGCGACGCGGGTCTTTCGCGACCGTGCGCACCTGTTCGGTGACATCGTCAGTTCGCAGCCGGTGTACGTGAAGAATCCGCCCTATGCCTACACCGATGCCGGATATGCGGATTATGTACAGACATACGTCAAGTCGCCGCGCACGGGTGTCGTGCTCGTCGGCGCCAATGACGGCATGGTGCACGCCTTCGATGCGGTGACGGGGGCCGAGCTATGGGCTTACGTTCCGACCTCCGTCATTCCCTACCTGTATCGGCTCGCCGACAGCAACTACGCGAACAACCATCGTTTCTATGTGGATGGGGCGATCACCGTGGGGGACATCTGTGTCGCGGCCAATTGCGCGACGGCCTCCAAGGGAGACTGGAGGACGATCGCGGTGGTGGGGCTCGGCAAAGGGGGGCGCAGCTATTTCGCGCTCGACATCACCGATACGACCGCACCGAAGTTGCTGTGGGAATTCTCGAGTGCGAGCGATGCGGACCTGGGCTATTCGTTCGGCAATCCGATCATCACCAAGCGGTCCGGCAAGTGGGTCGTGCTGTTCGCATCGGGATACAACAATGGCTCCGGTGGTGATGGTGCGGGACGGCTGTATGTCATCGATGCTGCGAACGGGACCAAGCTGTCGGAAATCCTGACCGTGAATCCCGATACCGGCACCAGCGACACCGATCCTTCCCGCAGCGGCGTTGCCAAGATCAGCAACTGGGTCAACAACATCACCTACGACGACACCACGCAATATGTGTATGGCGGGGATTTGTCGGGCAATGTCTGGCGCTTCGACATCGTTGCCGAATCGGTGACCCGTCTGGCGAAGCTGGGCGGCTCGGGGGGCGTTGCCGAGCAATCGATCACGACCCGGCCCGAACTCGCGCAAGTGAAGGCGGGCGGGACCACGCACCGGGTCGTGATCGTCGGCACCGGCAGGTATCTCGGCACGCCCGACATCACGGATTCGTCGATGCAGTCGCTGTATGGAATTCGCGATCCCCTGGGCACGACGTGGGGCGATTTCCGCGCGGCATCGGGTGTCGTCGAGCAGACGCTGACGGCGGTCGGAGCTCAACGAAAGATCACGGCGAATGCCGTGGATTGGAGCACCTCGCCTGGCTGGTTCGTCGATTTCGACATCGCGGCCGATGCCGGCGAGCGTATCAACACCGACTTCAAGCTTGAAAGCGGCGTGCTCGCGGTGATCAGCAACGTGCCGGAGCCCAATGCCTGCAACGTCGGCGGCTACAGCTTTCTGTACTTTTTCGATTACAAGACCGGAAGCTACATCAAGACGGTCGAGGGCGGCGTCGTCGGCTATCTGTTCGCCAACGCACTGGGCGTGGGCATGAGCGTGATCCGGGTGAACGGAAAGAACGTGGCGATCATCACGACCTCGGACAACAAGCACACGTCGGTGCCGCTGCCGGAGGCAGGCCGGAGCGCACGGTTCAAGCGCATGATGTGGCGCGAACTGGTGAATTGACGCGCCGCGGCCGGGCACGCGTGATCTCGGCCCGGTCGAAATGAACCGACTCCGTCCGTAGTAGTCTCTGAGACGTGCCGACTTTGCAGAAGCGCACTTGAAGCGCTCGAGGATGGAGACTTGCCGCACCACGCGTACCAATTCAGATTGCAGGACTTGAAGAAGCGCCTGCTTTCTTCCGAACTCCAACCGT
>SHNC01000180.1 GCA_004295105.1 Betaproteobacteria bacterium | reverse complement strand
GAAGAGCTGGACGTTGGTCGTGACGATCAGCGGCGCGTCCCAGTTCTCGCAGGCGAGCCGGGAACGGGCGGTTTCGCTGCCGGGGTCCGAATCGGCATTGCTGTGGTGTTCGACGATGTTCTCGTCGCCGAACATGCTACGGAAGATGTCCGCCGTCTGCTCGATGATGCTGGTGTAGGGGATCGCGTAGATGATCCGTCGTTTTCCATGCTTGACTGCGTGCCGCAGCGCGAACGCCATGCTCGAAAGCGTCTTGCCGCCACCGGTGGGGACGGTGAGGGTGAACAGGCCGGGGGCTCGCGCGGCTTTGTCGCAGCATTGGCGCAGTACTTCGGCGCGCAGTGCGTTTACCGGGGTGGCCTGCGCTTTTGCGGCGACCTGTTGCATATGCGTATCGAAGCGATCCTGCAGCGCGACGAGGCTGGCAAAGCCGGTTCGTTTCGACGCCTTGCCGGGGTCCATGAATCGTTCGGTGTCGAGAAAATCGGCGTCGACGAGACACGAGAACAGCATGCGCACCCATAACGCGAAGCTGCCAGGGCCGTTGCGACGGTCGACCGGGATGCCGCTTACATTGGGGAGAGCGGCCGGCGGGCGAAGGATCTCGGCCGGTGCGGCAACTTGGCTTTCGTCGAACTCCCGACGCGTGTCCTCGCTTGCCAGCCGCTGCTTCAGACCGTTCATCCAGTTGTCGAGCCCGGCGTGGTGTCCGGCGATGACGTAGCCGAGAACCCGGGCGACGATCCGGCCCTGTGGTCCGAGCGTCGCAGTAAGGTGTTTTTCGGCCCACAAGGCGCCGGCGGCGGAGTGTGTCTTCAGTCGATCGGCGACGCGGCCTTCGATGTGGGCATCCGGATCGTGGCTCTGGCGGATGTAGCGTTGAAAGCCCGCGCGATACTTCCCGAGGTCGTGCCAAAGGCCCGCGTATGCGGCCCACGCGTCACCGTTGAATCGCGCGGCGAAACCCCGGGCGAAGATCGACACCTCCGTCAGATGTTCGGCGAGGGAATGTTCGACGATGGTCCCATCCGTTGTGGTTCGTACGTGAGCGATCGGCGTGCTGTTCATGTTCTATCGCTTTGCAAAGGCTTCAGGAGTAATGGCCATCTTCCACGATGTGAGGCTCATGGAATGAGCTACCCAGGTGGCGCTTCGTCGCCGTAGGCCGCGGCCGTGAGGATCAGCTCGTCCTTGACGTGCGCCCGCAACCCCTCCGGCCCCACCACCTCGCAATGCCTCCCGTGCTTCAGCACATCCATCATCAGCTCCCGATGGTCCGCATACGGCACCTCCAGCACGTAACTTCCGTCCGCCTCGAACCGCCCGCGCTGGTCCGGATGCCAGTGTTCGCTGGCGACCCAGCGTGCGCGTTCGGGTGAGAAGCGCAGCGTGGCCCACTGGAGCTGGTCGCCGGCGAAGATGCCGTAGCCGGGGCCGAGGACAGTGTCGAGGGTGGGGCTGGGGACGTCCTTCGCGGTGCGGTCGAGCAGTTCGGCGTGGCGGATGCTGTCGACGGCGAAGTTGCGCAGTGCGCCGCGCAGGTGGCACCAGGCGTCGAGGTACCAGTTCTCGCGGTAATGGACGAGGCGCTGCGGCGAGATCTCGCGCGTGGTCTCCGCGTTTCGTCCGCGGGCGTAGTAGCGGATGGTGAGGCGCTTGCGGCGCAGCAGGGCGGAGCCGATGTTCTCGAAGTGGTCGAGCTTCATGCTGCGCTTGCCGATGCCGACGATCAGCACGCGGCGGCGCACTTCTTCGGCCGCGTCGTCGGCGGCGCCGAGCAGTCTGTTGAGGCGCGCGATCAGCGGGCGGACGTGCGGGGCGAGGATGCCGCCGGGGTCGAGGTTGGCGAGCAAGTGTTGCATGGTGAGCAGCGCGTGGATCTCCTTGTCGGCGAACCACAGGCCGGGGAGCTCGTACTGCGTACTGGCACGGTCGTCGCGATCGAGGCGGTAGCCGCCCAGGTCGCGGTCCCACATGATGGGAACGTTCATGCGCTCACGCAGGAACTCGCGATCGCGCTTGAGCGTGGCGGGGGAGACCTCCAACTCGTCAAGCAGCGCCAGTCTGCTGATGCTGCGGCGATTGGTCAGCAGTGTGTGGATGCGGTAGATGCGGTCGGTCTTGCTCACGCCCGGCCTCCGTGGATGGTCGGGCGATCATACCGAGGGCATCAGGTCATGACAAAAAGAAGGGCGGCTCGGTGGCCGCCCCGCCGCGATGCCTGGGCTCGACGCTTACCCCATCGATTCCGTACTCCCCAGCCGGCGCGCGATCGCCTCCGCGCAGGCCTTGACGCGCCGCGCGGTGGTGCCGTCCCAGCCGGTGTCGAAGGTGCCGGCGGGGCCCATGGCGGTGAGGGCGAGCGTCATCTTGCCGTTGTCGTTGAAGACGGGGGCGGAGAAGGCGTTGATGCCGGGGATGGGGAAGCCGAGGGCACGCGCGAGGCGGTGGCGGCGGACTTCGGCGATGGCCTGTTCGGTGGCTTCGGCGGACGACTGGCCGGATTCGGCAGCGAGGCGGGCGAGTTCGTCCTGCAGCAGCGGCTGCACGACGCGGTCGGGCAGGAAGGCGGCGAAGCAGCGGCCGGTGGCCGACATCATCAGCGGCACCATGACGGTTCCCGGGCGCATGTTGACGTGGATCTGCTTGTTGCATTCCTCGATATGCACCACCGTCGGCCCCATGTTGCCCCACACCGCGATGGCGACGTTGAGCTGGATGTCGTCGGCCAGGTGGGCGACTTCGGGCATCGCCGCCCGCAGCGGGTCGAGCGCGTGCAGCGCGGTGAGGCCCATCTGCAGCGAGAACGGGCCCAGGCCGTAGCGGCCGGTGAGCGGGTCCTGTTCGATGAGACCGAGCTTGCCGAAACTGACCAGGTAGGGGTGCGCCTTGGCGGGCGGCATGCCGGCCTCGCGCGCGAGGTCCTTCAGCATCATCGGCGCGCCGTTGCGCACCAGGGCCTGCAGCAGCAGGCCGCCCACCTCGATGGACTGGATGCCTCGGCAGTCGGCGCGTTCGCCGGCGCGCGCCTCGTCGTCGGGCGCCTGCGCATCCGGAGCGGGTGTGGCGACGCCGAGTGCCGTCCTGCTGCCGCGCGGGCGGCCACGGCCGCGCTTGAGTTCGTCGCGCGCGGTGTCTTCGTCCTGCATGTCTGCTTCCTCCAAGGCGCGAGATGTTAGCAGCAATGGTCCGGCGGCCGGATCGCGTCTGTCTTGCCGCCTGAAATTAAACTATAGAAAATAGATTGACCATAAACAAATAAATGTCTAGGATTCGCAGCGTCCACCCCGAAGCACCCAAGGAGAACCTCATGAACACGAAGAAATTCGCCTCCCAGGCCGACCTCGAAGAGAAGCAGATCAGTTGGGACAAGCTGTCCGACAACGCCTACGCCTATACCGCCGAGGGTGACCCCAACACCGGCGTGATCATCGGCGACGATGCAGTGATGATCATCGACGCCACCGCCACCCCGGTGGCCGCGCA
>SHNC01000055.1 GCA_004295105.1 Betaproteobacteria bacterium | reverse complement strand
GATGACGCCTAGCGTGGCCCCGGTAGCGGGATCGCGCACGGCCCGGTAGATCATCACGCCCTGCTGCGATCCGCTCTCCTGCACCAGGCGCAGGCCGGTGGTCGCGTACGGCAGGCCGCTTTCCCGGGTGCGTGCGAGCGCTTCGGCGGCGGCCGGCAGCGACAGCGGATTCAAGCCGAGCGCGTTGCGATTGCTGGCAATCGGCTCGACGTACGTGAGCGGCAGGTACTCCGCGCGAGCGGACGCCGGGAAGGTGCGCCCGCTTGCATCGCGATCGAGGATCCTGAACTCTGCGATGCCCTGCGCACGCATGCGTGCCTCGAAGTCGGGGCGCTCCTCGTGGCGTACCAGCGGACTCCAGTTCAGGCTTTGCGTCCCCGGGTGGGTCTGCATCCACGGCCCGACGTATTCCCGGAAGTCGTCCCGGGTCACGTCGTCGCTGACCGCCATCAGGCGCTCGATGGCGAGCAGCACGTCGAGCTGCACGCCGAGGCGCTTTTGGACGCGGTCGGCGACGTGCTCGGCATCGCGGACGAACTGCGATTCGACACGCTGATCCTCCCAGTGCATGACCTGACGATAGGCCAGCGCCAGCAGCACGAGCGCGATCGCCGTGGGCACGACGACGCCCCAGCGGCGCGGCCGCCACGCGGCCGCCGGGCGGCCGCAGAGGACGAAGGTCAGCGGTGCGGCGATCAGCACGCCCAGCGTGTCGCCGGTCCACCAGGTCCACCAATTGAAGACGGCCTCGGTCGGCGGGATGACGCCCGCCCACACGAGGGCGGGGATGGCGATGGACGGACTGATGAGCGAGCTGATCGGAGCGGCGACGGCCAGGAACAGCACGACGGAACGTGGCGTGTCGAGCGCATTCGGGAAGCCGATCAGGCGTCGCGCGAGGAGGGCGCCGGCAATGGCCTGCAGCGTGGCGCCAGCCGGGACGACGAGCGGCCCGAGCGGGTTCCAGCCGGGCGTGCCGATCAGCGGTCCGGCGGCCGAAATCTGGACCAGCAGCGAGCCCAGGCAGACCGCCGGCCAGGCGCGCAGGCCGTAGATGAGCAGTGCGGACAGCGCGATGCCGGCGGGCGGGAATGCCGGGGCGGTGTAGCCCGGCGGCACGGCAAGCTGCAGCGACGCGAAGCCGGCCAGCCAGTATGCGAGGCAGATCAGGAGGTGTCGCGAGAGGATGGCGCGCATTCAAAGAGTATACCGTCCCGGTGCTGCTCCCGATCGTGACACACCGCATGCGGGCGGGCAGTTTGGCAGCGCATTGCGCTACACTCGCGCACTTTGGCGCGCAATTTGCACGGCGCGTCGTCTTCCTTTCTGGCTCACACGGAATTCAAGATGTTCGAGGCTGTTCGCAACAACAAGCGCGTTGCTCAGGTCATTCTTGCGCTGCTCGTCATTCCCTTTGCCTTCTTCGGCCTGGACGCCTATTTCAGGGATCGGCCCGGCGGTGGCGAAGTGGCGTTGGTCAAGGGCACGCCGATCAGCGAGGCGGAGTTCGACCGCGCCCTGCGCGAGCAGCAGGATCGCCTGCGCGGTACCGCCGGCGGGCAGGTCGACCGCGCGCTGCTCGAATCCGAGGCGTTGCGTCGCGCGGTGCTCGACAACCTCGTCAATCAGCGGGTGCTCGCCTTGTATGGCATGGACAGCCGGCTGAATGTCACCCCCGCCCAGTTGCAGCAGACGATCGCCGGCCTCGACAGCTTCCAGCAGGATGGCCGCTTCTCGCTCGAGCGCTACGAAGCGCTGCTGCGTGCGCAGGGCATGACGCCCGCGATGTTCGAGGCCCGCGTCGCCCACGACGTGCGCATCCAGCAGATCGCCACCGCCGTGGGCGAGGCGGGATTCGTTCCGGCCGCATCGGCGCGTCGCTTCCTCGCCGCGCAGCTCGAGGAGCGCACCATCCGCGAATTGCGCTTCCCTGCCGCCCGCCATGCTGCGGCCGTGAATCCGACCGACGACGAGATCGCCCGCTTCTACGAATCCAACCCCGCCGTCTTCGAGCGGCCGGCACGGTTGAAGGCCGAGTACGTGGTGCTCGACCAGGCCGCGGTGGAGAAGCAGGTCAGTGTCGGCGAGGAGGAGGTCCGTGCGGCTTATGACAGCAACCCGCAGCGCTTCGGCCAGCCGGAGGAGCGCCAGGCACGCCACATCCTGCTGCAGCTCGAGGCGGGCGCGCCCGAGGAGGAGGCGCAGAAGGTGATGGCACGGGCGCAGGAACTGGTCGCCGAGTTGCGCAAGGATCCGTCCCGTTTTGCCCAGCTTGCCGCCGAGCGCTCCCAGGATCCGGGCTCGGCCAGCCGCGGCGGCGACCTCGGTTTCTTCGGCCGCGGGGCGATGGTCAAGGCCTTCGAAGATGCTGCCTTTGCGCAGAAGAAGGATGAGATCGGCGATCCGGTGCGCTCCGACTTCGGTGTGCACATCATCCAGGTCACCGCCATCAAGCCGTCCAGCATTCGCCCCTTCGCGGAGGTGCGCGATCAGATCGCCGCCGAACTGCGGGCGCAGGCGGCAGGGCGCCGCTTCGCCGAGCTGGCGGAACAGTTCTCGAACACCGTCTACGAGCAGTCCGACAGCCTGGCGCCGGTGGCAGAGGCCCTCAAGCTGGAGATCAAGCGCACCGACTGGATCGCGCGCGGGGCCGAGGCGATCGGCGAATACCGCAGCGAGCGCCTGATGAATGCGCTCTTTGCCGACGACGTGGTCAGGAACCACCGTAACACCGAGGCGATCGAGGTCGGCAACAACACTCTGGTGGCGGCGCGCGCGCTCGAGTTCGAGCCGGCGCAGCGACTGCAGCTCGACGAGGTGAAGTCGCGCATCGCGGACCAGTTGCGCAACGAGGGTGCGGCGAAGAAGGCGGCGGAGCAGGGCGAGGCGACACTGGCTGCGCTGAAGAAGGGCGAGCCGGCGGCCGGCGAGTGGGCAGCGGCGCGCAACCTGCAGCGCGGAGCCCCCGGCCTGCCGGCCCCTGCGATGCAGGCGGTCTTCTCAGCCTCGTCGACGAAGCTGCCGGCCTACGTGGGGCTTGCCGTGCCCGGCGGCGACTACACGATCTATCGCATCGATGCGGTCACGCGTCCCGAGTTGCCGAACGACGACCCCCGCATCGCTGCGGTGGCCGCGCAGTATCGCCGCCTGATTGCCGAACGCGACTTCGGTGCCTTCCTCGCCGAATTGCGCAGCCGTTATGAGGTAGAGGTCAAGCTGAAGCCGGCGGCGAGCCCTGCCGGCTGATGCGGATGCCGGAGACAGGCGTCACAAGCACGAACGCCCGGGGCATCCCCGGGCGTTCGTGCTTGTGACCGCGGCTATCGGCGTACCGCCCGCCGGGGCCCGCGTCTGAGCTCAGGCCGGTTCGGGGTTGCCCAGCGCGGTGGTGTTGAAGCCGCCGTCGACGTACATGATTTCGCCGGTGATGCCGCTGGCCAGGTCCGAGCACATGAAGGCCGCGGCGTTGCCGACCTCCTGGATCGTCACATTGCGGCGC
>SHNC01000260.1 GCA_004295105.1 Betaproteobacteria bacterium | reverse complement strand
TTCCCGGATGCGGCCGGCGGTCAGTTTGGTTCGAGCCACGTTCTCGGTCCCCCTCTGGGGCTTACACGGGAGTTCATGTAAGCACTTTGTAAGCGTGATTCCAAAATATCGATCAACTTCCTTCAATGCGCTTTGCCGTTCAATTTACGTAAAAACAGTTGCTTACTGAACTGATTGAACGTTGTTCAATCTGGCTCAATCGTTGAAAGTTCTGATTAGGAATCAGTAGGTCACCAGTTCGATTCCGGTCAGCAGCACCAGAACTCCGACGCGGGGTGGAGCAGTCCGGTAGCTCGTCGGGCTCATAACCCGAAGGTCACAGGTTCAAATCCTGTCCCCGCAACCATCAAGCACAAAAGCCCGCTCCGCAAGATCGGGCTTTTGTGCTTTTTTGGCGTTCCCGCCGCGCCGCCGCATCCGGTCCCCGCGTCGCCATTGCGCGGTTTGCATCGTCGTATTGCAGCGTTGGCCGGTTGAGTTCATCCTCGGGTGGCCTGGCGTTCAAACGAAACGGGCGCATGTATTGAACATGGCGCTCGCCGGGGGAGGCGATGTCGAACCTGATCGAAGTCGATGAACTTGCCCGAAGACTGGGGTTGGCGGCAACAGAGGCCGATTCGCCAGGGCGCGCGGCCGCACTTGCGGGGGCGGTGGAACTGCCCCTCGGGCCTGCGGCCTGGGTGTGGCTGGCGACTGGGCTGTGGCGACTCATCCGCGAGCAGCCTGCCGGATCGGTGGCGAGGCGGCAGGCGCTTGCTGCGGCAGTGAAGGTACCGCTGCGCTCCATGCGCGAATCCCTGCGGCGTCTGGCGGCGGACGAAGGCGAGCCCGATCGCGACCTGCTCGTGGTTGTGCTCGACGGCACGGCGGTGCCGGCTGCCGCGGACCTCATCGACGACCTTGCGGGCTCAGCGCCGGGTGGACTGGACGATTTCCTCGCCGCCGAGCAGGTCGCTGTGCACTCGTTCGATGAGAACGAACCCGATGGCAGCGTTGCACGACATCGCGAAGCGACGGGCCATGTTCCTGCTGGCGATCGCGATATCCCACCGGGAACGGCGATGCCGCCCACGGTCCGGCGCGACTTCGGGTCTGCCGGAGGGCGTCCGCGGGCGATGCCGCCCGACGGAGGGCGCCAAGCGGGCGCCGCCGCGGCGCCGCAGACGGATGGGGCGGCGCCTGCAGATGTGGAGCAGCGGCGAGTGAATGCCCAGATCCTGCACGCAGGCCGGGTCCGGCGCAGTTTCGTCAGCGGGGCCGACAACGTCATCCGTTGCTGGATCGGGCTGAAGGACGCAGCGGCGGCTGCGGCGAACGAGGCGATTCCGCGCGTGGATATCCCCGCCGAGGGGCTGGAACTGACCGCCGAGCTGTACTGGAACGAGCAGCGCGACGCCAGGCGCCTGATCCTGCCGGCCGAACGCACTGCCCGCAGCGGCGACTGCGACCTGCGTCTGCATGTGCCGGAAGGCGAGCGCTTCGTCAGCGCGGAGATCATGTTCCGCTACCGCGGACGCGCATTCGAGGTGGTGCGCGTGGAGGCTTTCGCGCTGGCCGCCGGCGAGGAGGAAGAGGCTCATCATCAATTGCAGGTGCGTGTCCAGGCGAGCCGCCGGGACGTCATTGCGGTGGCCGACAGCCAGCCGGTGGATGCCACGCTCGTGTATGGCGACGATCGCGCACAGCCGGCGGGCGCCGAAACCCTGCCGCCATCACCCGCGCTGCGCGTGTTCGGTGGCGAGGGCGGCCGGGGCTTCGACCTGGACGATGCGGCGCAGGCAATCCGCTGGCTGAACGAGGCTCTGTTCTCCACCGAGAAGCTGGTGGTACGTCGCCAGGCGGCCCAGGGCGGTGATGATCGGCTGGACGCCGACGACCCCGACGTCCGCACTCTGCTGCGCGACATGGCTCGACACGGCGCAGGTCTCTACAATCAGTTGTGCGATCAGGGCTTTACCGACCCCGGCGAGCGCATCCAGGTGCTCAACCACGACCCCGACACCTATGTGCCGCTCGAATTCGTGTACGACCGCGGCTACCCGGTCAGCGACGCGCCACTCTGCCAGCATGGGCTGGCCGCGCTCGAAGCGGGCGAGGGCGGCTGTCCGGCCTGTGCGATGCCGACCGTCGCAGAGGAGCGCAGCGCAGCCCCGGTGATCTGCCCGTTCGGCTTCTGGTCGCTGCGCAAGATCATCGAGCGCGTGGCACCTGGCGAAGGCTCGCAGGAGTCGGTGCCGCGCGGCGTGCGGCGGGCACTGCCGGCCATCGATGCGGTCGCCTTTGCCAGCAGCCACCTGGTGCCGGACGACGAACGTGCGGCGACCCGCGATGCGCTGCAGCGCAGCCCCGGGCAGGTGGCGGTGGCCGAGGACTGGCTGCAGTGGCGCGCGGCGCTCAGGACCCATCCTCCGCTGCTGGTGGTACTGCCGCACCATGGCGTACACGCGGCGCTCGACTATCTCGAGATCGGCGATCCGGCGCTGGGAGAGGATCTCGGCAAGCTCAGTCATGCGCAGATCGACCGCGGCTGCGTGAATCCGGACGGGCGCGATCCCGGGCCCATCGTGTTGCTGCTGGGATGCCAGACCGGCGCGCAGACGGAGACGGGCTACGTGCAGATCACCCGGCGGATCCAGCAGCAGCATGCCGCCATCGTGCTCGGCACGCTGGCGCAGATCCTGGGCCGCCATGCCGCACCGCTGGCGCGCGAGCTGGTGGCGGAGTTGATGGCGGTGGAAGATGTACAGGCCGATTTCGGCACCATCATGCGTCGCGTTCGCCGCCGCATGCTTGCGCGGGGCTACCTGATGGCCTTGTGCCTGGTGGCCCTGGGCGATGCAGAATGGCACCTGACGCCGACCCGGGCTGCCGGCTGAGAAGCGGGCAGCAGTCGCCGGCGATCGATCCCGCCCGACATTCCATTTGGGAGAACGTCCATGTTGCGCATCGAAATGCTGCCGGCGGCACACGGGGATTGTCTGTGGATCGAGTACGGGAGCGGCCGACAGATCCATCGCATCCTGATCGATGGCGGTCCGGCCCACGCCTATCCGGCGCTGCGCGAGCGCATCCTGCATCTGCCGGCCGATGACCGGCATTTCGACCTGCTGGTGATCACCCATATCGACGGCGACCACATCGAGGGCATCGTCCGCCTGCTGCAGGACGCCGAGGTCTTGAACTGCACCTTCGACCGCATCTGGTTCAACGGCCGCGACCAGTTGAATGCGGTACCCGACCCCGCGGGGGCGCCGCTCGGGGCCTTGCAGGGCGAGATGCTGGGGGTGCTGATCGCCGACTATGAGGCCCGCATCGGCAGCAGGGTGTGGAATGCCGGACTGCCCGGCGCCATGGCAGCGATCGACCGTCGCCAGCCCGGACTGCCGGTGGCGGAGTTGCCGGGTGGGTGCCGCCTGACCCTGTTGTCACCCGACCACGAGCGTCTGCTCGAACTGAAGGACCGCTGGGCCGACGAATTGCGGGCCGCGCGGGTGGCCTCGGG
>SHNC01000045.1 GCA_004295105.1 Betaproteobacteria bacterium | reverse complement strand
ATGTTCGTCCAGATCGTCAGCATCGTCTTTCCGATCTTCACCGTGATCGGGGTCGGCTATCTTTATGGCCGCAGGCACCGGCCCGACATGATCGCCACCAATCAGGTCAATATGGACATCTTCGTCCCTGCCCTGATCTTTTCCGCGCTGGCCGGACGATCGTTCGCATTCGCCGAGGTGCAGATGATCGCGCTCGGCGGTGTGATCATCGTGCTCGGTTCGGGCTTGCTCGGCTGGCCGATCGCGCGCTGGATGGGATGCGCGCCGAAGACGCTGCTGCCGCCGATGATGTTCAAGAACGCCGGCAACATGGGCCTGCCGCTGCTGCTTTTCGCCTTCGGCGACAAGGTGCTGCCTGCCGCGGTGATCCTGTTCCTGATCGAGAACATCCTGCATTTCTCGATCTCGACCTACTGGCTCGGACACAACGCGAAGTTCTGGCGCATCTTCCGGGAGCCCGTCGTCGCCGCCGGGGTGGCCGGCGTGATCGTCAGCATGTCGGACATTACCCTGTGGTCTCCCTTCACGTCGGCGATGAAGATCATCGCCGACGTATCGACGGGCCTCATGCTGTTCTCGCTCGGCGTGCGGCTGAACACCGCGCCGTTCGCCGAGTGGCGCATCGGCATGGTCGGCGCGATCGCCACGCCGCTTACCGGAATGCTGATCGCCTATGTCTTCTGCGTGGCCTTCGGTCTTTCCTCGACCGAGATGGACGTGCTGCTGCTGTTCGGCGCCTTGCCGCCCGCCGTGCTCAATTTCATGTTTGCAGAACGTTACGGCCAGGAGCCGGAAAAGGTCGCGTCGATCGTCATCATCGGCAATCTGGCCGCGCTGTTCTCGATCTCCGCAGCGCTCGCGATCCGGCTCGCCGGTTGACCGGACGCCGGCTGGGGTCGATGCGAAGTTCGAGGGCGGGCGCGCGGTCCTCAGTTCGACGTCGACAGCCAGGACGGCAGACGCAGGTCGAGCGCCACGGACAACAGCCGCGAGCCGGTCGCCGTGGCGATGCCGGCGAGGCTCGACAGCTCCTCGCCCACACCGAGCGCATGCATGACCAGCAAGACGCTGCAGCCCGCCAGGGCGCACAGCGTATAGGGCTGATGGCCGCGATAGACCTTGGGAATCTCGTTGCACAGCACGTCGCGCGAGACGCCGCCGACGACTGCGGTGATCGCTCCCATCAGGATGGCGACCAGCGGCGGCATGCCGGCGGCCATGGCGATGGTGGTGCCGGAAATCGCGAACAGCCCCAGACCGAACGCATCGGCCAGCTCCATCAGCCAGCCGCCGAGCTTGTGCCGCAGGGTCCTGAGCCACAGCGGCGCCGACACGACCAGCGCCAGCACCAGCCACAGGTAAGCCTCGTTCTGGATCCAGAACAGCGGGCGGCGGTCGAGCAGCACGTCGCGGACGGTACCGCCGCCGAAGGCACTGACGAACGCGACCGAAAACACGCCGACGATGTCCATGCGCTTGCGCGTGGCCTCGACCAGACCCGACATCGCGAAAGCAAGGGTGCCGCCGACTTCGATGGCGATGAGTAGAGCGGAAAGTTTCATGTTCGATGAGGCAGCGAATCTGTCGGAAGCAAGGGTTGGCGGGGCGTTGGATACAGGGTCATTCAATGCAGCGATGCTGGCGCGAGCGACGCAAAGGGTGCGCAACGCATGTCGCGAAGACGGAAAAAGGCACGCTTCGTCACCGAAGCGTGCCGCAATCGCGGAACGAACGCGCAGACCTATTTCAGGTAGTGCTCGGCGATCGCCACCCAGTAGGCCGCACCGATGGGCAGGTTGCGGTCGTCGAAATCGTACTCGGGATGGTGCACCATCGGCGTGTCGCCGTTGCCGATGAAGCAGTAGGTTCCGGGCTTTTGCTGTGCATAGTAGGCGAAGTCCTCGCTGCCCATGAAGGTCGGCCCGGGCATCACCACCTGGTCGTCCCCGAGCAGGGCGCGCGCGACGTCGGCAGACTCGGCCGTCTGCTGCGGGTCGTTGACCAGCACCGCACCGGGGGCGCCTTCGCGGATTTCGAAGCTCACGCCGAACGACATGGCTTGCGCCGCGGTGATCGAGCGCACCTTGTCGAGCACGAGCTTGCGGGTCTCGGGCGCGCTGCTGCGGATGCTCAGGCGCAGGGTCGCGCTCTGCGGGATGACGTTGCCCGCGTCGCCGGCGAGGAAGGCGCCGACCGACACCACCGCGGAATCCTTGGCGGCGACGTTGCGCGACACGATGGTCTGCAGCGCCATCACCAGCGAGGCGCCGGCCACCACCGGGTCGATGCTCTTCTCGGGCATGGAGCCGTGGCTGCCCTTGCCCGTCAGCACGATCTCCCAGTTATCCACTGCGGCCATCACCGGGCCGGCGGTGAAATACAGCTTGCCGCGTTCCAGCGTCGGCATGTTGTGCATGCCGAACACCGCGTCCATCGGGAAGCGCTCGAACAGACCATCCTTGATCATCGCCGGCGCGCCGCCCATGACTTCCTCGGCCGGCTGGAAGATCAGGTGCACCGTGCCGTTGAAGTTGCGGGTGCGTGCCAAGTACTGGGCGGCGCCCAGCAGCATCGCGCTATGGCCGTCGTGGCCGCAGGTGTGCGACTTGCCTTCGATCGTGCTCCTGTGGTCGGTGTCGTTGATCTCCTGGACGGCCAGCGCATCGGTGTCGGCGCGCAGGCCGATCGCCTTGGTGCCGTTGCCGGCGCGCAGCGTCGCCACCACGCCGGTCTTGCCGATGCCTTCGGTGACTTCGTAGCCCCAGCCGCGCAGCAGGCCGGCGATGAAGCTCGCCGTGTTGTGCTCGTCGAAGGCGACTTCGGGGTGGCGGTGCATGTGATGCCGCCAGGCTTTCATTGACGATTGGTCTTCAGTCAGGTCCACAATCAAGGTGTTCATGATCTTGCATCCTCGGAAACATCAGATGGGTATTCGGTCGATGCGTCTCGGAGCGCCTGGCTTTGCCGCCCGCCCCGTCCCGCCAGGCCTGTCCCTGGCGGCGACGGTGTGGCTGGAGCGCTTGAAGCCAGGACGGGAGCGGTGTCACCGGGCCTTCTTCTCGCCCGCCTTGGGCACGGTGAGCATGATCGACATGATCGCCACGACCACCATGAACACGTTGAACATCAGGGCGATGATCGCGGCCTCGCGCACTGCCAGGTTGTCCTGGCGGCCGACGAAGGTGATGACGCCTTCCACCCACGCGACGCTTTCCGGGTTGGCGCTGAGCGCGGTGAAGATCGCC
The DNA here is from genome assembly GCA_004295105.1 of Betaproteobacteria bacterium. Classification (GTDB taxonomy): domain Bacteria; phylum Pseudomonadota; class Gammaproteobacteria; order Burkholderiales; family Rhodocyclaceae; genus Thauera. Next base: position 277 of record SHNC01000045.1, on the reverse strand, counting down.
GCCGAAATCGCCACGCCGAAGGCGGCGCCGAGCGACGAGGCCATCTTGTAGATCCCGGCACCGGAGCCGGCCTGGGCGGCGGGGAGGCTCGACAGGGCCGCATCGGTCGAGGGCGTTGCATAGAAGGCGAGGCCGACGCCGAACAGGGTGTAGCCGATCATGGCCAGGATCTTGTAGTCGTGCAGCATCAGGTTGGCCGGCGACAGCAGCACGATGGACAGACCGGTGATCAGACAGCCCCAGATCATCGGCTTGCGAGCACCGAAGCGCTGCAGCA
>SHNC01000168.1 GCA_004295105.1 Betaproteobacteria bacterium | reverse complement strand
GCTCGACGTTCGGGGTGTGCATTGCCGGCTGCAGACGGTGTCGGATGCACCGACGATCACCAAGCTGCGGGTGATCAGCCGCCACCAGCAACTGATCCGGCTCGATTTCGAGCAGACCTTCGCCGCGCAGCACGCCGGGCTGATGGAAGCGGCCGTCGGCGCGCTGATCGGCAACACCGACGTGCTGATCCTGTCCGACTATGCCAAGGGCACGCTCGCCAATGTGCAGGCGCTGATCACGATGGCGCGCGAGCATGGGATCCCCGTCGTGGTCGATCCGAAAGGGTCCGACTTCGCCCGTTACCTCGGTGCCACCCTGATCAAGCCCAACCTCGCCGAATTCGAGGCCATCGTCGGCCCCTGCGCCGACGACGCGACGCTGGTCGCACGCGGTGAGACGCTGCGCGCCGAACTCGAACTCGAAGCGCTCTTGATCACCCGCGGCGAGCGCGGCATGACGCTGCTGCGGCGCGGCACGCCCCCTTTCCAGTTGCCGACGCGCGCACGCGAAGTGTTCGACGTCACGGGTGCCGGCGACACCGTGTCGGCGGCGCTGGGCTGCGGCATCGCCGCCGGGCTGACGATGGCCGACGCCACCATGCCGGCGAATCTCGCCGCCGGCATCGTCGTCGGCAAGCTGGGCACGGCCACCGCCACGGTGGACGAGTTGCGCGCCGAGATGGAACGACACGCTCCGCTGCCACAGGGCGTGGTCACCCCTGCCGCGATCACGACCGTGCGCGAGCGCGCCCGCGCTGCCGGTGAGGTGGTGGTCGCCGTGCTCGCCCCCGAGCACGCCGATGCATCGGCGCTGAACTTCATCGACGCCGCGCATGCGCTGGGCGACCGCCTGCTGGTGATCGCCCCCGCCAACGCCGACCACTCGCCGCACCGGCTGGTCCCGCTGCTGGCTGCCTTGCGCGCCGTGGACTGGGTCGTCCCGGCCAACGCATCGGGCGTCGATGAATTGATCGACAGCATCGCCCCCGACGCCTTCGCCTGTCGAGCCGGACAGCCTGCCGGTCTGGCCGAGGCCACCCTTGCCCGCCTGCCGGCCGTGCACGTGCTGCCGGCATCGCTTGCCGGGCCTGGCCAAGCATGAGGCCCCCGGCACTGAAGAGCCGCGGCCGGCGCCTGAAGGCCTGGCTCAACATGCATTTGGTCGACCACGGTTTCATCCGCTCGATCTACAACAACTTCTACCATCTGGGCGGCGGCATGTACCGCTCCAGCCAGCCCAGTCCGACGCAGATCCGGCGCTATCACCGCCGCTTCGGCCTGCGAACCATCCTCAACCTGCGCGGCGAAAGCCCCTACGGCTCCTACCCGCTCGAACAGGACGTGTGTGCCGAGCTCGGCATACAGTTGGTCGACCTGACGCTGTTCTCGCGCGCGCCGCCGAGCCGGGCGCGCATCCATGCGCTGAAGGACGCCTTCGCGCGCATCGAATACCCCGCGCTGATGCACTGCAAGTCGGGCGCCGACCGTGCCGGCATGGCCGCGGCGCTTTACCGCATCCTGCATCTGGGCCATCCGGTGGGCGAGGCGATGGAGGAACTGCACTGGAAATACGGCCACTTCAGGCAGGCGGCCACCGGCGTGCAGGATTTCTTTCTCGCCAGCTATCTCGCGCATGCGGAGAAGACGCCGATCGGCTTCCTGGAGTGGGTCGACACCGTCTATGACGAACGGGCGATGAAGAAGCAGTTCCGCACCAGCGGCTGGTCCAGCCTGATCGTCGACAAGGTGCTGCACCGCGAATGAAGGCCTCCATCCAGCTTTACCGGCGCCTGCTCGGCTCACTGAGGCCGTATCGCAAGGTCGTCGCCTTGTCGCTGCTGGCGATGGTCGCCGCGGCGTCGCTCGAGCCGGTGCTGCCGGCACTGCTGAAGCCCCTGGTCGACGACAGCCTGATCGGCAAGAGCGCCACTGCGCAGTGGCAGGTGCCGCTGTTCCTGATGCTGGCCTTCCTCGGCAAGGGCATCGCCGAGTACGTGTCCAGCGTCTCGAGCCAGTGGATCGCGCACAAGGCGATCACCGACCTGCGCCAGCAGGTGTTCCGCCACCAGATGCACCTGCCGATGTCGGTGCATCAGGCCGAGGCCGGCGGGCGCATGCTGTCGCGCATCCTGTACGACATCCCGCAGGTCGGCTCGGCGCTGTCCAACGCGTGGATCATCGTCATCCGCGATTCCCTGGTCATCGTCGGCCTCACCGGCTACCTGGTCTACACCGCCTGGCAGCTCACCCTGCTGATCCTCGCCATCGCGCCGGTGGTGGCCTGGCTGATCAAGGTCGCCAGCCGCAAGCTGCGCGGCTCCAACCGCGCCATGCAGGAGACCACCGGCCGCATGACCGGCGCGGTGGAGGAGTCGCTGTCCGGCATCCGCGAGATCAAGCTGTTCGGCGCGCATGAGCACGAGGATCGCACTTTCGCCGCCATTTCCGAGCGCCTGCGCCAGCAGACCATGCGCACGGTGCGGGTGTCGGCGGCCAACGTGCCGCTGGTGCAGATCCTCGCCGCGGCGGCGGTGTCGGCGGTGATCTGGACCGCCTCCGCGCTGTCGGCGGAGAACAAGCTGACGCCGGGCGAATTCGTGTCCTTCGTCACCGCGATGTCGATGCTGTTCGAGCCGATCCGGCGCCTGACCAACATCAACTCGGTGATCCAGCGCGGCCTGGCCGGGGCACAGAGCATCTTCGAACTGCTCGACACCCCGCCCGAACCCGACACCGCGTCCGCCGACCGCATGCCGGCGCGCGGCGAACTGCGCTTCGAGTCGCTGTCGTTCAGCTACCCCGGCCAGGAAGGCAGGGCGCTGGACGGCTTCGAACTGGCGATCCGGCCCGGCGAGACGGTGGCGCTGGTCGGCGCCTCGGGCAGCGGCAAGACCACGCTGGTGAACCTGATCACCCGCTTCTTCGAACCGACGCAAGGCCGCATCCTGCTCGACGGCGAGCCGCTGTCGGCCCTGCCGCTGGGTTGGCTGCGCGGCCAGATCGGCTGGGTCGGCCAGCAGGTCGTGCTGTTCGACGACACGCTCGCCGCCAACATCGCCTACGGCCGCCCGGACGTGCCGCTTGCCGACATCGAGCGCGCCGCCCGCGCCGCCCACGCCTGGGAATTCATCGACAAGCTGCCCGACGGCCTGAATACCCGCGTCGGCCCCAACGGCAGCCAGCTCTCCGGCGGCCAGCGTCAGCGCATCGCCATCGCCCGCGCCTTCCTGAAGAACGCGCCCATCCTGCTGCTGGACGAAGCCACCTCGGCGCTGGACAACGAGTCCGAGCGCGCGGTGAAGGACGCGCTCGACACGCTGCGCCAGAACCGCACCGTGATCGTCATCGCCCACAGGCTGTCGACGATCCGCGACGCCGACCGCATCGTGGTGATGGAGCGCGGGCGCATCGTCGAGATCGGCACGCATGCGGAACTGGCCGTGGCCGAGGGCGCGTATGCGCGGCTGCTGGCGAGTGGGAGCGAGATTGCGGACGATTCGGTCAAAGGTTGAAATCGCGGTCGAGGCCAACATGCGGGCCTCACCCTTTGAGAGCAGACCTGGCCGCTATCCCGCGGCTGAGATCGCGGTCAAGCCCGCTCCCACAGGTTGACGCGTTGTCCTTGCCGCGGAAACTGACCCGTCCGCTATCCCCTC
>SHNC01000076.1 GCA_004295105.1 Betaproteobacteria bacterium | reverse complement strand
CGGAGAGGGGGTTGGGTGGGTTGAGGTGCGTGAAAGGGTGGAACGATCGAAGGAACGAAGCCGCTCAGGGCTGCTGCGAGAGTGCGTCGGACACCACCGCGACGAGCGCGTCGATCTGCGCGGTGTCGCTGATGAACGGGGGCGCCAACTGGATCGTGTCGCCGCCGAAGCGCACATAGAAGCCCTTCTCCCAGCAGCGCATGGCGATCTCGAAGGGGCGGCGCGCAGGCTCGCCCGGAAGCGACGCAATCGTCAGGCCCGCGGCCAGGCCGAAGTTGCGGATGTCGCGCACGTGGGGCGCTCCCCGGAGGCCATGCACCGCCGCCTCGAAGTGCGGTGCCAGCGCCCGGACCCGGCCCGGCGCATCTTCCTTCTGCAGGACATCCAGGGTGGCCAGCGCGGCCGCGCACGCCACCGGGTGAGCCGAGTAGGTGTAGCCGTGCGGAAACTCGATGTTGTAGTCGGCGCCTGCCGCATCCATGAAGGCCTGGTAGATCTCGGCCTTGGCCACCACGCCGCCCATCGGGATGACGCCGTTGGTCACCTGCTTGGCGAAGTTGATGATGTCGGGCGTCACGCCGAAGGCCTCCGAACCGGTCCATGCCCCGGCGCGGCCGAACGCGGTGATCACCTCGTCGAAAATGAGCAGGATGTCGTGCTGGGTGCAGATCTCGCGCAGACGCTGCAGGTAGCCCTGCGGCGGCACGATGACGCCGGCCGAGCCCGAGAACGGCTCGACGATGACGGCGGCGATGTTGGAGGCATCGTGCAGCGCGATCAGCTCGAGCAGTTCATCGGCCAGCTCGCGCCCGTGTTCGGGCATGCCGCGGCTGAAGGCGTTGCTCGCCAGCAGCGTGTGCGGCAGGTGATCGGCATTCACCCCTTCACCATAGAGCTTGCGGTTGCCGCCGATGCCGCCGACGCTGATGCCGCCGAAGTTGACGCCGTGGTAGCCCTTGGCGCGGCCGATGAAGCGCGTCTTGGACGGCTGGCCCTTGAGCCGCCAGTAGGCGCGCGCCATCTTCAGCGAGGTGTCGGCGGCTTCCGAGCCGGAGCCGACGAAGAAGACGTGGTCGAGGCCGGTCGGCATCACCGAGGCAATGCGCTCGGCGAGCTCGAAGGCCAGCGGCTGGCCGAACTGGAACGGCGGCGCATAGTCCAGCGTGGCGACCTGGCGGGCCACGGCGTCGACGATCTCGGCGCGCCCGTGACCGAGGCCGCAGGTCCACAGGCCCGACAGGCCATCGAAGATCTGGCGGCCGTCGGCATCCCGATAGTAGCAGCCCTGCGCCTCGACGAGGATGCGTGGGTCGGCCTTGAACTGCCGGTTGCTGGTGAAGGGCATCCAGTGCGCATTGAGCTGGGCTTCGGTCGGAAGCCGTGCGGAACGGGGCAAGCTGCTGAGGTCCATGGCAAGGTCGCTTTGGTGTTGAGTCGTGGCCCATTCTGCGCAACGCTTGGATTGCAATAAACTGCTGTCTATCTCCGTTTACTTGCAGTGGATTGAAACTTTATGGTCAAGAAGGCCTTGCTTGGTCAGGTCAGCGACACCGAGATCCGGCTGCTGCGCATCTTCAGGGCGGTCGTGGAGTGCCGCGGGCTGTCCGCGGCCGAACTCGAACTCAATATCGGACGCTCGACCGTGAGCCGGCACCTCAAGGATCTGGAGGAACGGCTGGATCTCGTCCTGTGCCGGCGGGGTCGGGCGGGCTTCGCGCTCACGCCCGATGGCGAGCGCGTCTACCACGCTGCGCTGCACCTGCTGAACGCCATGGACGCGTTCCGCACCGACGTCCGCGACATGCATGCCGAACTGGTCGGCACGCTGACCATCGGGCTGTTCGACAAGACCGTCACCAATCCGAAAGCCCGCATCGGACAGGCCATCCGCGATTTCCGGCGCACAGCGCCCGAGGTCCTGCTGGACGTCAAGGTCGGCACGCTCAACGAGATCGAATCCGGCGTCATCGATGGGCGGCTGCAGGTCGGTATCGTGCCCGACCACCGCAGATCCGACAGCCTGGAGTACATCGAACTGTTCGGCGAGATGATGTACCTCTACTGCGGGCGGCAGCACCCGCTGTTCGGGGCACGCCACGAGCAGGTCGCCTGGGAAGACCTGCAGGACTACGACTACGCCGGCCTCGCCTTCCACTCGCCCAACATGGAGGCCACCCACCGCTTTCGCCTGCGGCGGCAGGCGACGGTCAGCGACCAGGAGGCCATCGTGGCGCTGATCCTGTCGGGCTGCTACATCGGCTTCCTGCCCGACCACTACGCGGCCATCTTCGTCCGTGACGGGCTGATCCAGCGCGTAGAGCATCCGGAGTGCATGTACGAGGTCCGGTTCGTGGCCATCCTGCGCCGCTCACCGCGCCCGTCGCGGCTGGCCACGACCTTTCTGGAAGCGCTGCGGCAGGCGCATGGGTGACTTGCAATCGCGCTCCGCGCCGGAGTCCAGTTTTCGAGCTTATTGCCGAATTTTCGACGAACCGCTCACACTGCCTGACGGCCGCGGTGGCACGGCCCCTCCGACATATGGACGCCCTATCGCGAAGCCGTTGGCCACCGCTGCGCCGCGTGGAGAACGCGCAGCACGGCAACGGTGTCACCCTCGTCCTCAATGCGATAGACCACGACATAGTTCGGCCGAACCACGATTTCACGGGTGCCAGGCATGCGCCCCGGCCGATACAGGGTCGGACGCTGCCGGGCAAGTTCGGCCTTCTTCTCGAACTCGTCATCCAGTTCGACCGCGGCAGCCGGGTTGTCCTCCGCGATGTAATCCATGATGGCGTCGCGGTCGGCCATCGCCATCGGCCGCCAGACGAGCTTCGTCACTGGGCACGTTGCCGCAGCGCGGTCTTCCGGGTCGCGAAGTGGGCGCGAGCCTCGTCATCGGGCACGCTCGGCCGGGGATCGTCGATACTCGCCTGCACCTGCTCGCGGAACCACGCATCATGAGCAGCGGCTTCGTGAGCACGCTTCATGCGCTCGGCCGCATCCTGGCGCGGCCGCCGGCTCGCATCGCCCTCGCTGTAATGCGTGGCATCGAGCAGGTCGACGCGAACAATGCGCAGTTCGTTGCGCAGATAGTCCATACAGGTATCCAGGCTGCGCCACGTCCTGGGCTTGTCGGAGCGCTGGGTGCCGAGAAGCTTTTCCACCTTGCCCAGCTTGAGCATCACGGACCAGCCACCGGTTCGGCCGATGATGGAGGCGCCCTGGATGGCGCTTGCCTCGACCATGCGTCGCGCCATCGCGCTATCGATCGTTTGCGTGCCCATCTGCCAATCGCCTCGGTAAACGCTGAAAAACAATAGTTAAATCTTATATTTTACTAGGTAGAAATACAATCAAGAGCGGTATCCCGCGAAGCGCTGCATGCCCTGGGCACCAGCGAAGGTTTCAGCGGCGAAGCCGTCCAGCCCTTCAAGCCGTTCAGGAAGGCATCGCGGCCGGCAGGGCTGCCCGGGACAATGGCGCAGCCCTGATTCGCAACGGATGCGACTGACGGCAACGGGCCGCCATGCAGCGCCTCGGCATGCGGAAGCTTTCAGGCGACGGCCATTCGACGCTCGCGCAGCGTCAGGAATTCGTTGCCGATCAGCGCGCCCAACACCAGCGTGCCGCCGATCAGCGTGCTCGACGCGGGCGCCTCCCCCGCGCCCGGCCACGCCCAGGCCA
>SHNC01000152.1 GCA_004295105.1 Betaproteobacteria bacterium | reverse complement strand
AACCATAACATCACATTTCAGGTGTATTTAGAACAATTCGTCTTCTGTAGATTGCCCTCATCGCAACCGACCCCGACTGCAGAAAACATGACCCGCCCGATTTCACTCGCCGCCCTCACCGTGCTGGAACTCACCCCGCCCGCCATGGTGAGCTGTGCCGCCGACGCCGGTTTCAGCCACGTCGGCATCCGGCTGCTGCCGGCCACGCCGACCGAGCCCCAGTACGACCTCGTCGGCGACACGCCGCTGCTGCGCGAAGTCGAGCGCTGCCTCGCGGACACCGGCGTCAGGGTGCTCGATGTCGAGATCTTCCGCATCAAGCCGGAAACCCGCATCGCCGACTACGAAGCCGCCGTCGCCACCGCCGCGCGGCTCGGCGCCAGCGACCTGCTGGTGGCCGGCAACGACCCCGACGAAACCCGGCTGACGGACACCTTCGCCGCGTTCTGCGATCTCGCCGGCCGCTACGGCCTGAGCGCGGGCCTCGAGTTCATGCCCTGGACCGATGCGAAGGATCTGCCGCAGGCCGCGCGCATCGTCGAACGCAGCGGGCGCGACAACGCCGGCGTGCTGATCGACCCTTTCCACCTGAGCCGCTCGCGCAGCCGCATCGCCGACATCGCCGCGATTCCGCCCGCCCGACTGCGCTTCATGCAGTTCTGCGACGTACCGGCTCGGATCCCGCCGACGATGGACGAGATTCTTGCCGAGGCGCGCGCCGAACGGCTGTTCCCCGGCGAGGGCGGCCTCGATCTGCCCGGGCTGCTGCGTGCCATGCCGCGCGACATTCCGCTCAGCATTGAAGTACCCACGCGCACGCTGGCCAGGACCGTCGGCGCCACCGAACGCGCGCGCCGGGCACTGGCGGCGACCAGGCGCGTGCTGGCGCAACTGGACCAATGAACGCCCCGAGGAACATGCCCATGAACACAAGCCACCCGCACCGGATGAATTGCGACCTGCTCGTGATCGGCTCCGGCGCCTCCGGTCTGGCCGCTGCGGTGACCGCCGCCTGGCATGGCCTGAACGTCGTGGTCGTCGAGAAGGAGCCGGTGTTCGGCGGCGCGACCGCGTGGTCGGGCGGCTGGATGTGGGTGCCCGGCAATCCGCTCGCGCAGCGCGCCGGCATCCATGAAGATCCGCAGCAGCCGCGGACCTATCTGAAGCATGAACTCGGCGACCGCTACGACCCCGAGCGGATCGATGCCTTCCTCGATAACGGGCCGAAGATGGTGGCGTTCTTCGAGGAGAACACCGCCCTGCAGTTCGTCGATGGCAACGCGATTCCCGACATCCACGGCAGGGTGCCGGGCGCCGCGACGCAGGGGCATCAGCTCATCGCCGCACCGTACGACGGCCGCGAGCTGGGGCCCTTGATCCGCCGCCTGCGCAAGACCATGCGCGAGACCTCGTTCATCGGCATGCCGATCATGGCCGGCGCGGACCTCGGCGCCTTCCTCTCCATGACGCGTTCGTTCAAGTCCCTGCGTCATGTGGTGAAGCGCGTGTGCCGCCACCTGTGGGATCTCGCCTTCCACGGCCGCGCGATGCAGTTGGTCAATGGCGTGGCGCTGGTCGCACGGCTGGCGAAATCGGCCGAGACGCTGGGCGTGCGGCTGATGGAGTCGGCCCCTGCGCGGCGGCTGATCGTCGAGGACGGCGTGGTGCGCGGAGCGGTCGTAGCCGGCGCAGGCGGCGAGATCGAGATTCGCGCCGCCCGCGGCGTGGTGCTCGCCGCCGGTGGCTTTCCCAACGACGTGGCGCGGCGCAAGGCAGTGTTCCCGCGTACGCCGACCGGCGAGGAACATCTGGCGCTGCCGCCGAAGAGTTGCTCGGGCGACGGCATCACGCTGGGCGAGTCGGCGGGCGGTTCGCTGGTCACCGATCTGGCTTCGCCGGTGGCCTGGGCGCCGGTGTCGAAGCTGCGGCATGCCGACGGCAGCGTCGGCCACTTCCCGCACATCATCGAGCGCGCCAAGCCGGGGGTGATCGGGGTGCTGGCCAACGGCAAGCGCTTCGTCAACGAAGCCGACGGTTACTACGACTACACGGCGGCGATGGTGGCCGCCGTGCCCGCTGGCCAGGAAGTGGCTTCCTGGCTGATCTGCGACCATCGTTTTCAGCGCCGCTATGGTCTCGGCTTCGCCCGGCCCTTTCCGCTGCCGCTCGCCCCCTGCCTGCGCAGCGGCTATCTGCAGCGCGGTGCCTCGATCGAGGCACTGGCGAAGGCGTGCGGCATCGATCCGGCTGGCCTGGCCGAGACGGTCAAGACCTTCAACGAGCATGCGCGGCGCGGCGAGGATCCGCAGTTCGGGCGCGGCTCGACGCCCTACAACCGCAAGCAGGGCGACGTCTCGCACGGACCCAATCCCTGCGTGGCGCCGATCGAGCACGGTCCCTTCTATGCCGTGAAGGTGCAGCCCGGCAGCTTCGGCACCTTCGCCGGGCTGAAGACCAACGGCTGCGCTCAGGTGCTGGATCGCGACGACGCGCCGATCGCGGGCCTCTACGCGGTGGGGACGGACATGGCCAGCGTGATGGGGGGCTTCTACCCGTCCGGCGGCATCAACCTCGGTCCTGCCATGACTTTCGGCTACATCGCCGGCTGCCACGCGGCGGGCGCGATGAAGAACGCGGCCGATCGTCGGGTCGCCGAGCCGACCCACTGAGCTTCGCCGTCCCGAACACCGCGCAGGCCGCAACGCGGGCTGCCACCACACGCAAACCAAGACAAGCGTCACGTTCCCGCGCGATCCAAAAGGGAACTCCCTGGTTCTCTGGAGACAACATGAACATTCGAACGAAAAAATGGCTGACCGGCGTGCTGGGCGCGCTGTCCCTGCTTGCTGCCGGCGTTGCCGAGGCGCGCGACCTCAAGCTCGCCATGCAGACCAACCCCGGCACCGCGCAATACGACGGCGTGGAGAAATTCGCCGCGCTGGTCAAGGAGAGGAGCGGCGGCAAGCTGAACGTCAAGATCTTCGGCGGCGGCGCGCTGGGTGGCGACCTGCAGACGGTGTCGTCGCTGCAGGGCGGCATCATCGACATGTCGGTGATGAACGCGTCGCTGCTCAACGGCATTGCCAAGGAATTCTCCTTCCTCGACTTCCCCTTCCTGTTCAACAGCAATGCCGAAGCGTACGCCATCGTCGACGGCCCGATCGGGAAGCGGCTGATGGACAAGCTGCCGGCAAAGAATCTGGTCGGCCTGGCCTACCCCGAACTGGGCTTCCGCCACATCTCGAATGGCAAGCGCCCGATCAACAAGCTCGAGGATCTGCAAGGCCTGAAGATCCGCGTCATCCAGACCCCGGTGTACGTCGAAATGATGAATGCGCTGGGGGCCAACGCGACGCCGCTGCCTTTCCCGGAAGTCTATGGCGCGCTGGAGACGAGGGCGGTGGATGGCGCCACCAACCCGCTGGTCACGCTGCAGGTGCAGAAGTTCTACGAGGTGCAGAAATACCTGACGCTGACCCGCCACCAGTACAACCCGCAGATCATGATCGTCAGCAAGAAGACCTGGGACAGCCTGCCCCCGGCCGATCAGAAGATCCTGCAGGACGCCGCCATCGAGGCCCGCGATTTCGAGCGCAAGGTCTCGCGCGACAAGGAGGCCCAGGCGCTGGAGTACCTGAAGCAGCATCTGCAGGTGAACGAACTGCCGGCCTCGGAAGTGGCACGTGCGCGGGAGCGACTCAAGCCCGTGATCGACAAATACACCAGGGAAGTCGGCGAGGATCTGATGA
>SHNC01000151.1 GCA_004295105.1 Betaproteobacteria bacterium | reverse complement strand
CTGGATCGTAGAGCGAGGTGCGCGTTGACCGGCGCGGCCATGTTGCCGAGCTGGCTCATCATCGGCGCCTCGTTCGCCTACCTGCTGGTGCTGTTCGCCGTGGCCTACTACGGCGATCGCAGGGCCGACCAGGGCCGTTCCATCATCGCCAACCCGTGGACCTACACGCTGTCACTGGGTGTGTACTGCACCGCGTGGACCTACTTCGGCAGCGTCGGCCGCGCTGCGTCCGGCGGTATCGGCTTCCTGCCGGTCTACCTCGGCCCGACCCTGGGCCTGGCGCTGGCCTGGCTGGTGGTGCTGAAGATGATCCGCATCGCGCGCAGCTACCGGATCACGTCGATCGCCGACTTCATCGCGTCGCGCTACGGCAAGAGCCACTTGCTGGGCGGCCTGGTCACGGTGATCGCCGTGGTCGGCACCGTCCCCTACATCGCGCTGCAACTGAAGGCGATCGCCAGTGGCTACGTGCTGCTCGTCGGCGAGCACGATCCCGTCTCCCAGCCGGCCGGCCTGGCGGGCTGGTGGGGCGACAGCACGCTCTACATCGCGCTGACGCTGGCCGCGTTCACGATCCTGTTCGGCACGCGCCACCTGGACACGACCGAGCGTCACGAAGGCATGGTGGCGGCGATCGCCTTCGAGTCGGTCGTGAAGCTGCTGGCCTTCCTCGCCGTCGGCGTCTACGTGACCTATGTGCTGTACGAAGGCTTCGGCGATCTCTACACGCGGGCGGCGGCCCATGCCGACGTGGCCGGCCTGCTCGGATTCGACGGCATGCGCCGCATCGGCTACGGCGGCTGGTTCGCGCACGTGCTGCTGGCGATGCTGTCGGTGATCTTCCTGCCGCGGCAGTTCCAGATCGCGGTGGTGGAGAACGTCAACGAGTCCCATCTGAGGCGCGCGACCTGGGCGTTCCCGGCCTACCTGCTGGCGATCAACCTGTTCGTGATTCCGATCGCACTCGGCGGCCTGCTGCATTTCGGGCGCGGCACGGTGGATCCGGACACTTTCGTGCTGACCCTGCCGCTGGCGCACGGCAACGCGGCGCTGGCCCTGTTCGTGTTCGTCGGCGGCCTGTCGGCGGCGACCGGCATGGTCATCGTCGAGGTCATCGCGCTGTCGACCATGGTGTGCAACGACCTGGTGATGCCGATGCTGCTGCGCAGCCGGCGCCTCGCGCTGGGCGTGCGCCAGGATCTTACCGGCCTGCTGCTGGGCATCCGGCGCGGCGCGATCATCGTCGTGCTGCTGCTGGGCTATCTGTATTTCCGCCTCGCGGGGGAGGCCTATGCCCTGGTCAGCATCGGCCTGATCAGCTTCGCCGCGGTGGCGCAGTTCGCCCCCGCCATGCTGGGCGGCATGTACTGGCGCGGCGGCACGCGCGAGGGCGCGCTCGCCGGCCTGCTCGCCGGCTTCGCGGTGTGGATCTACACCCTGCTGCTGCCCTCGTTCGCCAAGTCGGGCTGGCTGGACCCGGCCTTCCTGGAGCAGGGGCTGTTCGGCGCCGCCTGGCTCAGGCCGGAGCAGTTGTTCGGCCTGTCCGGTCTCGACAACATCAGCCACGCGCTGTTCTGGAGCCTGCTGGCGAACATCGGCTGCTACGTGTCCGTCTCGCTGCTGCGCACGCCCTCGGGCGCCGAGGCGAGCCAGGGCATGCTGTTCGTCGACGTCTACCGCCGTGGCGACGGCCTGCCGACCAGCTTCTGGCGCGGCAGCGCCGAGGTGCGCGACCTGGTGCCGCTGGTTGCCCGCTTTCTCGGCCAGCGCCGCAGCGAGGAGGCCTTCGCCGCCTATGCGCGAACGCACGGCGTGGCCGACATCGCGCACCTGAAGGCCGACGCGGAACTGGTTCATTACGCCGAGTCGCTGCTGGCGGGCGCCATCGGCAGCGCCTCGGCGCGCGTCATGGTGTCTTCGGTGGTGCAGGAGGAAGTGCTCGGGCTGGGCGAGGTGATGGACATCCTCGACGAAGCCTCGCAGGTGCGGGCGTATTCGCGCAAGCTCGAGGAGAAGTCGCGCGCGCTCGAGGCGGCGACCACCGAATTGCGGGCCGCCAACGAGCGCCTGCAGGAGCTCGACCGGCTCAAGGACGACTTCATGTCCTCGGTCACGCACGAGCTGCGCACGCCGTTGACCTCGATCCGCGCGTTTTCCGAGATGCTGCTCGACGATCCGGACATCGACGCTGCCGACCGCCAGCGCTTCCTCGGCATCATCGTGTCCGAGACCGAGCGCCTGACGCGCCTGGTGAACCAGGTCCTGGACATGGCGAAGATCGAATCGGGTCACGCCGAGTGGCACGTCGCCGACATCGACATGCACGAGCTCGTGCAGCATGCGGTGGTCGCCACCGGCCAGGTGTTCCGCGACCGCGGCGCGGAGGTGGTGCTGGAACTGCCCGACGCCGTGCCGCCGGTGCAGGGCGACCACGACCGCCTGTTGCAGGTGATGCTCAATCTGCTGTCGAACGCCGCCAAGTTCGTGCCGCGCGGCGAGGGCCGGGTGCGCGTGGCGCTGTCGGCCGGGGAGGGCCGGCTCAGGGTGGACGTGGGCGACAACGGCCCCGGGATTCCGGCCGGGATGGAAGACGTGATCTTCCAGAAGTTCCGTCAGGGCGGCGACGAGCGCTCGCGGCCGCAGGGTACCGGCCTCGGGCTGCCGATCAGCCGGCAGATCGTCGAGCACCACGGCGGGCGGCTGTGGCTGTCGGCGAACTCGGCGGCGGGAGCGACCTTTTCCTTCACGCTGCCACTGCCTGCGGCTTCCGTCGCCGATGAACTAGAATAGCGCCGAGGGGAGGCATGCATGAAGAAGAAGATCCTGATCGCCGATGACGAGCAGAACATCGTCATTTCGCTGGAATTCCTGATGAAGCGCGAAGGCTACGAGGTGACGATCGCGAACGACGGCGACGAGGCCGTGCAGCGCATCCGCGGTGATCGTCCCGACCTCGTGCTGCTCGACGTCATGATGCCGAAGAAGAGCGGCTTCGACGTGTGCCAGGAGGTGAGGGCGGATCCCGCGCTGGCGGCGGTGCGCATCCTGATGCTGACGGCGAAGGGGCGCGATACCGAGGTGACCAAGGGGCTGGCGCTGGGCGCCGACGCCTACATGACGAAGCCCTTCTCGACGAAGGAGCTGGTGGAGAAGGTTCGCAGCCTGCTGGAGGCCTGATCGGTGTCGGCCCGTGCGCGCTTCGTTCTGGCAGTGGCGGTGCTCGGCCTGCTGATGACCGGCCCCTTCCTGCTCACTGCGCTGCTGGTGTGGGTCGAGACCCCCGACAGCGCACGCGGCATGCTGCTGGAGCTGATCACGCCCCATATGTCGCTCGGCACGCTGCTGACGGTGGCCGGTTTCGCGGCGGGCGTGGGGGTCATCCGCGTCCTGTTCCGCCAGTACGTGCAGGGCCTGCTGCGCATGTCTGAGAACCTTCGCCTGATGCTGGGAGCGAACCGCGATTTTCGCGTCGAACCGGAGGGGCCGCCGGAGGTGCGCGAACTGGCGAAGACGGTCAATGAACTCGCCGCGCAGCGCGACGCCCTGCTGACGGACGTCGAGGCCCAGATCGCGTGCGCCAAGGCATCGGTGGAGCAGGAAAAAAACCGCCTCGCGGCGTTGATGTCGGAGCTGACCCAGAGCGTGGTGGTGTGCAACCTGGATGGGCGCATCCTGCTGTACAACAGTCGCGCGCGCCAGCAGTTCCGCGCCCTGTCCGAGGCGCCGGCGGTCGGCGGCAGCGAACTCATCGGCCTGGGCCGTTCGATCTACGGCGTGTTCGATCGCAGC
>SHNC01000252.1 GCA_004295105.1 Betaproteobacteria bacterium | reverse complement strand
CCCGCCCCGCCTTCGAGGCCAAGATCTGCTCACCGGACCAGCTCGCAATCCGCGCCGCGGCGCTGCCCCGCCCGCTGGTGTTCACCAACGGCTGCTTCGACATCGTGCACCGCGGCCACGTGACCTACCTCGCGCAGGCACGCGCGCTCGGCGCGGCGATGGTGGTGGCGCTGAACACCGACGCATCGGTGAAGCGCCAGGGCAAGGGCGAGGACCGGCCGATGAATCCGCTGGAGGACCGGCTGGCGGTGATGGCCGCGCTGCAGAGCGTGGACCTCGTGACCTGGTTCGACGAAGACACGCCGCTCGCCCGGATCCTCGAGGCCCGTCCCGACGTGCTGGTGAAGGGCGGCGACTGGGCGCCGGACGACATCGTCGGCGCGCCCGAGGTGCGTGGCTGGGGCGGCGCGGTGCATTCGATTCCGTTCGAGGTCGAGCGCTCGACGACCGCGCTGATCCGGCGGATTCGGGGCGGATGATAGAATCGCGCCCGATGTCCGCCCAGCCCGCCTACTCCTCCGCGCTGCACGCACTGCAACACGTCTTCGGCTACGCCGCGTTCCGCGGCGAGCAGCAGGCCATCGTCGAGCATGTCGCCGCCGGCGGCGATGCGCTGGTGCTGATGCCTACCGGCGGCGGCAAGTCGCTGTGTTACCAGATCCCGGCGCTGCTTCGCCGCGGTACGGCCGTCGTCGTGTCGCCGCTGATCGCGCTGATGCACGACCAGGTGAGCGCGCTGGTCGAGGCCGGCGTGCAAGCCGCCTTCCTGAACTCCAGCCTCGATGCGGAGGCGGCGCGGGCGGTGGAGCGCGCACTGTATGCGGGCGAGCTCGACCTGCTGTACGTCGCGCCCGAGCGGCTGATGACGCCGCGCTTCCTCGACCAGCTCGACCACCTGCGCGACACCGGCCGCCTGGCGCTGTTCGCGATCGACGAGGCACATTGCGTATCGCAGTGGGGTCACGACTTCCGCCCGGAATACCTGCAGCTCTCCATCCTGCCCGAGCGCTACCCGGCCATCCCGCGC
This sequence comes from Betaproteobacteria bacterium, assembly GCA_004295105.1. GTDB lineage: Bacteria > Pseudomonadota > Gammaproteobacteria > Burkholderiales > Rhodocyclaceae > Thauera. Next base: position 2,780 of record SHNC01000252.1, on the reverse strand, counting down.
ATCGCGCTGACCGCCACCGCCGACCGCCAGACGCGCGAGGAGATCGCCACCCGGCTGAACCTGCAGGACGCGCGCCGCTTCGTCGCCAGCTTCGACCGGCCCAACATCCGCTACACCATCGTCGAGAAGGACGATCCGCGCCGCCAGTTGCTGCACTTCATCCGCGAGGAGTTCGCGTCGGAGGCCGGCATCGTGTATTGCCTGTCGCGGCGCAAGGTGGAGGAGACCGCCGCCTGGCTGCAGGAGCAGGGCCTCAACGCCCTGCCCTACCACGCCGGCCTGGCGCAGGAGGTGCGCGCCGAGCACCAGACCCGCTTCCTGCGCGAGGACGGGCTGATCATGGTGGCGACGATCGCCTTCGGCATGGGCATCGACAAGCCCGACGTGCGCTTCGTCGCCCATCTCGACCTGCCGCGGTCGATCGAGGGCTACTACCAGGAGACCGGCCGCGCCGGCCGCGACGGGCTGCCGGCGCAGGCCTGGATGGCCTGGGGCGCGCAGGACGTGGTGCAGCAACGGCGCATGATCGACGAATCCGAGGCGAGCGAGGAATTCAAGCGCCTGGCACGCAACCGGCTCGACGTGCTCGTCGGCCTGGTCGAGGCCAACACCTGCCGCCGCCAGCACCTGCTCGCCTACTTCGGCGAGGAAGCGCCACCCTGCGGCAACTGCGACAACTGCCTGCATCCGCCGCAGACCTGGGACGCCACCGAGGCGGCGCGCAAGGCCTTGAGCTGCGTCTATCGCACCGGCCAGCGCTACGGCGCGGGGCATCTCATCGACGTGCTGCGCGGCGAAACCACCGACAAGGTGCTCGAGCGCGGCCACGAGCGCATCTCCACCTTCGGCATCGGCAGCGAGCTCGACGAGAAACGCTGGCGCACGGTGTTCCGCCAACTGGTGGCGCGCGAACTGGTGGCGGTCGATCACGAGCGCTACAACGCGCTGCGCCTGACCGACGCCGCCCGCCCGCTGCTGCGTGGCGAGGCCGAGTTCCACCTGCGGCTGGAACGCGAGCAGGGTCGCAGCCGCAGCAAGCGCCGCAGCAGCACCATCGACATTCCCGGCGGCATCCCGACCACGCTGTTCGACCGCCTGCGCGCCTGGCGTGCCACCCAGGCCAGGGAGCGCAACGTGCCGGCCTACGTCATTTTCCACGACGCCACGCTGCGCGAGATCGCCATCGCCCGCCCGGCCAGCCTTGCCGAGCTCGCCGGCGTCAGCGGCATCGGCGACCGCAAGCTGGAGGCCTACGGCAGCGCCATTCTCGACGTGATCGGCGAGACAGCCTGAGCGCCGCCATGCCGCGCACCGAACGCCGGCCCGCCATCACGGCCCTGCGCCTGCTCGCGGCGGCACTGCTGGGATACCTGATCTTCCTCGGCTACCTGTACCTGAACCAGGAAAGCCTGCTGTTCCACCCCGAGCCCCTGCCCGCCGACCACCGCTTCGACCTCGACCCCCCGGGACAGCGCATCGACGAGGTGCGCATCCCGGTGCCGGACGGCGAGCTCCATGCGCTGCACTTCCGCCAGCCGGCGGCGCGCGGCCTGGTGTTCTACCTGCACGGCAACGCCGGCAACCTCGCCACCTGGACGACCAATGCCGACTTCTACCGGCAGCAGAACTACGACCTCTTCATGCTCGACTACCGCGGCTACGGCAAGAGCCGCGGCCGCATCACGAGCGAGGCGCAGTTGCACGCCGACGTGCGTGCGGCATGGGACACGGTGGCGCCCGCCTATGCCGGCCGGCCCGTCGTGGTGCTCGGCCGCTCGCTCGGCACCGCGCTCGCCACCCGGCTGGCGCGCGACGTGCGGCCGGACCTGCTGGTGCTGGTGACGCCCTACACCAGCGCACTCGCGCTCGCCCGCCAGCACTACCCCTTCGTGCCGAGTGCACTGGTGCGCTACCCCCTGCGCAACGACACGCTGATCGGCGAAGTAGCCAGCCCGGTGCTGCTGTTGCACGGCACCGAGGACGATCTGACGCCGCTCGAGCATGCGCGCACGCTGCTCGCGCTGGCCCGCTCGCCAGCCGAGCTGCAGGTGATCGCGGGTGCCGGCCATGACGACATCCATGGTTTCCCCGCCTACCGTCAGGGCCTGGCGAAACACCTTCACGACCTGGGCCGCTGACCGACGGACGAGACGGGTGCTCCCGGCACACGTCTCCCTGCCCGATGGAGAATCCGCACGAGGCCGCGCGGGTCACGACTGGCCCGATCCCGGCATCGTTTCCCGCTGCGGACGACTCGCTCCCCGCTCGTCCATGCGGTGGCAAGGGCGAAACCCGCGCCGAAGCGGAAGGCGGGCCTTGAAATTTGCTCCGGATACCCTAGATAGGTTGTCGCGGGGCGCTGTGGAGGCGACCTCGCGAAGACGACGATAGGAGGCAAGCATGTACACCCGCACCCTGTTTCCCCGCGACGTGTTCGCGGAACTGGACCGGCTGCAACGCGAGATGCAGCAGGCTTTCGATGTCGGCCCCAGCATTCGGGGGCTGACGCGCGGATTTCCGGCGCTGAATGTGGGCAGCACCCCGCGTTCGGTGGAGATTTATGCCTTCGCGCCGGGGCTGGATCCCGCCAGCCTCGATGTGCAACTCGAAAAGGGCACGCTCACGCTCGCCGGCGAGCGCAAGGCGACCGAGGTGCCCGAAAAGGCCGCCGTTCACATCGACGAACGTTTCGCCGGACGCTTCCGCCGCGTCGTGTCGCTGCCCGACGACGTCGACCCGAACGCGATCGAGGCGAAGTATCGCGACGGCGTGCTGCACAT
>SHNC01000255.1 GCA_004295105.1 Betaproteobacteria bacterium | reverse complement strand
ACAGCATGTAGAGGATCAGCGCCGTGAAGCAGACCTTGAGGGAGATGTCCTCGAATTCCGCAATCGTCAGGCCGAAGATCAGTACGTCGTTGTCCATCACCGGGTTTCCAGATGCCGCTTAGCTGCGCTTCGCCTTGGCGTTGGCGGCGATGCGCATGCGCAGCGCGTTGAGGCGGATGAAGCCGTGGGCGTCCTTCTGGTTGTAGGCGCCCTGGTCGTCTTCGAAAGTGGCGATGGTCGGGTCGAACAGCGAATCGGTCTTCGAGTCGCGGCTGACGACGATGACGTTGCCCTTGTACAGCTTGACGCGCACCCAGCCATTGACCGTCTGCTGCGTGTTGTCGATGAGGGCCTGCAGCGCGAGGCGCTCGGGGCTCCACCAGTAGCCGGTGTAGATCATGCTGGCGTAGCGCGGCATCAGGTCGTCCTTGAGGTGGGCGACTTCGCGATCCAGCGTGATCGATTCGATGGCGCGGTGCGCCTTGAGCAGGATGGTGCCGCCCGGGGTCTCGTAGCAGCCGCGGCTCTTCATGCCGACGTAGCGGTTCTCGACGAGATCCAGCCGCCCGATGCCGTGCTTGCCGCCCAGCTCGTTCAGCTCGGCCAGCAGTTCGTGCGGCTTCATGCGGGTGCCGTTGATTGCGACGAGGTCGCCCTGCTCGAACTCGAGATCGACGTATTCGGCGGCGTCCGGCGCAGCCTCGGGCGACACCGTCCACCGCCACATGGACTCCTCGGCTTCGGCAGCCGGATTCTCGAGGTGGCGACCTTCGAAGGAGATGTGCAGCAGGTTGGCGTCCATCGAATAGGGCGAGCCGCCCTGCTTGTGCTTCATCTCGATGGGGATGCCGTTCTTCTCGGCGTAGGCGAGCAGCTTCTCGCGCGACAGCAGATCCCACTCGCGCCACGGGGCGATGACCTTCACGTTGGGCATCAGTGCGTAGTAGCCGAGCTCGAAGCGGACCTGGTCGTTGCCCTTGCCGGTGGCGCCGTGCGACACCGCGTCGGCGCCGGTGGCGCGCGCGATCTCGATCTGGCGCTTGGCGATCAGCGGGCGGGCGATGGAGGTGCCGAGCAGGTACTCGCCTTCGTAGATGGTGTTGGCGCGGAACATCGGGAAGACGAAGTCGCGCACGAACTCCTCGCGCAGATCGTCGATGAAGATGTTCTCGGGCTTGATGCCGAACTGCAGCGCCTTGGCGCGCGCGGGCTCGAGTTCCTCGCCCTGGCCGAGATCGGCGGTGAAGGTGACCACCTCGCACTGGTAGGTATCCTGCAGCCACTTCAGGATGACCGAAGTGTCCAGACCGCCCGAATAGGCGAGCACTACTTTCTTGACGTCGCTCATGCTGTCTTCCTGTTTCGTCCGTGCTTGCGCACTTCTTGAGTAAGCAATCAGTCCTCGATGCGACCAAGCATGAGGAATTCCATCAACGCCTTTTGGGCGTGAAGCCGGTTCTCCGCCTCGTCCCACACGACCGACTGCGGGCCGTCGATGACTTCGGCCGTCACCTCCTCGCCGCGGTGGGCGGGCAGGCAGTGCATGAACACCGCGTCGGGAGCGGCCACCGACATCATCTCGGCGTCGACGCACCAGTCGGCGAAGGCCTTCGTGCGTTCCTCGTTCTCCGCCTCGAAGCCCATCGAGGTCCATACGTCGGTGGTGACCAGGTGGGCACCCTTGCAGGCCTCGAGCGGGTCGGCGAACTGGCGGAAGTGATCGGTTCCGTAGAGCCCTGCGCGTTCGGGTTCGACCTCGTAGCCGGGTGGCGTAGATACATGCACGTGGAAGTCGAGCACCTCGGCCGCCTGCAGCCAGGTGTTGCACATGTTGTTGCTGTCACCGACCCAGGCCACCGTCTTGCCCTGGATGCTGCCGCGATGCTCGATGAAGGTGAAGATGTCGGCGAGGATCTGGCAGGGGTGATATTCGTTGGTGAGGCCGTTGATGACCGGCACGCGCGAGTTGGCGGCGAAGCGCTCGACGATCTCCTGCTCGAAGGTGCGGATCATCACCAGGTCGCTCATGCGCGAGATCACCTGGCCGGCGTCTTCGACCGGTTCGCCGCGGCCGAGCTGGGAATCGCGCGTGTTGAGGTAGATGGCCGAACCGCCGAGCTGTTGCATGCCTGCTTCGAAGGACAGGCGGGTGCGTGTGCTGGCCTTCTCGAAGATCATCACCAGGGTGCGGTCGAACAGCGGGTGGTAGGGCTCGTAACGCTTGAACTTGTTCTTGATCCACTTCGCGCGCTCGAAGACGTAGTCGTACTCCTCGCGGGTGAAGTCCTTGAACTGGAGGTAGTGCCTGAGTGCGGTCATCGCCTGCGCCCCTTGTCAGCCGTTCACGAGGAAATCGCGAATGAGCGGCGCCAGCGCCGAAACCAGCGCCTGGGCGTCGGCGGTCGAGAACACCAGCGCCGGCAGCAGGCGCACAACCCGTTCGGCGGTGACGTTGATCAGCAGCCCCGCCTCGAGCCCGCGCGTGACGAGTTCGCCGCAGGGGCGATCGAGCTCGATGCCTATCATCAGGCCGCGGCCGCGGATTTCGACGACCCCTGCGACGCCCGTCAGCGCCTCGGCCAGGCCGTTGCGGATGGCCTCGCCCACCGCGACCGCGTTTTCCATCAGGCGGTCGCCGGCGATCGTGTCGAGCGTGGTCAGAGCCGCGACGGACACCAGCGGGTTGCCACCGAAGGTGGAACCATGGTTGCCCGGCTTGAACAGGCCGACCGCGCGACCGGCGGTAAGAAATGCGCCGATCGGTACGCCCGAGCCCAGCCCCTTGGCCAGCGTCATCACGTCGGGCTTGACGCCGGCGTGCTGCCAGCCGAACCAGGTGCCGGTGCGGCCGATGCCGCACTGCACTTCGTCGCAGATCAGCAGCCAGCCGTGCTGGTCGCAGATGGCGCGCACCTCGCGCAGGTAGGCGTCGTCGACCATGTTGACGCCGCCCTCGCCCTGGACGACCTCGAGCATGACGGCGACCACGCTGTGGTCGTGCGCCGCGACGTGGCGGATGGCCTCGATGTCCTTGTACGGCACGCGGATGAAGCCCGGCACCAGCGGCTCGAAGCCGGCCTGTGCCTTGCGGTTGCCGGTGGCCGACAGCGTGGCCAGCGTGCGCCCGTGGAAGGCGTTCTCCATCACGATGATGTGCGGCAGCTCGATGCCCTTGTTGTGGCCGTACATGCGGGCGAGCTTGATCGCGCCCTCGTTGGCCTCGGCGCCGGAGTTGCCGAAGAACACTTCCTCCATGCCCGAGATCCCGGCGAGGCGGTCGGCGAGCTGTTCCTGCAGCGGGATGCGATAGAGGTTCGAGGTGTGCATCAGACGGCCGGCCTGCTCGCTGATCGCCTTCACCAGACGCGGATGGTTGTGCCCCAGGGTGTTGACCGCGATGCCGGACAGGGCATCGAGATAGCGCTTGCCAGTCTCGTCGACCATCCAGACACCCTCGCCGTGCGTGAAGGCGACGGGAAGCCGGGCGTAGGTGTTCATGACATGGGACATGGAGAGACCTCGATCTGAACGCAGCGTAAACGCGCACGGCGGCATGGGCCGCCGTGCATGAATAGTCCTGAATCTTAAGCCAAAGCAGCCGCGCCTGTACATACGTTGCGGCCTGCGAGCGACGCGGCGGCGGGCCTGCGCAGGGACTGCGAGCGGCGCCAGGGCGGGATGGTCGCGGGGGTTTTCTGCTAGAATCGCGCCCGCTTTGCGCAAGGTCGCGGCAGACGACCACGCCAGGACACCCCGTAGCCGCCAAGGCGTGAGACATGAATCAGAAGATCGAAAACTTCGTCATCATCGGGGT
>SHNC01000196.1 GCA_004295105.1 Betaproteobacteria bacterium | reverse complement strand
GACCGATTCGCTGTTCGACCCGACCATCGCCACTTTCGAAGACGACCAGGGCGCCTACAACCAGAAGGACGCCCACGGCTTCATCCGCCTCAACGCGCTGCGCATGCGAATTGCGGCAAATGCGGCCGCCAACGCCCGCGCCAGGCGCAGTTGAGCGGGGCGACACGCGCACCACGGAAACCCGGTGATGGACAACGACGTACTGATCTTCGGCCTGACGATTGCGGAATTCGAGGACATCTCCCTCAAGGTCTGCTTCACGGCGCTGATCCTCTACATGCTGTTCATCATCGGCAACCTCGCCAAGGAATCGAAGGCGGGCAAGTACGGCGCGATGTGGATGTTCATCGGCCTCGGGCTCGGCTTCATCGGCTTCATCGCCAAGGGCTTCATCCAGAAGTTCCTCGGCATCGAATAGGACAACCCATGAGCGTCACCGACAAGATCGACGGCATCACCGTCACCACCAAGGCCAACGTCTATTTCGACGGCAAGTGCGTCAGTCACGGCATCCAGTTCGCCGACGGCACGAAGAAGTCGGTAGGCGTCATCCTGCCCGCGACGCTGACCTTCAACACCGGGGCGCCCGAGATCATGGAAGGCGTGGCCGGCTCCTGCCGCGTGCGCCTGAAGGGCCCCGATGGCAAACCCGGCGACTGGAAGACCTATGGCGCCGGCCAGTCCTTCGACGTGCCGGGCAACTCCAGCTTCGACATCGAGGTGAGCGGCGAGCCCTACCACTACATCTGCCACTTCGGTTGATCGCGGAGCAGGGGAGCACACCATGCCGTCGTTCGACATCATGTCCGAAGTCGACCAGCCCTCGCTGCGCAACGCGGTCGAGCAGGCCAACCGCAAGGTGGACGGCCGGCACGACTTCAAGGGCACCAGCGCGAAGATCGAACACGCCGAAAAGCTGCTCACCCTCTATGGCGACAGCGACTTCCAGCTCGACCAGATCAAGACCATCCTGCTGCCGGAGATGACCAAGAAGAACGTCGACGTGCGCTGCCTGGACTACGGCGACGTGCAGAAGATCTCCGGCAACAAGGTCAAGCAGGAAGTGAAGGTCCGCGTCGGCGTCGACCAGGATCTGGCCAAGAAGATCGTCAAGCTGCTGAAAGACAGCAAGATGAAGGTCCAGGCCGCCATCCAGGGCGACGCGGTGCGCGTCTCCGGCGCCAAACGCGACGTGCTGCAGGAAGCCATCGCGCTGGTGAAGAAGCAGATCACCGACTTTCCGCTGCAGTACGGGAATTTCAGGGACTGAGCCCGATTATCAACCCGGCCCTTTGATTCGCTGATCTCCGTTCGGGCTGAGCCTGTCGAAGCCCTGTGCCAGCAATGCCCTTCGACAGGCTCAGGGCGAACGGCAACAAGGTATTCAAGGGCCGGGTTAATAGTAACGTCGTTTGTGTCCACGAAGTGCCGCTGGCGTGAGCTAGAATTCACGCAGGAGTATGGAAACATGCTGCTCGACACACTCAGGGCACGCAAATCCGAAATCGAAGTGCTCGCGCGAACGTACGGGGCGAGGCGCTTGCGTGTATTCGGCTCTGTCGCGCGTGGCGATGAAGGGCCGGATAGCGATGTCGATTTTCTGGTCGACTTTCCCGCCGGTTACGACCTCTTTCGGCAACGCATCCCGCTGACAGAAGGGCTTTCGCAGATCGTGGGTCGGCAAGTGGATCTCATTCCGGAGCACGAGCTGAATCGGCATATTCGACCCTACGTGCTTCGCGAGGCCATCGACCTGTGACGAAGGCCTGGCAGCCCTACGCGCTCCACATTCTTGACGCCATCGCGAAAATTCGCCGCATCGAAGCGCGCGGTGATATTCGATGTGACGACATTCTGTACGACGCAGCACTGCGAAACCTTCAAACGCTTTCCGAAGCCACTCAACGCCTCCCCGAAGGGTTGAAGGCAGCCTTCGGCAATGTTCCGTGGCGGGAGATCAGCGGGTTTCGGAACATACTCGTTCATGACTATCTGGGTACGATCGATGCCGAGGTTGTCGCCCAAGTAATCGATGAGCGATTGCACGAACTCGAAGCAGCCGTCACTACAATGCTCGCCAAGGCCTGATTTTGTCGTTTTGCGCCTGGAAAGCTGGCTTACGTCGGTCGGGCAAACGTTCTTGGATCGATCCCAGCGTGTGCAGATTCCGGACTGATGAGGCGATTCGTGTTTCGGCGGGTGCTTCGCTCACGAACGCGTGGCCTGGCGCGCACACTGCAGACAGAGAACAAAAAAGGCGCCCTGACCGCGGGCGCCCCAAGATCACGTCGGGGTGGGGTCGTTCAGGCGGCTGAACGACGCCGGCGGGTGAGTCCCAGGCCGACCAGACCGATGCCCAGCAGCGCCAGCGCGCCGGGCTCGGGCACGTTGTTGTTGCGTTGTTCGTTGAAGGTGAAATTGTCGAGCACGAACTGGGTGCCGTCACCCAACAGATCAGTACTTGCCTTCTGGCCACCCGTGCTCGTGATGCGCAGTTCGTCGATGGTCCAATCGAAGTCGACGCGCGCAGCGCCACCCGCAGTGGGAACGCCAACGACGATCTTCGTGGTCCTGGTCACGATATTGTCGATCAGCCCCTCGATCGTCACCTCAAGCCCAGTGCGCCAAGCGGCGCTGAAATAGCCACCATTGAAGAGGAAGTTGCTGCCGTCGCTCGTCTTCACCGAGGCGAGGTCGCCCTGTCCATTGAATGCGACGTTCGGTGTCGATACGCGACCCGTCGAATAGCCGCTGCCGTTGTAGTCAGTCGAAGTGTCCGGATTCAATGCAAAGAAATTCGACCACAGCAGACCGCCATAATCCGAGAAGCCGATTCCAGGGGCGTTTCCATTCAGCCCCTCGAACGTCAGGACGCCGGCATTGGCGCCAGCGCTGATGCTGATCAGTCCCGCGGCAAGGGCGCTGGCGAGGATCTTCTTGTTCATGATGTCTTCCTTCGAGATGGCTCGTGACGTGCTGCCGATCGCACGCTTTAAGCAACTACCGCGCCAAGATAGCAAATCAAATAAATACAGTAGCTTGCGACAGCGCTTGCGATCGAAGCGTTAGCATTTGTAAAATTTTCCGACACTTTCTTGTCGCGGACGTCGACGTCGGGTCGGCCATCACGTCCTCGCATGCTCCGGCTTCTTGTGTGAGGTTCCGATGGTTTCAGTATGCAATCTGAGAATGCTGCTCCGCGGGCTGGCTGCTCTGGCCGGCGGGTTCGCGGTCGCCACGGTCTGTGCCGCCGAGATGCACGTTTCGCTCAATGGCATCTTCGGCAAGCGCGCGGTGCTGGTGGTCGATGGTGCCGATCCGCAGATCGTGACCGAAGGCGGGCAGACACGCGAAGGCGTCAGGCTCGTGTCGATACGCGACGGGGCGGCGGTCGTGGAAGTCGATGGCAGGCGCCAGCAGCTCCGGGTCGGCGACGGGCCGATTCGCACCGCCCCTGCAGCGGACGCCATGGCTGGCGCGGGGCAGGAGGTCCGCATCCTGTCGGATGCGCGTGGGCACTTCTCGACGCGTGGCGCCATCAACGGCGCGGCGATGCAGTTTCTGGTGGATACCGGCGCCACCCTGGTTTCGCTCGGCGTCGCGGACGCGCGCCGCGCCGGCATCAACTACCTCGGTGGTGCGCCGTCAACGAGCATGACGGCGAACGGCGCGGTTCGCGTCTGGCTGGTTCGCCTCGATCGCGTGCAGGTGGGCAGCCTCGTCCTGCGCAATGTCGATGGAGCGGTGCATGAAGCGCCGCTGCCCTTCGTGCTGCTCGGCAGCAGCTTCCTGCAGCGAGTCGCGATGAAGCGCGAGGGCG
>SHNC01000101.1 GCA_004295105.1 Betaproteobacteria bacterium | reverse complement strand
ACCTCGCCCAGTTGCGCGAGACGCTGCGGCGTCACATGGCGACGCCCGGCGCTGCCCGGCAGGACCAGGCCGCCGCGGCCCGGGCCACAGCCGAGCCCGTCTCCGCCACACCGATGGCGACGTGTAGGCCGCCCGATGAAATGCCGGCCGCGATCGATCGCAATTTCTTCACCCAGTTCCGCGAACTCGATCCGACGGGCGGGCTGGACCTGGTGGCGCGCATCATGCGCGTGTATGCCGATACCAGCGGCGAGGCCGTGGACCAGCTCCGGGCGGCGACGGCGCGCGGCGATGCCGAAGCCATCCGCCAGGCCGCGCACAGCCTGAAATCGAGTTCGGCCAATGTCGGCGCGACGCTGCTGGCGGCGCGGCTCAAGGACGTCGAGCTCTCGGGCAAGGAAGGGCGCTTGCAGGAGGCGCGCGATGCGATCGACGATGTCGGCGACGAGTACCGTCGTGTGATCGACGAAATCGGCTCGCTGCTCGCGGAAATCGGATGAATTCCGCCCGCCGGGTCACCCACGCCAGGCTGGCGAACGAGCGAAAGTTGCATGGCAGCGTAATGGTACGCGCACATTCCCGGCATTATTGAGTAAGCTCCGACGATGATCACGCGCGGCCGCAGGGCAATTGCGCTGTTCGCATGACGGCCTGCACAGAGATGAAGAAACTCGACAACATCGCCATCAGCGGGGAACTCCCGAGTCCGAAAGGGGTGGCCCTCGCCATCCTCGAGATGTGCCGCAGGGACGACAGCACCGCTGCCGAGATCGCGCGCATCGCCCAGACCGACCCTGCGCTCGCCGGCCGCCTGATTCGCCAGGCCAACTCCGCGGCCCACGGTAGCGGCCGCCCGGTCGCTTCGGTGACCGAAGCCATCCTGCGTCTGGGTCTCAGCACGGTGCGCAACCTCGCACTGGGTTTCTCGCTCGTCGACCAGTACCAGAACGGCCCCTGCGAGGGCTTCGACTACCAGACGTTCTGGTCGCACTCGCTGCTGATGGGGCTGGCGATGCAAAAGGTCTGTGCCATGACCCATGCCGGCACGGCCGACGAGCTCTTCGCCTGCGGTCTGCTGGCACGCATCGGCTGCCTCGGGCTGGCCACCGCCTACCCATCGGAATACACCAACCTGCTGCGGCGGCAGGCGCCGGGTCTCGCGCTCACCGCACTCGAACAGGACCATCTTCACACCGACCACAACGAACTGAGCGCCGCCCTGCTCACCGAATGGGGCGTCCCCAGCGCGCTGGTCGAGCCCATCTATCATCACGAGAATCCGGACGGTTCGGGTTTTTCGGAGGGGTCGCGCCCATATCAGCTCGTCCATCTGTTCTATCTCGCCAAGTGCATCGCCGATCTGGGCGTTGCCGTCGAGTGCGAGCGCAACGGACGCACCGCGGAGCTGCTGCTGCTGGGCGGCAAGATCGGCCTCAATGCGGACGAACTCGGCGCCACCATCGACGAACTGGTGCGCGGCTGGCGTGAATGGGGCGAGTTGCTGAAGGTTCCCGCATCGGCCCTGCCGTCCTTTGCGCAGATGTCGGCACTGCATGCGCCGCGCCCCGAGGACAGCGGCAGCGCGGCGGCGTTGCGCGTCCTGCTGGTCGACGACGACGCCACCACGCGTGCAATGCTCGAGGGCGTGCTCGGCGGCGCGCTCGGTCATTCGGTGATGTGCGCCAGCAACGCCCACGAAGCGATGGCGGTTGCGGTGGAGGCTCTGCCGCAGATCGTCATCACCGACTGGATGATGCCGGGCATGAGCGGGCTCGAACTGTCGCGTGCGCTGCGCGCCACCGAATGGGGCCAGACGATCTATCTCATCATGCTGACCAGCGTCGAATCGGAGGACGAGATCAGCGAGGCCTTCGAGGCGGGCGTCGACGACTTCCTCACCAAGCCGGTCAATATCCGCACGCTGCGCGCCCGCCTGCGCGCAGCCTGGCACTACGTGCAACTGCTCGAGGCCTGGGAACGCGACCGCGCACAGCTCAAGCAGTTTGCCGCCGAACTGGCGATCAGCAACCGCCGCCTCGAACATGCAGCGATGACCGACCTGCTCACCGGCCTGCCCAACCGGCGCGCCGGCATGACCTCGCTGGCCAAGGCCTGGAGCGCCGCAAGCCGCTCGGGCCAGCCGCTGTCGGTGATGGTGCTCGACGTCGACCACTTCAAGCGCGTGAACGACACGTACGGCCACGCCATTGGCGACGCGGTGCTGCGTGAAGTCGCCCAGGCGCTGCTGCACTCCGCTCGCAAGGACGACAGCGTGTGCCGCCTCGGCGGCGAAGAATTCCTGATGACCTGCCAGAACGCAGACCTGAGGTCGGCGCTGATGGCAGCCGAACGGCTGCGACGCATGGTCGAGGGCTTGCGCATCGCGGCGGGCAATGCCGTGATCCAGATCTCGATCAGCATCGGCATCGCCAGCCGCGAAGCGGGCATGTCCGACGCCGACGCTCTGGTGAATGCCGCCGACCGTGCGCTGTACCAGGCCAAGCAGTCAGGACGCAACCGCAGTTGCATCTACGTCCAGGGCCAGTTGCGCACCGGTCCACGCTGACGGCACGAGCGCCAGCCCGCCGCAGCACGGACCGCGATGCCCCGATGCGCGCTCAGCCCGCCTTGCGGGCCATGAACATGACGCCGCCGATCACCATCACGGTGCCGGCGAGCTGGGCCAGACCGATCGCCTCGTCGAGCAGCAGCCAGCCCAGCACGATGGTGATCGCCGGCCCGAGGCTGCTCGTCAGCGACACCGGACCGGCGCCGAGGCGACGGATCGCCTCCGACGTGAGCCATACCGGCGCCACGGTGCTGACCAGGGCCATCGTCAGCGACAGTGCGTACACCTGCCACGGCTGCACCAGCGCCGATACCGGCCGCAGCACGAAGAACTGGGCCAGGCAGCCGAGGCAGGCGAAGCTCGTGGCGTACGCGGTGAAGCGCCCCGAGCCGGTACGCCCCACGACTTCGCCGTTACCCATCAGGTAGAGGGCGAAGGTCACCGCGCTGGCGAACACCAGCAGGCTGCCCACCGCCACGTCGCCGGCATCGCCCGTGAGCGTCAGGTCGTGACCGACGGCGATGCCGATGCCGATGTAACACAGGCCGAGCGCCCCCATCATGCGCCGGGTGATCGGCTTGCCGAGGAACAGTGCCGACAGCACGATCACCAGCGTCGGATACAGATAGAGGATCAGCCGCTCGAGCGCGGCGCTGATGTACTTCAGGCCGAGAAAGTCGAAATAGCTGGCGAGGTAGTAGCCGATCAGGCCGAGGCCGAACATCCATGCCCAGTCGCGCATCGGCAGCGGCGCGACGGCGCGGCGGCTGGCGACGACGCCCATGGCGATGAAGAACGGCAGCGAGAAGCCCATGCGCAGCGCGAGCAGGGTCTCGGCATCCACGCCGTGGCGATAGGCGAGCTTGACCAGGATGGCCTTGAACGAAAACCCGGTCGCACCGAGGACCGCAAAGACCAGCCCCGAGCGCTGCAGGGCCGCCGTCACGCATCACCCCCGACGCGCGCGACCAAGCGCGCCGGCCACGTCCAGGCCGCGTGCCCCGGCGACGAGCCCGCTGCTGGCGCGCGCAGGGCGCGGCCGTGCGCGCTCAGCGACGCCCCCCGAGCAGCGAGCCGAGGATGCCGCGCACGATCTGGCGGCCGATGGAGCTGCCGATGGTGCGCGTGACCGTCTTCGCCGCGATCTGCACCAGGCCGTCGCGCTGCCCGCCGCGCGGGCCGGTGGAACCGAACAGGATGTCGCTGACCATGCCGCCGGTCTCGCCGCCGGCCTCCTTCGCCGCGGCGCGCCCCGCTTCCACCGCCG
>SHNC01000048.1 GCA_004295105.1 Betaproteobacteria bacterium | reverse complement strand
CAATGGAAGGACGTCGGCCACTGGCGTCGTTCGACTCTGCTCGCCTGCATGCTAGAGGGATGGCCACTTACCCGATTCTCCAATTCACACTAACGACCCGTTGCCGACGCTCGCCCCAGACTCAGGGATCGCAGCAGTGAGGACCGAGAGCGGACGCTGACAGCAATCCCGATCACGCCAGGGATGACATCTTCAGCCCGATGATGCCGGCAATGACCAAGCCAAGGCTGATCACCCGAGGGAGGGACACGGGCTCGCCCAACAGCGCCATGCCCACGACGGCGGTGCCCACCGCGCCAATGCCGACCCACACCGCATAGGCCGTGCCTACCGGGAGGTCGCGCATGGCCCAGCCGAGCAGCCCGATGCTTGACAGGAAGGCCAAGGCCGTGCCGACAGAGGGCCAGAGGCGCGTGAAGCCTGCGGTGTACTTGAGCCCGATGGCCCACACGACTTCAAGCAGTCCGGCGACGAATAGAGCGATCCAGTTCATCAGGTTTCCCAATGGTTGTGGGGCCGTCCCCGATGAAGTACGAGAAGCAAAGTCGTCCCTGCTTCCGCCCACCGCCTGCATGACAGAGGGAAATGAAGATTGCGGCTCTGACACTCGCCGCTGCATGGTGTGCCGTGTGCGTTGTCATGACTCGCGGCGAGCCAGCGCCAGGAAAACGCCGAGCGTCATCATCGTGCAGCCGGATAGGCGCGTCAGCAGCCGCGCCCGGGTCACCCGCGCGGCGTTCGACTGCAACAGGCGATCGGCACCGAATACCGCCAGGACGTCAACGAAGGTGTTCATTGCAACGCAGATGCATCCCAGCAGGGCAAGCTGCGGAGCCAGCGAAGCCTCCGGCGTAGTGAACTGGGGGAGGAAAGCGAGAAAGAAGAGCGCGGTCTTGACGTTCATGGCCTCGACCATGATGCCCTCCATGAAGGCGCGGCGAGCGCCTTGGGCGCGGACCTGTTTTGCCTCGACGGACGGCTCCTTGCGCGTCAGCATTCGAATGCCCAGATAGACCAGGTACGCTGCCCCAAGGTACTTGACCAGGTTGAACGCCAACGCCGACTGGGCGATGAGCAGCGAGAGGCCCAGGGCGGCCGCTGCCACATGAACGAGTCCACCGAGGCCGGTTCCCAGGCAGGAGGCCAAGCCTTCGGCGCGACCGCCGGCAACGGTTCGGGCCACGACATACGCGATGCCAGGACCAGGGGTGATCGCCAGGACCAATGCAGCGACGATGAAGGCGAGAAGAGACATGGAGCGGATCTGCTCAGGGTTGCGGATCACCGCTGGTGCCGACGGACTCGCCGGCAATGCGCGGCTCGGGTGAGAGCGGATGCGGGATGCGGCCATCGCCGTACGACCTGATGACCCGGCCGATAACGATGTGGCATCCGTTTATCCACTTCGCTTGCTTCTGCTTCGCTGCAAGGTGCTTCGGGTGATCGATGAGCTGCTGGAGCGCTTCCAGCGAGCGCCAGTAGTAGACGGTCGAGATCAGCCCGGACGCGGGGTTCTCCCACGCCTCTTCGCCCAGGTAGCCAGGTATCGCCTTCGCGACCTCGGCGATGGCTTGATCCAGCCGGTGAAACTCGTCGTCGTACTCGCCCTTGGCGAACGTGAACGTGGCGGTATACAAGTCGGTTTGTTCCATCGTCATGCGGATTGCGTCGTTGTTTCTTTCATCGCCTGTGCGAGGCCGAGATTTCCCTGCTCTTCCAGGCCGCGAATGGCACCTTCGCGATCGCGGGCCTGATGATGCTGGCTGAGCTTGCGCTTGCCGTCCAGCCGACTGAGGCGGACCTCGATTCCGACGATCTGGCTCAGCTGCTCCGCCATGAAGTCCGGCGGGGCGTCGCTCATCTTCCACGGTTCAGGCTGGTTCGCTTCGTGCTGGCGCGTCAGTCGACCAACGACAGCGCGAACGAACTTCGCCTGGTCCCGGACATGGATCGTCCCGTGAGCATGCACGACCTCGTAGTTCCAGGTCGGCACGCGGCGGTGTGTCTCATGCTTGCCCGGGTACCAGTTGGGCGAGATGTATCCCTGAACGCCCCGGAAGACCACGAGGACGGAGGCGCCGTCGCTCACCTCGCTCCAGACCGGATTTGCCCGCGCGACATGTGCCTGAAGCACGCCGCAGGGGCCTTGTTGTGCGTCGAGCAAGAACGGCAGGTGGTGCGCTTCCAGGCCTGCTGCAGTGTGCGTCACCAGCATGCCCAGGGAATGCTCTCGAACGATGCGGTGAAGTTCCTCAACCCGCGGCTCGGCGAATTGCTTGGGAAGATACATGTGGCGCTCCTGTCCGGATCAAGTGCCGGCACGCCCGGCACGTGCGCTCACTATGCATGACAACCTGCCTGTATAAAATAGCCAGTTATTGACTATCTGACTGGACCAGTTGCCGCGATGGGTATGGATGAGAATGGACAACGGGGTTCCAGCCGTGCGCTCTACGACGAAATCAGAGCCCGGATCGCAGATGGCACGTACAGGCCAGGCGCAGCCCTGCCGTCGACGCGCGCGCTGGCGGCCGAGCGTGGGTTTTCACGCACCACCGTATCACTCGTATACGAGCAACTGGCGTCGGATGGGTTCATCGAAACGCGGGCTGGTGCCCCCAGCCGAGTCGCGGCCGGGGCGGTTCCCGACGCCCGGACGGACCGCGATGCGCAAATCAGCGCCGAGGACGGGGGTGCACATCGCCACGCCGGGCGGCTGTCCGTAATCGGAACGCGCGTGGCCGCCTTGGCGCTGCATGAACCGGTCCCGACCGCCGCAGATGAAATCGACTTCGTCTACGGGCCTTTGGCCGGACGCGACTTCCCGATCTTGCCCTGGCTGAAGGCCCTGCGTGCGGTCGAACGCCAGCGAAGTGCACGCCTGGCTTATGAGGACCCGCGTGGCAACCTCGATCTTCGCAAGGCGCTGCAGACGCACCTCAGTCAGTCGCGCGGCTTGTCCTGCTCCGTTGACCAGTTGCTGATCGTAAACGGCTCGCAGCAGGCACTCGACCTCTGCGCACGGCTGCTCATCAGCCCCGGCGACCCGGTCGTCGCCGAGAACCCCGGCTATCAGATGGCGCATCACGTCTTCGAAACCTATGGCGCCAAGCTTCTCCCGATCGACGTCGACAGCCACGGACTGCGGACCGACCTGCTCGCTCAAGTCCCTCGGGCACAGATGGCCTACGTGACACCGACGCATCAGTTCCCGCTCGGATCATTCCTGCCGATCGGACGACGACGTGCGCTCCTGGCCTGGGCTGCCGAACGGGATGCCTGGATCATCGAGGACGACTACGACAGCGAATATCGCTATTCGGTTCGACCCGAACCCACGCTGCGGTCGCTGGATAGCAGTGGCTGCGTGATCCACGTCGGGACGTTCTCGAAGACACTGTCGCCACAGCTCCGTCTGGGCTACATGGTGCTGCCGCCGCGCCTGGTGGACGTCTTTAGCGCGGCGAAGCGGCTGACCGACCGGCACGTGACGACCGGTAGTCAACGTGCGTTGGCGGTGCTCTTGGAGGACGGCAGCTATGACCGTCACGTCCGGCGAATCCGTCGTCTGCAACATGCACGACAGGCAGCACTCGTTCAGGCGATCACCTCACACTTGGGCGAGCGCGTCGAGATCCAGGGAGCGGCCAGTGGGCTGCACCTGGTGGTGTGGTTTCGCGAGTTTGCCGCCGAGAAGGAGCCGATTCTGATCGAATCGGCCCGCCAGAAAGGCGTTCGCCTGTATCCGGTCAGCCAGTTCTTTCATCCCGCAGGCCGGGCGGATGCTTCAATTCGTCCGGCTGGTCTGGTCATGGGTTACGCGCTGCTGGAGCGAGATCAGATCGAAGAGGGTGTTCGGCGCCTGGC
>SHNC01000131.1 GCA_004295105.1 Betaproteobacteria bacterium | reverse complement strand
CGCGGCACTCGACGCTCTACAAGGTGTTCTCGAGGATCGGGGCGCCGCTCACCAGCGTCGTCCACGTGCCGGTGCCGAAGCGGTCCTCGCCCTGCACGCCTTCGACCATGCCGGCGAAGACGCGGGCCACGTCTTCCTGCTCGCCGGCCAGCACATTCACCGCGAGCGCGGCGCTGGCCTGGATCAGCGCGTTGGCGAAGACGTTCTTGTTGACGAAGACCACCAGGCGCGGCGGATCGGTCGTCACCGAGCACACGGCGGTGGCGGTCAGGCCGGCGCGCTGGCTGCCGTCGGTGGCGGTGATGATGGACACGCCGGCAGCCAGGTGGCGCATGCCGTTGCGCTGTTCCACGGGAGTGACGAGGGGCAGGTCGGCGAGGCCCGGCGCAGCCATGTCCTGGGCCGGCGTCTGGTGCACCGCGTTACGGGTGAGGTCGGTCATCTTTCTTCTCTCTGTGGATCGTTGCAGGAGTCCCGGCGTCACCGCCGGGCCCCTGCCCCCGGTGACTCAGGCGCGGACGCCGAAGGGGTTGGCCTTGGGCAGCGGGTTGCCCAGCAGGTGACCGCCCAGCAGGTCGCCGATGTTGTCCTGGTTCTGGGTGATGTGGTTGGCGCCCACCAGCAGGTCGCGCATCTGGCGCTGCATCGGGCAGTTCAGCCACACGCCGCGGGTGGAGGTCTTCTTGAAGATCATGTGCGCTGCATCGAAGACTTCGCCGCCGGTGAACTGGTTGGTGGCGAACTGGCGGATGCGCAGTTCCAGCGGCACCAGCTTGCCCTGCGACGCGTAGCTCCAGGCTTCGTCGGTGTTCTGCAGCACGCGGGCGGTGGCGCCCAGGATCTTGGCGTAGGCTTCGCCGAGCTTGCCCTTGATGAACGGGTCCTGCACCGCGGCGCCGACGGCCTGGTTGATGTTCTGGCGCGGCACCATGTGCTCGATGTAGAGGTCGACCATGCCGCGCGCCATGCCGATCAGCACCGACGACACGGCGGCGTAGAAGACGTAGAAGAACGGCATCTTGTAGAGGTTGTTCACGTCGCCGTGCGATTCCTCGTCGTACGCTGCGATCACGTGGCTGCGGTAGTCCGGAACGAAGACTTCCTTGACCGACAGCTTCTTGCTGCCGGTGCCGGCCAGGCCCACCACGTGCCAGTCGTCGATGATGTCGAAGTCGGCGCGCTGCACCCAGAAGGAACGGAACACCTGCTCGCCGTTTTCCGCGACGCGGCCGCCGAGGAAGGCGCCGCCGTCGGCATGATCGCAGCCGCTCGAGGTCAGCCATTCGCCGTTCAGCACATAGCCGCCCTCGACCTTGGTGACGGTGCCGAAGGGCGCGTAGGAGGAGGACACCAGGCGGGTGTTGTCCTCGCTCCACAGCTCGTCGCCGCAGCGCTCCGGCAGCAGGCCGACTTCAAAAGGGTGGACGCCCAGCACCATCACGTTCCAGGCGCTCGAGGGGCAGCCACGTGCCAGTTCCATCAGCACCTTGTTCAGCACGTTGGGGTGCATCTCATAGCCGCCCCAGCGGCGCGGCTGCAGGATGCGGAAGAAGCCGGCGTCCTTGAACTTCTGGATGGTCTCGGGAGAGACCATGCGGGCTTTCTCGCAGGCGTCCGCGCGCTCGCGCAGCCACGGGATCATGGCCTCGGCGCGGGCGACGATTTCGGTTTCGGTCGGGATCAGGGTGTCGATGCTGCCCATGGTCGTGTTTTCCTTGAAAGGTGTTTTCGATTCGGTTGCGAGGGAGTTGCGGTCGGTCGTTGCGCTTCAGGCCTGTTCGGCACTGATCACGCCGTAGCCGGCGATCCATTCGTTGATCGGGCGGTAGTAGTCCTTGCGCGCGGTGTAGGGGCCTGCGGCGGCAAGGGCGGCGAAGGCGGCCACCCAGGTGCGGATCTCGTGGGTGGAGCGGCCGGCGGTCTTCGAGATCTCGTCGATGCTGAAGTCGTCGATCGCGTCGAACCGTCCTTCCACCAGCAGGCGCATGAAGTCCTCGTCCCACGCGGGGTTGAGGGGCGTCTGCGCGCTTGCCGGCGTGCCGTAGATCTTGCCGGCGGCGATGGTGCGGGCCTGGCGGGCGGCGCGCGCCTCGGGCGTCGGATTGCGGCCCGCGATCAGGAAGCTGGCGACCTCCTCGGGCGCGCTGGCCAACAGCGGCACCGGAGGCTCGTGCGACAGGCCGCCGGTGCCCAGCACCAGCACGCGCTTGTCGAGCCGGGCGAGGAAGCGGCCCACCGCGGCGCCGAGCTTGCGGATGCGGCGATAGGGGCCAAAGGGCGGCGCGACCGAATTGATGATGATGGGGATCACCGGGTAGCGCGTCAGGCTGCCGGTCAGTTCCTCCAGCGTCTGCGTGCAGCCGTGGTCCACCTGCAAGCGGTGGGACAGGGCGATGTCGAGGTCGCTGTCGAGCAGGTGCCGGGTCAGCTCCATCGCCAGGTCGGCGGGGACGGACAGCGGGCCGCTCATGGTCTGATAGTCGCCCACGGATTCGGCCGCGGTGGCGATCACGAAAGGCGGCATCAGGTCATAGAAGAGGCCGTTGTAGTGATCGGGCGCGAACACCACGATCAGCTCGGGATCGAAGGCTTCGACGTCGACGCGAGCCTGGTCGAGGACCTGATCCACTTCGCGCACCACATCGGCGCCAGGGTCGTTGAGCCCGCGCAGCGGGGTGTGCGAAAGGCATTTCAGTTTGATGCTCATGGATCTTCCTTGCGGACGAATTCGGACAAGCCGTCCCCCTCCGGGCGCGCAGGCGCGCCCGAAATCAGGGACATGCGGAAATGGGGAGTGCGCGTGAGAGGGGCGGCTCAGCCCGGGGCGCTGCGATCCGTGTTCATTGCCGTCTCCTCGTTGTTCTGTATGTGTGAAGCGATTCTAGAGACCACGTGCAAAGCATGGGAAATTTATCGTGCAGTCGTCCACTGAATGCACAACTCTGTTTTTTAATAGAAATTATTGAATTTCCGTGCTGCCCGGCGGGAACGGAAACCACCCTGCGCCCCTTCCCGCGCGGCAGCGCCTCGCCACCGCAGCGGGGATGGCCGGGCACCGATTCGCCGCCCTCTGCCCCGGCGCACCCAACGCTGCGGCGGCGGCCGGGCGTGGCTGCCCGTGTACAATGAAAGTGACTCCCCGAATGGGCGCATCTGCCGCCGCGCCCATTCGCTCGCACGGCCGTGCCGTGCAGTGACGCCCCCTTCCCCACGGTGCAAACCATGATTCTCGACATCGACCTCGTCTCCGACTTCGTCTGCCCCTGGTGCTTCCTCGGCAAGACCCGCCTCGACCAGGCGCTGGCCGAGCTGAAGGCGTCGCGGCCGGACATCGAGGCGCGCATCAACTGGCTGCCCTTCTTCCTGAATCCGGACACGCCGCCCGAGGGCGAGCCCTACCGCGCCTTCCTCGAAGCCAAGTTCGGCGGGCCGCTGAAGGTGGACGAGATGCTGGGCCGCATCGCCGAAGCGGCCGCGCCCGACGGCCTGACCTTCGCCTTCGACCGCATCCAGACCCGCCCCAACACGCTGAAGGCGCACCGCCTGTGCTACCGCGCGCAGTCGCTGGGCTGGACGCAGGACAAGGTGCAGGCGCTGGCCGGCGCGCTGTTCTCCGCCCACTTCCAGCAAGGGCAGGACATCGGCGACAGCACGACGCTGGCCGACATCGCCGCCGCCTGCGGCGACAAGCGCGACGCGGTGCTCGCCTACCTGGACGGCACGCAGGACATCGACAAGGTGCAGCGCATGGCCGACGGCGTCCGCCGCCAAGGCATCCAGGGAGTGCCCTTCTTCATCCTGAACCGCAAGCTGGCGGTGTCCGGCGCGCAGACGACGGCCGTGCTCGGCGCGGCGATTCTGCAGTCGCTGGAGACGGGCCGGCCGTCGTGA
>SHNC01000241.1 GCA_004295105.1 Betaproteobacteria bacterium | reverse complement strand
ATTCGCGCTTCTGCGACCTCTACCGGGCGTTCGCCAAGGGGCTCAAGCGCTCGATGCGCCAGGTGCATCGCGCCGGCGAGAAGCTCTTCATCGACTACGCGGGCGACACGGTGCCGATCGTCGACGCCGAGACCGGCGAGCTCTCGCGGGCACAGATCTTCGTGGCCGTGCTCGGGGCCTCGAGCTACACCTTCGCTTGCGCCACGGCCACGCAGTCGCAGGCCGACTGGCTGGGGGCGCTGGGGCGGGCACTGCGTTTCATCGGCGGCGTGCCCGCGCTGATCGTCCCCGACAACACCCGCGCCCTGGTGGGCGAGCCGGACCGGTACGCGCCGCAGCTGCAGCGCACCACCGCCGAGTTCGCCCAGCACTACGGCGTGGCGATCCTGCCCGCACGCCCCTACAAGCCGCAGGACAAGAGCAAGGTGGAGGTGGGCGTGCAGATCGTGCAGCGCTGGGTCCTGGCGCGCCTGCGGCACCGGCGCTTCTTCTCGCTGGCCGAACTCGACGTAGCCATCGCCGAGTTGCTCGAACACCTCAATGCGCGTCCCTTCCAGCGCCTGCCGGGCTGCCGCCGCGAGGCCTTCGAGGCGCTCGACCAGCCGGCGCTGCGTGCGCTGCCCGCCACGCCGTTCCAGTTCGCTCAGTGGAAGAAGGTCAAGCCCAACATCGACTACCACGTCGAGTTCGACGGCCATTACTACAGCGTGCCCCAGGCGCTGGTCGGACAGGTGCTGGAGCTGCGCATCACCGCCTCGAGCATCGAGTGCTTCGCCGGCGGGCGTCGCGTGGCGGTGCATGCCCGCAGCCACCGGCGCGGCGCCTTCAGCACGCTCACCGAGCACATGCCCGCCTCGCATCAGGCCCACCGCCAGTGGTCGCCCAGCAAGCTCATCGCCTGGGGCGCCACGGTGGGACCGCACACCGAGCGCGTGGTCGCCTTCCAGCTCGAACGCATGCCGCATCCCGAGCAGGGCTACCGCGCCTGCCTGGGGCTGATGCGTCTGGCGCGCCAGTACGGTCCGCTTCGGCTGGAGGCCGCCGCCACCCGCGCCGTCACGCTCGGGGCGATGCGCTACAAGCACCTCGCCTCGATGCTCAAGACCGGGCTGGATCGCGCACCACTGCCGGCGGGGACGCCGCAACAGGCCGAGCTCACGCTGCCCGATGCGCACGCCAATCTGCGCGGCGCGCACTACTACCACTGAGCCTCAGCGCCGTTACAGCGTAACGGCACAAGCTTCCCGCCAGGGACCCCATCACCGCCCAGGAGCCTTCATGTCCTCCACCAACGCACAGCGCCAAGCCGCCTACCGCGCCCGCCACCTGCAGTCCGTCGAGGGCCAAGGTGTGCGGCTGAACATGATCGTCGGCACGCACGCCAAATGCGCCCTCGAGCGCCTGGCCAGCGCGCACGGCCTCACTCAGCGCGCGATGCTCGAACGTCTGCTCGTGCAGGCCGAGCAGCACACGCTGGCCGCGCTGCCGACCCGGCTGAGCACCGACTACTACGAGCAGCAACTGCGCTTGCCCACCGAAACCGTTACGCCGTAACGCGTGCCCACCCACCCCCACCGGAGAAACCACGATGCTCACCCACCCCAGTCTCGACCAACTGCGCGCGCTGCGCCTCGAAGGTATGGCACGCGCCCTCGAAGAGCAGCACGCCCACCCCAGTATCGCGGCGCTGACCTTCGACGAGCGCCTGGCCCAACTGATCGACCGCGAGTTGCTGCTGCGCGACGGCAAGCGTATCGAGCGTCTGCTCAAGGCTGCCCGCATCAAGATCGGCGGCGCCTGCCTGGAGGATGTCGACTATCGCGCCGGACGCGGCCTGGAGCGCAGCCAGTTCGCCGCCCTGGGCACCTGCCACTGGATCCGCCAGGCGCAGAACTGCCTGATCACCGGTCCCACCGGCAGCGGCAAGACCTGGCTTGCCTGCGCGCTCGCCAACGCCGCCTGCCGTCAGGGCCTGTCGGCCTACTACGTGCGCCTGCCGCGCCTCTTCGAGGAGTTGCGCCTCGCGCATGCCGACGGCAGCTTCAGCCGGCGGCTGATGCAACTGGCCCGGCTCGATCTGATCGTCATCGACGACTGGGGGCTGGCGGCGCCTTCGGCGCAGGAGCGCAGCGACCTGCTCGAGCTGCTCGACGATCGCGTCGGCAGCCGCTCGACAGCCATCACCAGCCAGTTGCCGATCGAGCACTGGCATGCCTACCTGGGGGATCCGACCTTCGCCGATGCGATCCTCGACCGCATCGTGCACGCCGCCCACAAGCTCGCCCTCAAGGGTGAGTCGATGAGAAAAAAGGCAACGGCATGAGGCCGTGCGTGCTCTACGGCTTACCCACAGCCGGCCGCCCGCCAGCGTATGAGGCGCGCTGGCGACCGCCTGTGGATAAGCCTGCGCCAGGTCCCGAAATGACCGCCATCGTGACCGACGCGGTTACACTCTGAACCCCACGCTGGCGCGCACAGAGCACCGGTCACGTTCGTCGGTATGAGCGGTCACGATCGTCGGAATGCGCACGGTATGGTACGGACGGCTCTGGCAGTATGCATTTCCCACCTGCGCGACACTTGGCACCCCTCCGCGCCCGTTGTTGTGCATGGTCGTCGTTTGCGATCTCGTGCCGCACTTCGAATGGCGCGCGAGCGCCAACGAATTACGGAGCCAGCAAATTGCCCAATCGCGTCAGGTTGTACGCGGCGAAATTGAGCAGCGCATGCGCGCGAATCTTGTCCAGGCCGCGCGCCATCAAACGGCGCAGCATGCCGATATCCTTCACCCAGCCGAAGGCCTCTTCGATCATCTTTCGACGACGCAGACTGACCGCGTAACCCTCGGTCGTCTTGATGTGCTCGGGCACGCTGCCTTGGGTCTTGGCGGCCACGTGCGGGGCGATACCCAAGGCGCTCAGGGCACCCATGAAGTCGGCGGTGTCGTAACCACGATCCGCAGCCAGGGTCGGCTTACGGGTCCCGCTCGCCGGTTTGACGCTGCGCTTGATCATCACCAGCGCGGCTTCACGTTCGGCGGTCCCGGTGGCCGGGGTCGTGTGCACGTCGACGATCAGCCCGTGCCGGTTCTCGGCCAAGGCATGCGTGGTGTAGCTCAGAAATGCCATGCCGCCGCCCTTGCTTGCCAGCCGCGACTCGGGGTCGGTGCGCGAAAAGTGCGTCGCGTTCGAGCGCTTCTTGCCCCGGAAGTCGACCTCGGGGTTGCGGCCCTGATCCGGTCCGGGCGGTTCGTCCGATCCGTCGCGCGCGGCCACGCTCTTGTGCGAGGCCCACGCCCGCAGCAGCGAACCATCGACGCTGAGGTGCTCGTCGGACACCAGCTCGGCCCATTCGGCGATCGCCACCACACCGCCGAAGAACTCGCGCATCACGCTCTCCTTGAGCAGACGATCGCGGTTGGCCGAGAAGGTCGAGTAATCCCAGATCGCCTCGTCCAGCGTCAGGCCCACGAACCAGCGATACATCATGTTGAAATCAATGTGCTCGACCAGCGCTCCGTTCATCGGGGCATTCCGCAGACATCCAGGATCACCTCACGAAGCCAGCGGTGCACCGGATCGCCGTGAAGCCTCGGGTGCCAGAAGAGTGACACCGCAAATTCGGGGGTAGGGAAGGGCAGCGAAAACGAGTACAGCCCCTCGCGCAGGTTGCCGGTGTGGCGCTCGGGTACGGTGGCAATCAGGTCCGAGGCCCGGGCCAGCGCCACGGCGGTGGGGAAACCGACGACGGTGGTGACGACGTTCCGCTGCAAGCCGAGCGCATCCAGCGCCTCATCGACCGGGCCATGCAGCACGCCGCGGCGCGAGAGGCCGATATGCCGGCCCGCCGCAAAACGAGCGGGCGTGATCTCCGCGCTGCAGAGCGGGTGGCCTTCACGCACCACGCCTAAGAAGCGGTCGCGGAAC
>SHNC01000235.1 GCA_004295105.1 Betaproteobacteria bacterium | reverse complement strand
TTCAGGTGCGCGGAGGCGAAGCGCAGGTTGTCGACGAAGGTGGCGTGCACCTTGTCGGCGTCGACGCCGGCCGGCGTGATGCCCGCCAGGCAGTTCACCTGCCTGCAGCCCAGCGTGGTGGCGTAGTCGATCGCGCGGCCGACGCCGTCACGGAACTCGCCGACGCGGTCCGGATGGCAGGCGATGCCGCGCTCGCCGCCTTCCCAGTTGCCCGCAGGCAGGTTGTGCAGGACCTGGGTCAGGCCATGGCGCTGCAGGCGCTCGGCCAGCTCGTTCTTGTCGAAGGCGTAGGGGAAGAGGTATTCCACGCCCTTGAAGCCCGCATCGGCGGCGGCCTGGAAGCGATCGAGGAAGGCGACCTCGTTGAACAGCATGGTCAGGTTGGCGGCAAATTTCGGCATCGTTGTACTCTCCGTGTTCAGTTCGGTCGTTGCGGTCGCTCGTACGGGGCGAACGTCCCGGGGGCGACGACGGTCGCGGCCAGGCCCACTCCAGCGTACGCGAAGGGAGGAGGGAGCGTGAGCACCGGGGCAGGCCTGGCTGCGAACCCCAGCATCAATCGAGCATCGAGATCGCGGTCGGGGCGTCGGCGCCCTTCTCGGCGAGTTCCTCGAATTCGTTGATGGCGTTGATCTCGGTGCCCATCGAGATGTTGGTGACACGCTCGAGAATGATCTCGACCACCACCGGCACGCGGAATTCCTCCATCCAGGCGCGGGCCTGGGCGAAGGCGGGCTGGATCTCCTCCGGCTTGCGCACGCGGATCGCCTTGCAGCCCAGGCCTTCGACCACGCTCACATGATCGACGCCGTAGCCTTCGGTTTCCGGCGCGTTGATGTTCTCGAACGCGAGCTGCACGCAGTAATCCATGTCGAAGCCGCGCTGCGACTGGCGGATCAGGCCGAGGTAGGCGTTGTTCACCAGCACGTGGATGTAGGGCAGCTTGAACTGCGCACCCACCGCCAGCTCCTCGATCATGAACTGGAAGTCGTAGTCGCCCGAGATCGCCACCACCTTGCGCTGCGGGTCGGCCGCGCACACGCCCAGCGCCGCCGGGATGGTCCAGCCCAGCGGGCCGGCCTGGCCGCAGTTGATCCAGTGGCGCGGCTTGTACACATGCAGGAACTGCGCGGCGGCGATTTGCGACAGGCCGATGGTGCTGACGTAGCAGGTGTCCTTGCCGAAGGCGCGGTTCATCTCTTCATACACGCGCTGCGGCTTCATCGGCACGTTGTCGAAATGCGTCTTGCGCTGCAGCGTGCGCTTGCGCTCCTGGCACTGCGCGACCCAGGCGCTGCGGTCGGCGAGCTGGCCGGCGGCCTTCATCTCGCGCGCCACTTCGATCAGGCGGTCGAGTGCCGCACCGGCGTCGGACACGATGCCGTAGTCGGGGCCGAACACGCGGCCGATCTGGGTCGGCTCGATGTCGATATGCACGAACTTGCGGTCCTTGGTGTACACCTCGACCGAACCGGTGTGGCGGTTCGCCCAGCGGTTGCCGATGCCGAACACGAAGTCGGACGCGAGCATGGTCGCGTTGCCGTAGCGGTGCGAGGTCTGCAGGCCCACCATGCCGGCCATCAGCGGGTGGTCGTCGGGGAGGGTGCCCCAGCCCATCAGGGTCGGGATCACCGGCACACCGGTGATCTCGGCGAATTCCTGCAGCTTCGCCGCGGCGTTGGCGTTGATCACGCCGCCGCCGGACACGATCAGCGGGCGTTCGGCGGCGTTGAGCATGGCCATCGCCTTCTCGGCCTGCGCGCGGGTGGCGGCGGGCTTGTAGGCGCCGAGCGATTCATAGGTGTCGATGTCGAACTCGATCTCGGCCATCTGCACGTCGAACGGCAGGTCGATCAGCACCGGGCCGGGACGGCCGGAGCGCATCAGGTGGAAGGCCTGCTGGAACACGCGCGGCACCAGCGCCGGTTCGCGCACCGTCACCGCCCACTTGGTCACCGGCTT
This sequence comes from Betaproteobacteria bacterium, assembly GCA_004295105.1. Taxonomy (GTDB): domain Bacteria; phylum Pseudomonadota; class Gammaproteobacteria; order Burkholderiales; family Rhodocyclaceae; genus Thauera. The sequence continues at coordinate 1,989 of SHNC01000235.1, read as the reverse complement.
GGCGATGGACTCGATATCGACGGCCTGGAAGTCCTCCTTGTACAGGCGGGCGCGCGGCGCCTGGCCGGTGATGCACAGGATGGGGATGGAATCGGCGGAGGCCGAGTACAGCCCGGTGATCATGTCGGTGCCGGCCGGGCCCGAGGTGCCGATGCACACGCCGATGTTGCCCGGGTTGGCGCGAGTGTAGCCTTCGGCCATGTGCGAGGCGCCCTCGACGTGGCGGCCGAGCACATGCTTGAAGCCACCGTCCTTCTTCATCGCCGAATACAGCGGGTTGATCGCGGCGCCGGGCACGCCGAACACGGTGCTCACACCTTCCTTGCGCATCACCGCTGCGGCGGCATCCACTGCTCTCATACGGGCCATCTTTGTCTCCATTGCCATTGTTGGTTGGGGGATGGCGCAAGATTAAAGACATGCCCCCGCCTGTTGAATCCCACCGAACGTCGCTTCTGTCGATACTTCAGATATCGATCGTGTGCATGGGAGCCCTGATTGTGCCGACAATCCCATATCGCGGTGCTTATAGGGCGCATAACGTCCGGAGATAGTCCTTCCGGGAACCGATCCTAGAATCCACAAGCGCTTTGCGTTCGATGCAACAGCGCGAGAGTCAATGTCATTCGAATTGAAACGGGTGGGCGGAAATGGAGGGTTCCGGGATGAGTCAGCTTGATGAAGCCGATATTCGATATCTGCGCAAGGCTATCGAACTGTCGCGTATTGCAAAGGGCAAGGGCAACGGCGCCTACGGGGCGGTCCTCGTGGGCGCCGACGGCCGGGTGCTGGCCGAGGCGGAGAACAACCAGGTGACCGATCGCGACCCGACCGGGCATGCCGAGATGAACCTGGTGCGCCTCGCCGGGCAGCGCTTCGACGCACAGACGCTGGCGGGTGCCACGCTTTACGCGAGCGCAGAGCCCTGTGCGATGTGTGCCGGCGCGGTGTTCTGGAGCGGGGTGAAGCGCCTCGTCTATGCGCTCGGCAGCGAGCGCAACTACGCCCTCCTGCCGCCCGGCGACGAACTGCGCATGGGCTGCCGCGAGGTGATCGGCCGTGGCGGGCGCAGCGTCGAGGTGGTCGGCCCGGCGCTCGAGGACGAGGCCGCGCGGGTGTTCGGTGACGGTTAGCGAACCGGGCGGATGATCCGCAGCCGTTATCCGGCGGAAGTTGGTCGCCGGACACCTGTCATTCGGCGGAAGGCGCTTCGTTTTTCCGCCCTGCGCTCGCCGTTGTCTTCGATGAAGTTTGAGGACGTCAAGGATTCCTTCCGCAAGAGCTGCCTGAGGCGGGTTTCGAGTTGCGCGGCACCGACGAGGAGAAGAGGGCCGAGCGCATCATCCCGCGCCTCCTTGGAAGGCATCCGCCGCGCCGCCATCGTGGTCGCAGACTTCACCGAGCCGCGCCCCAACGCGTACTGCGGGATCGGCCTCGCCCAGGGCATACGCAAGCGCGTCGTCCCGAGCGCAAGAGAGGGAACCGTCCTGCCCTTCGACCTGGCCAACATCCCGACCATCCTGTGGAAGAGCCAGCGCGACCTGAAGCAGAAACTCACCCACCGGCATCTCTTGCTGCGTCCGACGTGAGCGGCGTCGGCCCATACGGTGACGGAGCAGGGCCGACTCAGAGCGGCTGTCTCCTGGCAAGCCTTGCGCTCACCGACTTTGAAGTGGATGTGTCCCTGTGACGCCGGACACGATGCGGCCAGGCTCTTCATTCTGAACGGCCGTTCGGGTCCCCATCGACTTCGATGCTTAGGTACCTGACGGTGCTTTCGAGCCTATTGCCAGCAGGCAATGGGCTAGACTGTCTCCCGTGCAGGATTATGAGTGATGAGTAGGGTGTGGGGAGGCGCTTGCCTGATGAGCTTGGGGCAATACGACAACGAGCGCACAGAGTCACGGGAGGGCTCGTTGTGAGCGATATCGTCAAGAGCAAGATCCGTCAGCTGTACCAGTTTCTGAAGGAAGCCAATCAACTGCGCTT
>SHNC01000098.1 GCA_004295105.1 Betaproteobacteria bacterium | reverse complement strand
CCAGTCCGGACCGCTGCCGCCGGTGCGCGCATACAGATCGGTCGCAACCGTCTCGAACTGCTTGAGGCTCTTGCGTTGCGTATAGATCTCGAGCAGTTTCAGGTAGATCGCGGTGCGATCCGGGTCGGCCTTCAGCGCATCCTGCAGGATCTCCTCCGCCTGCGCGTCACGGCCGTAGGCCATGTAGACATCGGCTTCGGCAACGGGATCGACCCCTTCGTCAGTGTCGATCGCGGAGAGCCCCGACTGGCTGAAATCGGTCATCAGCACGCTGTTGCCCGTATCGACGCTCTGGCCGCCCGTTTCACCGAATACGACACCCTGCTCGGGCTTCTGCGTCTCGCCGGCAAGTTCGGTGACTTCGGCGCCGGGCGCCTCGTTATCGCGGCGCTTGCGCAGCCTGAGACCGACCAGTGCCAGCAGCAGGGCCGCAATGCCGCCGCCCGCAGCCAGGGTCGCGGGATTCCCGAGCAGCGACTCGATGAACTCAGGCTCTTCCGGCGGCGGCGGCACCGCGGCGCTCTTCGGCTGCGGCTTCGGTGCCGGCGCGACCTCAGGCACGGCAGTCGGCACCGGCTCGGGCTTCACTTCGGGCGCCGGCGTCCCACTGGCCGCAGCCGGTGGCACGGGTGGCGGCTCCGTCGGTGCCGCAACGGCCGGTGCCGGAGGCGGGACGGTGGCAGGAGCCGCCGGGGCTGTCGCCGCAGGACTCGCGCCGCCTGCCTGCTGCTGTGCCTGAGCGAGCGAGGCGCTGCGGACCTCGAGCAGCTTCTGCATGTCGCGAATGCTCTGCTCGAGCTGAGCGAGCCGTGTGTTGGCATCCTGCAGCGCCTTTTCACGGCTGGCGAGTTCTTCCTCGAGCGCCTGCAGTCGGGCGATCGCGTCGCCGTCGCCGACTTTCTCTGCACGGGAAACACGCAACTTGTCCCCGGACTCCGCGGCGGGGCGCGCCTCTTCCACCCTGGGCACGATGCGTCCCGCGCTCGCCTGCTCCGGAGCGGCGTCCGCCGCCTGCTGGGCACCGGCCGCACCCGCCAGCCGGCGTCGGTAAGCCTCGAAATCGGTCGCCTGGGCGAGGATCTCGCGGCGCGCCTCGGTAGCGTCGATCGCCTGCACGCGCTCGGCCGACGGCACGGACAGCACCGCACCGGCCTTCAGGCGGTTGATGTTCCCACCCTCGAACGCGCCGGGATTGGCGCGGAACAGGGCAATCAGCGTCTGGTCGAGATTCGCGCCGGGCTGAGCGGTGTTGCCGGCAATGCTGTGCAGGGTGTCGCCACGCCGCACCGTGTAGCGCTCCGGAATCACCGCACTCGCGGGTGCTGCCGCGGGCTCGCGCGCCATTGGGGGCGGCGTCACCACCCTGGCCGCCGGCGCGGCGGGAGCAGCATCGACACGGGCTGCCGCCGCCCTGGGCGCGGTCAGATCGACCGGATCGAGCAGGAAGGTATACTCGCGAGCGAGTTGGCCGGAAGCCCAGGTGAGCTCGACGAGCAGTTCGAGAAAGGGGTCGTCGACCGGCCGCACCGTCGACAGCCGGATGACCGGTCTCGCGGCGCGCGTGTCAACGCTGACGCGCACTGCTGCCGCCGTCGCCGAGTATGGCAGGTTGGCCGCCCGAAACGCCTCGACTGGAGCGATGCGCGCGGTGAGCGACTGCAGCTCCTGCGCCGTGGCGCTGACCGCGATCTCCGCCCGCAGCGGCTGACCGAGGCCACTGAAAACGTTGATCTGCCCCAGGCCGGCCGCATGGCTGCCAATCGGGAACGAGGCGATCGCCAGTGCGATCAGGGAAGCCTTGAGCGACGTTTTCATGGTGTTCTTCAAACTGCGTTTCTCCCCCAAGCCCCGTCCCGAGGACGCTTGCCGACGCCATCCGCTTAGCAATCTAGCATCACGTCGAGTTGCACGCAGTAATCATCTGGTTTGCGAGGCCCTTCGCCGTGAGGGAATGCCGGAATCGGCCTCGATCGAGCCGCCGGGGGAGCACTCCCCCGACGGGATGGGACCTGCTCAGCGCTCGAGCAGGATGCGCAGCATGCGGCGCAAGGGTTCGGCAGCGCCCCAGAGCAACTGGTCGCCCACGGTGAAGGCGCCAAGATAGTCGTTGCCCATCGCCAGCTTGTGCAGGCGACCGACAGGAACCGTCAGCGTGCCGGTCACGGCCGTCGGCGTCAGCTCGCGCTCGGTGATCTCGCGCTCGTTTGGCACCACCTTCACCCACTGGTTGGCACTGGCGATGATGTCGCCGAGCTCGTCGAGTGGCGCGTCCTTCTTGAGCTTGATCGTCAGCGCCTGCGAGTGGCAGCGCATCGCGCCGATGCGCACGCACAGACCGTCGATCGGGATCGACCCGGCGCTGCGGAACGGCGCATTGCCGAGGATCTTGTTGCACTCGGCGCCGCCCTTCCACTCTTCCTTGCTCTGGCCGTACTCGACCGGCACGTCGATCCAGGGAATCAGGCTGCCGGCCAGCGGCGTGTTGCGGAAGTTCTTCTTCGGGAAGCCGTCCGAGCGCATGGTCTCGGCGACCTTGCGGTCGATCTCGAGGATGGCGGAAGCCGGATCGGCGAGCAGATCCTTCACCGAATCGTGGATGGTGCCCATCTGGGCGATCAGCTCGCGCATGTTCTGCGCGCCGGCGCCCGATGCGGCCTGGTAGGTCATCGCCGAGACCCACTCGACCAGGCCGTGCCTGAACAGGCCGCCCAGGCCCATGAGCATCAGCGACACCGTGCAGTTGCCGCCGATCCAGTCACGCCCGCCCTTGGCCAGCGCAGCGTCGATGACGTTGCGGTTGACCGGATCGAGGATGATGACCGCGTTGTCTTCCATGCGCAGCGCGCTGGCGGCGTCGATCCAGTGCCCCCTCCAGCCGGTGGCGCGCAACTTCGGGTACACCTCCTTGGTGTAGTCGCCGCCCTGGCAGGTGATGACGATGTCGCACGCCTTCAGCGCGTCGATGTTCATCGCGTCCTGCAGCCGCTCGGCTGCCTCCTTGTCGCCGAAGGCCGGTGCCTTGCCACCGGCGTTCGAAGTCGAGAAATACACCGGTTCGATGTGGGCGAAATCGCCCTCTTCCACCATGCGCTGCATCAGCACGGAACCGACCATTCCGCGCCAGCCAACCAGACCGACTCGATTCATCGCTTCACCTCTTCCATTCAAGCTTCAGTTCTTCGTGATCACAACGCGGCCAGCACGGCATCGCCCATTTCCTTCGTACCCACACGGCGCGTGCCCGGCTCATAGATGTCGCCGGTACGATAGCCCTGCGCGAGCACTCTCTTCACCGCGTTCTCGATGCGCTGGGCGCCCTGCTCGTCGTTGAACGAATAGCGCAGCATCATCGCCGCCGACAACATCGTCGCCAGCGGGTTGGCCAGATTCTTGCCCGCGATGTCGGGGGCCGAACCGTGCGAAGGCTCATACATGCCCTTGTTGTCGGCGTTGAGCGAAGCCGACGGCAGCATGCCGATCGAGCCAGTCAGCATCGACGCCTCGTCGGACAGGATGTCGCCGAACATATTGCCGGTCACCATCACGTCGAACTGCTTGGGGTTACGCACCAGTTGCATGGCCGCGTTGTCGACCAGCATGTGCGTGAGCTCCACCTCCGGGTACTCGTCCTTTATCTCTTCGGCAATGTCGCGCCAAAGTTGAGTGGTTTCCAGCACGTTCATCTTGTCGACCGAACACAACTTCCTGCCGCGCTTCATCGCCGCCTCGAAGGCCACGCGCAGGATGCGCCGGATCTCATATTCAGCGTAGATCATCGTGTTCCAGCCCACCCGCTGGGTCTCGCCATTGACCGCGCGCATTTCGATGCCGCGCGGCTGGCCGAAGTAGATGTCACCGGTCAGCTCGCGCACGATCAGGATGTCGAGCCCGGACACGACTTCTGGCTTCAGCGTGGAGGCGTTGGCCAGTTCGGGATACAGGATTGCCGGGCGCAGATTG
>SHNC01000070.1 GCA_004295105.1 Betaproteobacteria bacterium | reverse complement strand
CACGGAAATTGGTGCGCAGGTCGACCACCGTGGCCGTGGCACTCGCATCGAAGCCGTCCACTTTCGCGGCGACGAAACTTGCTGCGGGGTAGGAAGTGCCGTCGGCTTTCACCGGCGGCCTGTAAATGATCTTCGGGTTGTAATACACCCCATTGCAGGCAGCGCTGACATAACCGTAACGCCGCTCCGATGCCGTACTGGACGCGAAACTCTCCACCAGGTCAGGGATGAAGGTATTGCGCATACTCCCCGAATCGTCGAGCACGAACATCACGTTCGGCTTGATCTGCGTGCCTGTGCCGTTCGCCATCGGCGCATCGGAAATCGACACCGTCGCCGCGAATGCGGACGTGACGCCCGCGATGATCAGGGCAAGTGGAAAGCCCCCGGCGAGAAATCGCTGCAGTCGAGTGCTCATGATCCCGCGATCCTTCGGCAAGGAAACTTTGGCGCATTGCATGATCGGTTTCTCGTCAGTTCAACAATACGGTCTGCACGTAACTGACCGTATTCTTCGGTCCCACCACCCGCGTCGTGACACGGTAGAAATACTCGCTACTGGCTGACTTCTTGCCGAAGTAGCCGCCGCCGCTCATGGACCGTCCTTCGTCGGCCGCCGCGCTCATGCGCGAATAGTTCTCGCATTGCACGTCCTTCGGGTTGCCCTCGGCATTGCATAGCCGGTTGATGACATACGCTGCGGAATAGCCGGCAGGAAGACGGCCCGCGTCCACTGCCACCGCCTTCATCTGGCAGTTCGCATTGGCGGCGTTGCTTCCGTCCCAGTTCACGTCATCCGTCTTGTCATTCGGCGTTCTGGATCCGGAAACGTCGCACCCCACGCGCGAGGTGGCGTAGTAGCCCTTGGTTTCGTCGGACTTGTACAAGGAAGTCGGGTTGGCATCGAGTTGCGTATTCATCCACGCGACGCCGGCTTCCGTTCCGCTGTCACCCGCCTGCGTGGTCGTCTGCCGGAAGGACAGATTCCCGGCAATCTGCGTACCGGTGTCGACCGAACGTACGAGCGCGACTGCGGACAAGGATAGGATGACCAGCGCGATCAAGACGGTGAAAAAGACCACACCGCGCTGGCTGGACCGGGCTCGATCGTGCATCGCAGAAACTCCATGGATCATGAAGGCGACCAGATGATGTTGCGCAAGGGAATGATCGTCTCATAGACGCGATAGCGGTAATGCCGCTCCGCTTCGGCGATGTCGATCGTGGGCCCACCCGTCCACATTTCCAGCTCGTCTGGCGTCCCCGTATCGGCGGCATCTTTTTCATATTGAGGATTTCGCGCCACGACGGCGAGGCGAATGGCACGCACGCGGGAGATGTCATCGCCCAAGAGATTGACCCACGCGCCCGTCGCATCGACCCATTCATTGACCGCAGAAGAACCAACCGGCGCGATGCCATACTGCGCCTGCAAATTCACGATCTGCGCCACCAATGGCCTCGAGTTGTCGCAATCCGGCGCGGCGACCACCAGCGGGTCGCTCTCGACGAGTTGATCGCACTCCACCGAGTATTGCCGCCGTGGGTAATTGCCCATGTTGATGACGATATCGCCAATGACGTAGGACTCTGCCTTGGCAAATACGTTACTTGGATTGGAAGGGTTATATGGGCCCGATGATCCCGGATTGTGCTGCAAGTTGATGCCCACGCCGGTGGCTTGCGGATCATGCGTGAGCTGCATCAGCGTGCACACCTTGCTGCCGTCCTTCGAAGCCATGACGAATAAATCGCCAACCTCCAGCCCGCCGGGCGTGCTTGCCGTGATGATGGACGACGGATTGGGCATATCCTTGATCACCGATGTCGGCACGGCACCGAACTCGGCATCGCTACGCATGGTGAGCACCGAATCCGGCGCCGAACCGCCGCCGTCTATGATCCGGATCGGAACGAACGACGCTGCATTCGCGACAGTCGCCCCGCCCGCAGGATCGTCGTAATACATGTTGATCCCATTCCTGCAGAGCATCGATTCCGGCCCGAACACGCCGTACCCGGCCATCCGGATCTCGCGATCGAGCATGTAGAGCGCAAAGGCGCCATTCGTCTGCGCATCGTTTCCGCCAGTACTCGTGCGCTTCTGGCCCTCGAAAGACTGGAGAAGCTGCGTCAGGACGAGCAGCGTGATGAGACCGACGGTCAGACCGACAAGCAACTCCACAAGCGTGAAACCGCGCTGGACGCGCTTCTTCGCCATGTCGCCCCCTACACGCTGATGTACGCAACGACCACGACGTTGCTCCTGTCGGTCGCACCCGGTGCCCGCCATGTCACGGTGACGGTCACCTGCGTTCCATTGACCGCCGTCGTGCGCTTGCCATCGGGAAGTGCAGTTCCAAGGTCGGTGTCGTTCTCCACAAACCCGCCCAACGCCTCGGGGTTGGCCCACATGCTGCCCACGCGCTGACTCGCAATGAAACTGGCATCCGCCCGATACTTGGCTGCCGCGGTATTGCGAATCGCGGCGGCCTGAAGACCGATCACGCTCAGCACGCCGAGCGCGAGGATCAGGATCGCGATCAGCACCTCGAGCAGCATGAAACCCCCATGGCCCCAGCGCTGCGGTCGTCCCCGGCGTTTCATGTCTAACATCTCCTCGGATCATCTTCGGGAAGTTTTCCGGACGGATCGCACATGCGGATGGCCCCATCGGTTCCGATCGTCACGCGCAATTCGCGTGCCGCGTCGGCCGTCGCTATGTCGATGTCGACGCGCTGCAGTGGCGGCGTTCCTGCCGCGGTACCCGGATTGACGCGCCCCAGTCCGTTGTAGCCGATACTGACAGCGCCATCCGGCTGCGTGGTCACGGCGACCAGCGACGTACCCTCGCCGGCGGATCGTTGCTGGATCACCTCGGCAGGATCCCCCGGCACCTGTACCGTCCATGCCGAATTCGTGCCGGAAAGCACGAACTCCACGGTTCCATTGCGCCTGACGGCCTCTGCCCGCGCCAATTGCAGGCCGCTCTGGATCGTCTCGGCCGCTGTGCGGATGCGCGAACTCTGGATCCACTCCGTGTAGGCGGGGAATGCCACGAGCAACAACAGTCCGATGATCGCGACAACCACCATCAGCTCGACCAACGAGAAACCTCGCGCCACTTTCAACGGCGAAGCCATCACATGCCGGTTTGTCGTCATGGCGATTCATGCGCACGAATGAGCGAACTCGATTGGCTCATCAGCACGCGCCTCCCTTGCTCGTGATGCAGCACGCCTTCTTTCCAGCGGCCCAGGGAGTCGTCGACGTCATGCCGTTGTTCTGGTCGATGGTATAGGCGAATCCGGTCATGGTTCCGCCGCCCGTCGCCGTGATCGTGAATGTCGTCGCCGCCAATGCACATGCGAACGTGAAGGACTTCGCCGCGGCAGGACAGGGGCCGCCCACGTAGGTCCGGTTATCCTGGAACCACTGTTCGAGCCGGACGCGGCCTTCGGAAAGGCCCGCGGTCGCCTGCGGCACGTTTCCGCGCATGACGTACTCGTTGTAGGCGGGCAGCGCGATGCCCGCGAGAATGCCGATGATCGCTACGACGATCATCAGTTCGATGAGGGTGAAGCCGCGATGCCGATTCGCTGTCATGTCGCACTCGTTGGTCCGTGGATGCCATGGCGCAATGCCCTACGAAAACAGCCTACGGACGCAGCCGGCAAGGAGCCAGCCAGGCACGACGGACGGGCATCGGCAGGCGATCACCGGTCGCCCGCGAATCGAACAGCCAGGCGGCGGAAGAGGGTGAACCTCAGAACCGGCGCCGCAGGATCAGCGTATCGCCCTCGCGCTGCATCGCGACGCGCTGCAGGAAACTGCTGCCGAGCAGCACGAAGGGCAGCGGCGCTTCATGCACCGCTCCATCGACATTGCGCAGGACGAGGCTGCCCACCTGCACGCGATCGAGGCGAACCAGCCAGACGCGAACCGCGCCGTTGGCCGTCATGCTCGTCGACG
>SHNC01000105.1 GCA_004295105.1 Betaproteobacteria bacterium | reverse complement strand
GTACGGCGCCCAATTGCAGCGCTTCCATTTCTTCCTTGTCCTTGTACAGCGTGCTGTTCGGATAGACCTCGACCTTGACCGCGCCTGCAGTGTATTTTTCCGCGAGTTCCTTGAACTTCTCGGCGCCTTTGCCCTTGGGCGTATCGTTGGCGACGACGTGGCTGAACTTGATCACGATGGGATCGGCAGCCACTGCCGTGGCAGACAGCCCGACCGCAACCATACCGACCAGAAGCGCGCGAAATTTCATGATGTCCCCTCCTCCGTGTGGAAACCTGTGCATCGATGATGTCCTGAACGGCCCGCTCCGCTGTGCGTCCGGGCGATCGGCAAGCCGCGACGGGTGCCCCCTGTCATCGGCATGGCAACAGTATGTTGCGGGAAATTCGCGACCGGCTATTGTGGACATCCACAACAGCAGTCACGCGATTCGCCGCAGGCCTCGCTGACGCCCGGCCGAAATGCAAGCCATCACCGCCGAACCTCGTGCCCGAGCCCGCTGGCTCAGTCACTTGCCTTTTGTCGCACTCGCCCTGTTCCTCGGCGCGATCGCCGCGCTGGTGTGGCTGACGCGCCAGCGCGACGCCGACGAACAGCAAGCGGCGCTGATCAGCGACGTGCTATGGATGGAGCAGAACCTGCACTTCCAGCTCGACCGCAACGAGGCCAGCCTGCAGCAGCTCGGCCCCAGCCTGCTGGGTGGCGGCGCGCTGCCCCCGCCGACCGAGGCGCAGTTGAAGCATCTGTTGAGTGCCGAGCGCGGATTGGTGAGAGTCACGTGGCTCACACCCGACCGGCGCATCATCGGCGCGATGCCACCCCACGCGGGTGATACGGGCAGTTATGCAAAGCCTGCGAGCCCGGACGGCCCCTTGACCTTCGATCTGGCGCGCGGTGGCGAGCTTCCGGTATATGGCCCCACGTATCGCGCAGCCGATGGTGAGGCGCGCTTCGAGGTCCACGTGCCCGTGTGGACCGATCGCGGGCTGCAGGGCATTGTCGTAGGCGTGTACTCGCTGTCGAATCTGGTCGTGCGCGAACTGCCGTGGTGGTTCTCCGAGCGCTATCGGGTGGCGGTGCTCGACGCCGATGGCCGCGAGATCGCCGCGAGGTCGAAAATCGCGCCGCTCGCCGCGCAGCGCAGTTACACCACGCCGCTCGACCCGCCGGGGCACGGACTCACCTTGCAGGTCACCCCCTACCGGAATGAAACACGCTGGGTGACGCTGCTGCTGGGTGGCGCCATCGTGCTGTTCGGCGTGGTCATCGTCTGGAGCGTCTGGCAACTGCGACGCCAGCTCGCACGCCGCCAGGCGGCCGAGGCCGCGCTGCGCGAGGAATCCGCCTACCGCAAGGCGATGGAGGATTCGATGCTCACCGGCATGCGCGCACGCGACCGCGAAGGGCGGCTCACCTATGTGAACCCCGCGTTCTGCCAGATGACCGGCTACAGCGCCGAGGAACTGCTCGGCCAGAAGGCGCCGATGCCCTACTGGGACCCGGAGCAGCTCGAGCAGACCTACGAGCTGCACAGGCAGATCCTCACCAGCGGCTCCGCCCCCGGCGGTACCGAGGTCCAGTTGCGGCGCAAGAACGGCGACGTGCTCGACGTGCTGGTGTTCGAGGCGCCGTTGATCGACGCCAAGGGGCGCCACACCGGCTGGATGGGTTCGGTGCTCGACATCACCGAGCGCAAGCGCGCGCGCGAGCTCGCCCGCCAGCAGGAGGAGCGCCTGCAGGCCACTTCGCGCCTGGTGACGATGGGCGAGATGGCGTCGACGCTGGCCCACGAACTGAACCAGCCGCTGGCCGCCATCGCCACCTACAACAACGGCTGCATCAATCGCCTCCAGGCCACAGACGCCGATCGCACCGAACTCATCACCATCCACGAGAAGATCGGCCGCCAGGCGCGACGGGCGGGCGAGATCATCCGTCGCGTCCATGACTTCGTGCGCCGCGCCGAACCCAAGCGCGAACCGATCGACCTCAACGCGGTGATCCGCGACGCGGTCGGCCTGCTCGAAGCGGACGTACGCAAGCGCGGCATGCAGCTCGTCACCGATCTGGCACCCGCACTGCCCCAGGTCGAGGCCGATGCCGTGATGATCGAGCAGGTCGTGGTCAATCTGGTGCGCAATGGCATGGACGCGATGCGGGACGCGCCCGCCACGTTGCGCACGGTGCGCATCGCCACGGCGACCGACGGCAGTCACGTCATGGTGCGCGTCGCGGACCGCGGCACGGGCATTCCTGCGGACGTGGCCGAGCGCCTGTTCCAGCCCTTCTACACGACCAAGCCCGAAGGCATGGGCATGGGCCTCAACATCTGCCGCTCGATCGCCGAGCTGCACCACGGCCGCCTGAGCTTCGAGACCAATCCCGAAGGCGGTACCATCTTCGTCCTGACGCTTCCGGCGATAACCGCATGAACCCACCCTGCGCCCACATCATCGACGACGACGAGGCCATCCGGGACGCCCTGCAGTGGCTGCTCAAGACGCGCAACATTCCGTGTCGCGAATGGTCGAGCGGCGAGGATTTTCTCGCCGCGTGGCAGCCCGCCTGGCGCGGCTGCATCGTGCTCGACATCCGCATGGGAGGCATGAGCGGGCTCGAATGCTTCGACGCCCTCTTAGAACGCGGCTGCAATCTGCCGGTGGTCTTCATCACCGGCCACGGCGACGTGCCGATGGCTGTCTCGGCGTTGAAGAAGGGGGCCTTCGACTTCCTCGAGAAGCCGTTCAACGATCTCGACCTCGCCGATCGGGTGGAGAAGGCTATCGCCTCCGACGCCGACCGCCAGCGCGCCGCGGCCGACCGCGACACGATAGAGGCGCGGCTGGCGACGCTCACCGCGCGCGAGCGCGAGGTCATGGAGCTGATCCTCGAGGGTCGCTTCAACAAGGTCATCGCCGACAAGCTGTCGATCTCGATGCGCACCGTCGAGGCGCACCGCTCCAAGATCTTCGAGAAGATGGGGGTCCGCTCCGCGGTCGAACTCGCCCAGCAGCTCACCTCGCTGCGAAGCTGAAGCCGCTGCGCGGGGCGCGACCACGACCGGATGTTCAGCCGGCGGGCAGCCAGCGCGGCTCGATGCCCTCCTCCCCCGGCGCACAGGCGAACTCCGCGGCGACGCCGATGCCGCCGATCCAGGCCACCATGCCGTCAACCTGCAGCACCGGCAGGCGCTCGCGCAGCCATGATGGCAGTCCGGCCTCCTGGCAGAGGTTCTTGAAGCTGCGGCTCGGCCGTCCTGCGCCCAGCCGCAACCTCAGGCCGGGGGTGCGCGGTACCAGTTCGACCCGCCCCGCAGCGTCCAGGCGCGCACGCGCCAAGCCGGCACCATGGCCGCGGTGGAAGTCCACCGCCCCGCCCGCCCAACCCAGCCTCGCTTCGCCACGCCAGGCCACCGCACCGGCCGGCAGGGGCGCGGACGACTCCAGCCACACCCGGCCGCGATAGACGCAGCACGACAGCTCGCCCAACGACAATTGCAGCGGCCGCCCGGCGCCGGCCTCGCGCAATTGGCGCACCGATTCGTCGAGCCTCGCGCGCGACGGTGCAGCCGCCCCCTGCCGTCTCGCCAGCCAGCGCAGCAGGTTGGCGATGCGGGCGTCGTCCAGCCGCAGCAGGGTCTCGCGCTCGAGCATCGCTCCGCCGCAGGATGCACGGTCGATCGCCGCCAGTTCGTCGAGCAGCGCACCCGCCTCGCGGAAATGCTCCGCCGCCCGTGCCAGGGAAGGCACGGCGGCCGGGAAGGCCGATTCGATGGACGGCAGGATGCGGTGACGGATGTCATTGCGGGCGTAGCGCAGGTCGGCGTTGCTTTCATCCTCGACCCAGGCGAGGCCCTGCGCCCGGGCCCAGGCCTCGATCCGTTCCCGCCGCTCGCCGAGCAGCGGCCGCAAGCGACCCGCGCGCCCCCCTGCCGGCGGCTCGATGGTGCGCATCGCGCCGGCGCCGCGCAGGCCGGTGCCGCGAAACAGGCGGAAGAGCAGCGTCTCGGCCTGATCGTCCTGGTGATGGCCAAAAGCGAGCCAGTCGCAGG
>SHNC01000103.1 GCA_004295105.1 Betaproteobacteria bacterium | reverse complement strand
GCGAGGACGCGGAGCTCGATGCCCAGCGCTTCCATCGTACCGACGGTGGCGTCGTGCTGGTCACCCAGCAGATGCTGGATGCACTGTGAGGACGGCATCGATGCGCGTGCTGCAGGCCTGTGCCGAGATCTTTCCACTGCTGAAGACGGGCGGGCTGGCCGACGTGGCCGGCGCGCTTCCGCCCGCCCTGCGCGCGCAGGGCGCCGATGTCCGTGTGCTGCTGCCCGGCTTCGCGCCCATCCTCGGCGGGCTGGAGGGGGCGGTCGAGGTGGCGAGGCTGTCGCCGCCCGCCGCAATGGCGGCGACCGGTGCGCGTCTGCTCTATGGCCGGCTGCCGGCCTGCAATGTCGATGCCTACGTGATCGACGCGCCCGGCTACTACCATCGTGCCGGCGGCCCCTACGCCGATGCCGGCCACCATCCGTACGCCGACAACCACCTGCGCTTCGCGCTGCTGGGATGGACCGCCGCGGCGCTGGCCCAGGGCCTGGACCCGTACTGGGCGCCGGCGGTCGTGCATGCGCACGACTGGCACGCGGCACTCGCCCCCGCCTACCTGCGCGCCGCCGCCGAAGCTGCGGGGCGGCCCGTTGCGCGCAGCGTCTACACCGTGCACAACCTCGCCTACCAGGGTCTGTTCGACGCCCGCCACTTCGCCGAACTCGGCCTGCCCGACCACTTCTTCGCCATGCACGGCGTGGAATTCCACGGCCACTTGAACTTCATGAAGGCCGGCCTGTACTACGCCGACCGCATCAGCACCGTCAGCCCCACCTACGCGCGCGAAATCCAGGGCACGGAACAGGGCTGCGGCCTCGACGGCCTGCTGCGCGACCGCGCACACGAGTTGTCCGGCATCCTGAACGGGGTCGATGAATCGGTGTGGAATCCCGCCACCGACACGCTGCTGGCGAGCCACTACGACGCCGCCCGGCTCGAGTTCAAGGCCGAATGCAAGTCAACGCTGCAGCGCGAGCTCGGCCTCGAACCCGCCGCCGACAAACCGATCTTTTGCGTGGTCAGCCGTCTCACCGAACAGAAAGGCCTGCACCTGGTGCTGCAGGCCGTGCCCACCCTCATCGCCCAGGGTGCGCAATTCGCGCTGCTCGGCAGCGGCGACGCCGGCCTCGAAGCGGCCTTCCGCGCCGCCGCCGAGGCCAACCCCGCCGCCGTCGCGGTGAAGCTCGGCTACGACGAGGCCTTCGCCCATCGCCTGATCGCCGGCAGCGACGTCATCCTGGTGCCGTCACGCTTCGAACCCTGCGGCCTCACCCAGCTCTATGGCCTGCACTACGGCACCCTGCCGCTGGTGCGCCGCGTCGGCGGGCTGGCCGACACCGTGGCCGACACCCGGCTGGAGACGCTGGACACCGACGCCACCGGCTTCGTCTTCGACGAATTTTCCGCCGCCGGCCTGCTGCAGGCGGCCGACCGCGCGCTGGCCCTCTACCGCCGCAGCGCCGACTGGCTTCAGGTCCAGCGGCGCGCCATGGCCCAGCCCTGCGGCTGGGATGTCGCCGCCTCGCGCTACCTCGCCCTCTATCGGCAGATCGCCTGAACCCGCGACCGCCGCCACCTGCAGAAACCCCACTCGACCCTCCGCTCACGACGCCGCCCATGGACCTCCAGCAATTCGAACATCAGTACGACCACCTGTCCCGCGACGTCGCGGCGTTCAAGCGCGCGATCTCCAACAAGCTGATGTACCAGATCGCCAAGAACCCGGAGTCGGCGCGCGAGGAGGACTGGCTGCACGCCGTGTCCTACGCCGTGCGCGACCATCTGGTGGAACGCTGGATGAAGACCATCCGCGCCTGCTATGCGCAGGACGTGAAGCGGGTGTACTACCTGTCGATGGAATTCCTGATCGGCCGCACCTTCACCAACGCCATGCTCGCTGCCGAGCTGATGCCGGTGGTGCGCCAGGCGCTGCGCGAACTGGACGTCGATCCGGAAGAGCTGCTCGACCTCGAGCCCGACGCCGCGCTCGGCAACGGCGGCCTGGGCCGGCTGGCAGCCTGCTTCCTCGACTCGATGGCGACGCTGGACATCGCCGGCATGGGCTACGGCATCCGCTACGACTACGGCATGTTCCGCCAGCGCATCATCGACGGCGAGCAGGTGGAGGTGCCCGACTACTGGCTGACGCACGGCAATCCGTGGGAATTCCAGCGCCCCGAGATCCGCGTGCTGGTGCGCTTTGGCGGCCATCTCGAGCAGCACGGCGACGAGGTGCGCTGGGTCGGCACCGAGGACGTGCTGGCGATGGCCTACGACCAGATGATTCCCGGCTACGGCACCGAAGTGGTCAACACGCTGCGCCTGTGGTCGGCGAAGGCCACCGAGGAAATGGACCTGACGGCCTTCAACCGCGGCAACTACTTCGGCGCAGTCGAAGGCAAGAACCACTCGGAGAACGTGTCACGCGTGCTGTACCCGGACGATTCCACGCTGTCGGGACGCGAGCTGCGCCTGCGCCAGGAATACTTCTTCGTGTCGGCCAGCCTGCAGGACATCGTGCGCCGCTACCTCGTCAATCACGACAGCTTCGACGCGCTGCCCAATAAAGTCAGCATCCACCTCAACGACACCCACCCTGTGCTGGCGATCCCGGAACTGATGCGTCTGCTGGTCGACGAACATCGCATCGAATGGAAGCGCGCCTGGGCGCTGTGCTGCAAGGTGTTCTCCTACACCAACCACACGCTGATGCACGAGGCGCTGGAGACCTGGCCGGTGGACATGCTCGGCCGCGTGCTGCCGCGCCACCTGCGCATCATCTTCGACATCAACGCCGACTTCCTCGCCAGCATCACCGCGGCACACGGCCACGATGTCGAGCTGATGCGCCGCCTGTCGCTGGTCGACGAACACGGCGAGCGCCGCGTGCGCATGGCCTACCTGGCGGTGGTGGCCTCGCATTCGGTGAATGGCGTGTCGGCGCTGCATTCGAATCTGATGAAGGAATCAATCTTCGCCGACTTCGCCAGGCTGTGGCCGGATCGCTTCAACAACAAGACCAACGGCGTCACGCCGCGGCGCTGGCTGGCACAGGCGAATCCCGGCCTGGCCGCGCTGATCGACGAACGCCTCGGCCCGGCCTGGCGGCGCGACCTCGACCAGCTCGCGGCGCTGCGCGAATACCAGCACGACACCGGCTTCATGCAGCGCTTCCGCGCGGTCAAGCGCCAGAACAAGGAGAGCCTCGCCCGCTACGTGGGCGAGCGCCTGTGCATCGAACTCAACCCCGATGCGCTGTTCGATGTGCACGTCAAGCGCATGCACGAGTACAAGCGCCAGTTGCTCAACGTGCTGCACGTCGTCACCCGCTACCAGGCCATTCTCGCCCACCCCGAAGCCGACTGGGTACCGCGGGTGGTGATCTTCGCCGGCAAGTCCGCCTCCGCCTACCAGTTCGCCAAGCTGGTGATCCATCTGATCAACGACGTCGCCACCACGATCAACAACGATCCGCGCATCGGTGATCGTTTGAAGGTGGTGTTCATTCCCAACTACCGGGTGAGCCTCGCGGAGAAGATCATCCCCGCCGCCGACCTGTCGGAGCAGATCTCCACCGCCGGCACCGAGGCCTCGGGCACCGGCAACATGAAGCTGGCGCTCAACGGCGCGCTTACCATCGGCACGCTGGACGGTGCCAACGTCGAGATCCGCGAACAGGTCGGCGAGGACAACATCTTCATCTTCGGCCACACCACCAACGAGGTTGCCGACATCCGCGCCCGCGGCTACCAGCCGCGCAGCCACTACGACAGCGACCCGGCGCTGATGGCTGCGCTGGACGCCATCCGCGACGGTGCCTTCAGCCCCGCCGACCCCGGCCGCTACCAGCAGGTGTTCGACGTACTGGTGAACTGGGGCGATCACTACCTGCTGCTGGCCGACTACGCCAGCTATGTCGCCGCCCAGCACAAGGTGGACGCTGCCTTCCGCGACGCGGAAGACTGGAGCCGGCGCGCCCTGCTCAATGTGGCCAGCATGGGCGTGTTCTCGTCGGACCGCACCATCGCCGAATACGCCAGCACGATCTGGCACACCTCGCCGGTCAGCATGCGCTGAGGTCATCACGATGAA
>SHNC01000057.1 GCA_004295105.1 Betaproteobacteria bacterium | reverse complement strand
GCGCCTCGCCGTCTGCGTCCAGCACTTCGCAGGCGAAATGCTCGCCGTGGCCGAAGCTCACGTCGCGCAAGGGCACGCGCACGATGCGATCGGCCACGCGGTCGTAGTAGCCGATGACGATCTCGCCGCGGCCGAAGCCCGGGTCCCAGCGGATGCGGCTCAGCAGTTCGTGGATCGGGGTCATCACCCGTGGCCGGTCTGCAGACGACGGTGGCGCCTTCAGCCTGAGGTCAGCGCCGCGCGCTGGCCTCCTTCTTCTGCTCGCGTGCCACCAGCCGCGCCAGCGCGTCGAGCTCTTCCGCCAGCAGGCCAACCAGGTCGTCGAAAGTGACGATGCCCGCCAGCGCGCCGTCCGCGCTCACCACCGGCAGGCGGCGCACGCCGCGGGTGCGCATGTACTGAACGGCGTCGAACACATCGACGTCCTCGCCGACGGTGGCGAGCTCGCCCACCATGATGTCGCCAAGCGTGATCGCGCGCGCGTCGAGCCCGGTGGCCACCACCTCGACCACCACGTCGCGATCGGTCACCAGGCCGACCGGCACGCGCCGGCCGTCGCGCTCCTCCACCACCAGCACGTCGCCGACATGATGCTGGCGCATTAGACTGGCTGCCTCGGCCACGCTGTCCTCGGCACGGGCGATGACGACCTCGCGATTGCAGAACTCACCGATGCTCATGCTGCCCTCCCTGTGGTCATGGACATCCTTCATTCTCAATGTAGCTCACGGGAAACGCCGCCCGCATGCAGTTTCTGATCGGCACCTCCGGCGGGGCCTGCCGAGATTTCGCCTACGTGCGCCTGCACCGTCGGCGCGTGCCATACTCCGGCGAGTACGGCGCGACGGGCCTGCGCGAGTGGGCGGCATGGATGCGGGATCTTCCGTTGCGCGCCGCCCATGTCTACCTGGACAACGACGACGCCGGCTGCGCGGTGCGCGATGCCATCGCGTTGCAGGAAATGCTGGCCTGACCGAGCGCTACGACCGCCAGGAGCGAGCTTGCCGATGGAACCCAGACTGGATGTCTTCATCAGCTACGCGCACATCGACAACCAGCCCCTGCTCGCCGACACGCAGGGCTGGGTGACGGTGTTCCACGAGGCGCTGCAGCAACTGCTGAGCCGCTTCAAGGGCAGCAACGCGCTGATCTGGCGCGACCCCAAGCTCGCCGGCAACGCCGTGCTGTGGCAGGAGATCGAGGCGCGCATCGCCGAAGCCTCGGCACTGGTCACGGTGTTGAGCCCGCGCTATGTCAGCTCGCCGTCGTGCTCGGAAGAGATCGAGAGCTTCTGCCGCAATGCCGAGCGCACCGGCGGGCTGGTGATCGATCACAGCGCGCGCGTGTTCAAGGTCATCAAGACGCCGGTCGACGGTGAACAGGGTCTGCCGCCCATCGTCGGCGACCTGCTCGGTTACGAGTTCTTCCGTCTCGATGCCGACAAGACGCCGCAGGAGCTGGACCCGCTGTTCGGCGAGGACGCGCGCGAGGAATTCCTGCGCAAGGTTAACAAGGTGGCGTGGGACATCAAGCGCCTGCTCGACCAGATTCGCCGCGCCGCGCCCGCCGCCGAGGCAGGCCCGGCGGGAGAGGCGAAGCCGGTCGTCTTCCTGGCCGAATGCAGCCGTGACCGCCGCGACGCCCGCGACAACGTCGAGGCCGAACTCAGGCGCCTCGGCTACAGGGTGCTGCCCGACCGCCAGTTGCCCACCGACGAGGCCGACTATGTGGCCGCGGTCGATGCCCTGCTCGCGCGCTGCGCGTTCTCGATCCACTTGATCGGCGCCGGCTACGGCCTGGTGCCCGACGGCGCCGGGCAGAAATCCGTCGTCGTGCTGCAGAACGAGCGCGCGGCGGCGCGCTTCGGCGCGAACGCCGGCGGCGCCGCGGGCGGGGACATCCGGCGCGTGATCTGGCTGCCGACCGAGACGCGGGCCGAGCATCCGCTGCAACAAGGCTTCGTCGAGGCGCTGCACACCGATGCGCAGGCGCAGGCCGGCGCCGACCTCCTCACCGGCGACATCGAGGCGCTCAAGATTGCCATCCGCGCCCATCTGAAACGCATCGAGCAGCCACCGCCAGCGGCTCAGCCGCCGCGCGGCACGGGCGAGGGCGGCAACGCACCGCGGCGGATCTTCGTCGTCTGCGAGGCGCGCGACCGGCTCGACGCCGTGCCGCTGGTGAAGGCGCTGCGCACGCGTGGCTTCGAGGTGGCGCTGCCGCTGTTCAGTGGCGACGCCGGCCAGGTGCGCGAAGCCTTCCGCGAGCAGGCGGCGAGCGCCGACCGCATCCTGCTCTACTACGGCGCGGGCGACGAGGCATGGAAATATCATCAGCTCAACGAGCTGCGCAAGGCACGCGGCGAACAGGCCGGCGGTGACGCCGGCCTGTGCTGCACCTGGGTCGCGCCGCCCGCCAGTGACGACAAGGCGATGCTGCTGATGCTCGCCGAGCCGGGCACGATCGACGCTTCCGGCGGCGTTTCCGAGGCCGCGCTCGACGCGCTGCTCGGCGCCGGGCGCACGGCAGGGGCGGCATCATGAGCGCGCCACGGCCGGTGGTCCACGGCAACCCCTACCCCGGCTTGCGACCCTTCCTCGAGCATGAGGAGCATCTGTTCTTCGGCCGCGAACGCCAGGTCGACGCGATGGCCGACAAGCTGAGTCAGACCCACTTCCTCGCGGTGGTGGGCACCTCGGGCTCGGGCAAGTCGTCGCTGGTCAATTGCGGCCTGCGCCCGGCGCTGCATCGCGGCCTCATCACCGATGCCGGTTCGGCGTGGCGGGTGGCGCAGTTCCGCCCCGGCAATGCACCGATCCGCGCGCTGGCACAGGCGCTGGCCGCACGCGGCGTGCTCTACGACGCGCTCCCCAGCGGCCCCTTCAGCGCCACCGAGATGATCGAGGCGACCCTGCGCATGAGCAGCCTGGGCCTGCTCGATGCCTTCGAGCAGGCCCACCTGGCCGCGGGGGTCAATCTGCTGGTCGTCGCCGATCAGTTCGAGGAGCTGTTCCGCTACCAATCCCTCGCCACCGGCGAACGCAAGACCACGCAGCACTTCGCCGAGGAATCGACCGCCTTCGTCAATCTGCTGCTGGCGGTCGCCGAGCAGCGTCCGCCCGGGGTGTACGTGGTGCTCACCATGCGCTCCGACTTTCTCGGCGACTGCGCGCAGTTCGCGGGTCTGCCCGAGGCCATCAACCAGGGCCAGTACCTGGTGCCGCGCATGAACCGCGACGAGCGCCGGCGCGCCATCGAAGGCCCGGCGCTGATGCACGGCGCACGCATCGCGCCGGTGCTGCTGACGCGGCTGGTCAATGACGTGGGCGATCTGCCCGACCAGTTGTCGCTGCTGCAGCACGCCCTCAACCGCACCTGGGCACGCTGGGCGGCCGAGACCGGCGAGGGTGGCGGCCGCGTCGGCGCCGGCGAGATCGAGCTGCGCCACTACGAGGCGGTCGGCTCGATGGCGCAGGCCCTCGACCAGCATGCCGAGGAGGCCTATGCCCGGCTGGGCAGCGAGGCCCGGCAGCGCATCGGCGAGAAGGTGTTCAAGGCGCTCACCGACTGCGGCACCGACGCGCGCGGCGTGCGCCGGCCGACGCGCCTGGCGACCTTGTGCGAGCTTGCCGATGCCGCCGCGGACGAGGTGGGCGCGGTGATCGAGGTGTTCCGCGCGCCCGAGTGCTGTTTCCTGATGCCGCCCGCCGGCGAGGCGCTTGCCGCCGACACCGTGATCGACATCTCGCACGAGAGCCTGATGCGGGTGTGGCGCCGGCTGCGCGACTGGGCCGACGAGGAGGCGCGCTCCGCCGCCAGCCTGCGCCGGCTGGCGCAGACCGCGGCGCTGCATGCCGAGCACACCGCCGACCTGCTGCGCGACCCGGAACTGCAGATGGCGCTCAACTGGCGCGCGCGCCAGCGGCCGAACGCCACCTGGGCGGCGCAATACGGCGTGCCGTTCGATGTCGCGATGCGGTTTCTCGATGCCAGCGAGGCCGCGCGCAGCAAGGAACAGGCGGCGCAGCGCCGCGCCCTGCGCCGCCGCCAATTCGCCACCCTGGCCGCCTTCATCGCCATCGCCGGCACCGCGGGCTACTTCTTCG
>SHNC01000125.1 GCA_004295105.1 Betaproteobacteria bacterium | reverse complement strand
CTTCTCGCCGAACAGCATCACCGTCGTCGCCGGCCGCACGCCGTGGCGCAGACCGAGCTCGTAGAACACGTTGGCATTGGCGCCGGTGAGATCGGCCACCGCGTAATCGCACAGGATCAGGCGCTCGTACATCGGCTTGTGGATCATGCCGCCCACCGCCTCCTCGTCTGCGCGCAGCGGCTCCATGCCGGCCGCGGCGATGGCAGGCTGGATCAGACTTGCGTACACAGCATCGAAATCGACCGTCTGCCCGGAAGGGATGGTCTTCCTGCCGAAGGGCATCAGGACGAAGCAGAGGGGTTTCATGGGGCGGTATCCTCGAAACGGTGGCGGGGCAGCGCTCTACACTCGGGGCGGCCGTTCGCACGCACCACGGAAGCCCGCACGACAAGGGATCCCTGCGCGAGGCGCCGGGCACTGGCAGTGTCGTCATCGGAAACACTGCACGAAGAATACGTCAATCCCGCCAATATGAAATGAAAGCCAGGCGGTCCATCTCGACGCCATCGTCATCCGCCCCCACGCCGCACCGAGCGGCATGAAAGCGGTCGGCGCCATCAACAGGCTGCCGGGCGATGATCCGAAGGTGACGCGTTCGGATTGGACATGCGTCACCACGGTATCTATGGTGATTCCATGGTCGCGTCGAACATGCAGCCCCTGTGATCATCATGACGCGCGTGCTCGCTGCATTTCGCTTCGTCTCGACCTGCTTGTGCGTGTCGCTGGCTTGCGGGGGATGCACGACAGTGGTCATCCACTCCGCCGCCGGCGCGGTGCACACCGAGCGCCAGTTCGGCATCCTGAAGTTGAGCATGGACGAATCGCATGCCGGTTCGATGGTGGTGTCCAGCCTGGGGATCTCGTCCGTTCCAGGAACCATCGCCGTCGGATGGGTGCAATGGAAGGGGGTGTTCATCCCGCCGGACGACGCTCGATCCTGTCTGTTCATCGATTTCGGCTCCGACCAGCCGACCAAGGAGTAGACGATGCGTGCACCTCCAGCAACCCCTGCCCGCAGCGCAGCCTGCCGGCTGCCCTGGCGCTTGTCGGTGGCGCTCGCCGCCCTGACGCTGCAGGCCTGCTATACGGTGCCGATGGCGCCGCTTGTCTATGGGTCGAAGACGACCGGCGGCCTGGACATCTCCACCGGCGGCTCGGCCAACCCCTCGGTCAGCGTGTCGATCGGCTACAAGCGCGACGACATCGCGCTCGTGCCGGTGGCGGTGCGCGAGGACAGCAGCAAGGGCGACGAGAAGCTGATCGTGGTCCCGGGCGGCGGTCCGGGACCACGGACCCGGGGGAACATCAGGGATTCGATGTCGGTGTTCGGCATCTTCGAGGGCCGCGGCATGGGCGACACCGCAGCACAAAGCACCAGGCTCGACGCCCGCGCGGCCAACTATTTCTCCACCGGCATCGCTGCCCAGGAGCTTGCGCGCGGCTTCGGTGCCGCCCAGGCGGCGCGGCAGGTGACGCTGTGCCTGGAGCAGGTGAAGTCGATCGCCGACACCTTGACGGACGCGGCGAAGAAGGAGGACTTCCACGCCCGCGGTCTGGCGGCCTGCGCCGCCGGTCACAACCTGCCTGCCGAATGATGCCCCGCGGCGCCCACCCGGCGCGCCGCGATCCATGCTGCGTTCCCCACCCACGAGATCAGCCATGCCGACGATACTCGCTTCGATTACCGTGCC
Organism: Betaproteobacteria bacterium; assembly: GCA_004295105.1. Taxonomy (GTDB): domain Bacteria; phylum Pseudomonadota; class Gammaproteobacteria; order Burkholderiales; family Rhodocyclaceae; genus Thauera. The sequence continues at coordinate 2,485 of SHNC01000125.1, read as the reverse complement.
ATCCATCTATGCCACCAGCAGCGGCAAGCTGGCGAACCTGCCTTAGCGCATGGCGAAGTGTCCGCCCGACACCAAGGCGGCGATCCTTGCGCTGGCCGACGAAGTGCGCGCCGCCGGCGGCACGATGCAGCTGTCGGACCTGTTCCGCATTCGATCGCACGACGCAACAGCCGGAACAGTGGATGCTGGCTTGAACGGCTGGCAGCACTGCCGGTAACGGCAGGCAGGCCACCCCTTCGTCATTCGCGGATCGCCGTCCGCGGATGACGATTCACTTTGCGAAAATCATTCCAACGCCGGCCGCATCGGCGCATGATGCTGTTATGTCGCAGCGCACACAGATGGCATCCTGATTCAACACCGACGCCGTGTGCATTGCGACAACACGCCAGCCCCCAAGCACCCGGCGCGGGGCTGGAACTGCAATCTCGCGAACCGTACTGTTGGAGAACCCGATGCGTGCCTCTGTTCCACCCAACCCACACCGACTGCTGGCGCTGAGTCTCGGCGTCCTCGCCGGCGCCCTCGCGCTTCCCGCGATGGCCGCCCCGCCATTGCCGGCCCTCAACATCGACATCGGCCAGACCTCCGTGTCGGGGATTTCCTCGGGCGGCTTCATGACCGTGCAGTTCCAGGTGGCGCATTCGTCCATCGTCAAGGGGGCCGGCGTGGTCGCCGGCGGGCCGTACAACTGCTCGCAGGGTGACGTGATGCGAGCCGTCGCGCAGTGCTCGTGCACCGGCGAACCCACGGTGTCGTGCAAGGTCACGCCGACCAGCGCGAATGCGCCGCGTCTGGCCGCGGAGGCCAGGGCCATGGCGGCACAGGGGCTCATCGACCCCGTTGCCGATGTGGCCAGCGACCGCATCCTCACCGTGTCGGGGGCGAAGGACACCCTGGTGCCCCCGACCATCGCCGACCAGCTCTCCGCCTTCTATGCCGCCCTTGGCGTTCCAGCGGTCAATCTGTCTCCCGTGCGCCTGGCCGACGCCGCACACACGATGCCCACGTCCGACTACGGCATCGCCTGCAGCAAGGAGACCGAGCCCTATATCGGCAAGTGCGGCTACGACAGCGCCGGCCAGATCCTGAGCTGGATCTATGGCCCGCTGAAGCCGCCGGGCAGCAAGCCGGCCGGCCGCTTCATCGAGTTCGATCAGAGCGCTTACATTCCTGCCGACAGCCGCAGCTTCTTCAGTTGGAGCACCGGCCTCGACAAGACCGGCTGGGCCTACGTTCCGGAGAGCTGCGCCAAGGGCCAGCCGTGCCGCGTTCATATCGCGCTGCACGGCTGCAAGCAGGGCCAGAGCTACCTGCCGCTGCGTCCGCCCCCCGGCGGCGGTCTGTACAACGGCACGCTGTTCGTGAAGAACACCGGCTATGACCGCTGGGCCGACAACAACAACATCGTCGTGCTCTACCCTCAGGCGGTGTCCATCCCGTTCCGCAACCCCAACGGCTGCTGGGACTGGTGGGGCTACACCGGCGACGATTACGCGACCAAGAACGGTGTGCAGATCCGCACGCTGCGGGCGATGATCGACGCGCTGTCCGCCGGCGCGACGAAGTAAGTCATCCGCCGAGGTCATCCGCCGCCGGTCCTCTCCGTGAACGTCAAACGGCGCCGCGGCGCCGTTTGACTCTTGCGGACTGCGGGAGCCCCCGCCACCCTCACATGCTGCGGCGGTACTGCCCGCCCACCTTGTACAGCGCCTCGGTGATCTGGCCGAGCGAGCAATAGCGCACCGCGTCGACCAGCACCTCGAACACGTTGGCGTTGTCGATCACCGCCTGCTGCAGCTTCGCCTGCCACTTGGGCGCATCAAGCTTGTGGCGGGCGTGGAAGTCGGCCAGGCGCTTCAACTGGCCCTGCTTCTCCTCCTCGGTCGAGCGCGCCAGCTCGATCTCCTGCTGCGCCTGGCCCTTCGGGTTGAGGAAGGTGTTCACGCCGATGATCGGGTAGGAGCCGTCGTGCTTCTTGTGCTCGTAGTACAGCGACTCCTCCTGGATCTTGCCGCGCTGGTAGCCGGTCTCCATCGCGCCGAGCACGCCGCCGCGGCTGGCGATGGCTTCGAACTCCTTGAGCACCGCCTCCTCGACCAGGTCGGTGAGCTCGTCGATGATGAAGGCGCCCTGGTTCGGGTTCTCGTTCTTGGCCAGGCCCCACTCGCGGTTGATGATCAACTGGATCGCCATTGCGCGCCGCACGCTTTCCTCGGTCGGCGTGGTGATCGCCTCGTCGTAGGCGTTGGTGTGCAGCGAGTTGCAGTTGTCGTAGATCGCGATCAGCGCCTGCAGCGTGGTGCGGATGTCGTTGAAGTCCATCTCCTGCGCGTGCAGCGAGCGGCCGGAAGTCTGCACGTGGTACTTCAGCTTCTGGCTGCGCTCGTTGGCGCCGTACTTGTTCTTCATCGCCACCGCCCAGATGCGGCGGGCGACGCGGCCGATCACCGAGTATTCCGGATCCATGCCGTTACTGAAGAAG
>SHNC01000046.1 GCA_004295105.1 Betaproteobacteria bacterium | reverse complement strand
TGGTGATGGACAAGAACTTCACGCTGGATGCCGCCGACGTCGAGCAGGGCTTCGTGCTGAGCTGCCAGGCGCGTGCCACCTCCAGGCATCTGCGGGTGAGTTTCGACGAGCGCTGAGGCGCGCCCGCCGGACGGGCGGGCACGGCCTTGCACCGCAGGACGCGGTCGACTCGTCGGCCGCGTTTTTTCGTCCACGGCCTACATTTCAAGTGCTGCGAGGTCGCGCTCGAGCGCGCTCCTACCGCGGCTGCGAGCGCTTCCTGTACGAGCGGGCTTGACCGCGACCCGGCGCAGCCACCCCCGCCGCCTCCGCCGCTGATGCAGGTCAATGATCGCACCCGCGCCGATGCATAAACTTCGAGGATCCGCTCGATCGCCCGGCCCGCCATGATCCACGACCACTACCTGAGTTCCCTGTTCAAGCCCGCCTCCGTCGCGGTGATCGGCGCTTCGGAAGAGCCGCGTTCGGTCGGCCACCTCATCTTCAGGAACCTGATCGACGCCGGCTACCGCGGCCAGCTCCACGCGGTGAACCCGAAGCGGGAGACGGTGCTGGAGCGCCCCTGCGTACGCTCGGTGGAAGACATCGGCCGGCGCGTCGACCTCGCCATCATCGCCACGCCGGTGCGCACGCTGCACGCCGTCGTCGAGCAATGCGGCCGCGCCGGTGTGCGCAACGCGGTGATCGTCACCGCCCTGGGTCCCACCGACAGCGCGCTGGAGCGGCGCATGCTGGAAACCGCGCGCGCCGCCGGCATGCGCCTGCTGGGGCCGGGCAGCCTCGGCATCCTGCGGCCGGCCGACGGGCTCAACGCGGCGCTCACCCGCATCGCGGTGGCCAGCGGCGACCTCGCCCTGGTGTCGCAGTCGGGCGCGATGTGCTCGGTGGTGCTCGACTGGGCGGCAACACACCACATCGGCTTCTCGTCGGTAATTTCGCTCAGCACCGCGCTGGACGTGGATTTCGGCGAGACGCTCGACTTCCTGGTGCATGACCCGCGCACGCGCTACATCCTGCTGTACGTCGACCGCATCCGCAACGCGCGCCACTTCATGAGCGCGCTGCGCTCGGCCGCGCGGGTCAAGCCCATCATCCTGCTCAAGGCCGGCCGCCACGGCAGCGACGGTACGGCCGCGGGCGATGCCGAGCTGGCCGATGCGGTGTTCGACGCCGCGATGCGCCGCGCCGGCGTGGTGCGGGTGCAGAACGTCGGCCAGTTGTTCTTCGCCGCGCGCGCGCTCGCCACCGGCTTCCGCCCGCGGGTCGAGCAGCTCGCCATCGTCACCAACGGCGCCGGCCCGGGCGCGATCGCCGCCGACCGTGCCGGCGACCTCGGCACGCCGCTGGTGGAACTGTCGTCGCCGGCGCAGACGGCACTCGCGCGGCTGAAGGGCGCCGGCGTGCGCGTCGGCAACCCGCTCGACCTCGGCGGCGACGCCCCGCCCGAGCGCTACCGCGACGCCATCCTCGCGCTCGGCGAGGATCCTGCGATCCGCAACGTGCTGGTGATCCTGTCGCCGCACGCGCTGACCGACCCGGTGGACATCGCCCAGGCGATCATCGACGTGGCGAAGCAGGTGAGCATGAGCCTCTGCTGCTGCTGGATGGGCGGCGGTCAGGTGGCGCAGGCGCGCAACCTGCTCGACCAGGCGGGGATCCCGGTGTTCCACGCGCCGGAAGCCGCGGTCGAGCTGTTCCACAACGTCTCCCGCTTCCACCGTCACCAGGCCCTGCTGCTGCAAACCGCCGGCCGCTCGGATGAAGCCGGCCGCGGCGGCTCCGGCGGCGCGCGCATGCTGGTCGAGGCGCTGCTCAACCAGCGCCGCACGGTGCTGTCGACGATGGAAGCGAAAGCGCTGCTGCGCAGCTTCGGCGTGCCGGTAACGCAGACCATGGTGGCGCACGACGTCACCGAGGCACTGTTCGTCGCCGAGCAGATCGGCTTCCCGGTCGTCATGAAGATCGATTCGCCGGACCTGCACGACAAATCCGAGGCGGGCGGCGTGCGGCTCAACCTGAGCGCCACCGAATCGGTGTGGAGCGCCTTTCACGACATCGTCGGCACCGTGCGCACCCGCCATCCCGACGCGCGCGTCACCGGCGTGTCGCTCGAGCCCTACCTGCACCGCCCGCACGGCCGCGAGCTGCGGCTGGGTGTGTTCCGCGATCCGACCTTCGGCCCTGTCATCAGCCTGGGCGCCGGTGGCGCGGCGGCCGGCCACACCGCCGACCGCGCCTACGCGCTGCCGCCGCTCAACGCGGTGCTGGCGCGCGACCTGATCGATTCGCCGCAGGTGGAAGCGCTGATCGCCGGCATGGAAGGTGTGCCCGAGATCGACCGCGACGCGCTTGAGCGCGTGCTGGTGGCGGTATCCGACCTGGTGTGCGAGCTGCCCTGGGTGCGCGAACTGGTGATCGACCCGCTGATCGCCGACGAGGACGGCGCCATCGTCGCCGACGCCCACATGATCGTCGACCAGGGCCTGCCCGCCGGCAGCGACCGCTACGCGCACATGGCCATCCACCCCTACCCCGGCCATCTGATCCAGGAATGGAAGATGGCCGACGGCCGCATCGTGCGCGTGCGCCCGGTGCGCCCCGAAGACGGCGCGCTGATGCAGGCCTTCTTCGACCGCTCGAGCCCCGAGACCCGCTATTTCCGCTTCATGGAGCAACTCGACGAGCTTCCGCCCAGCCTGATCGACCGCTTCACCCAGATCGACTACGACCGCGAGATGGCCCTGCTCGCCATCGCCCGCAGCGACGACGTGGATACGATGATAGGCAGCGCGCGCTATTCCCTGGCGCCCGACGGCGAATCGGTCGAATTCGCCCTCGTCGTCGCCGACGACTGGCAACGCTTCGGCCTCGGCCGCCGCCTGATGGGCGCCCTGATCGACTGCGCGCGCAGCAAGGGCTACCGCAACATCGTCGGTGACGTGCTCAGCAACAATCCGAAGATGCTGCGCCTGATGCACGGCCTGGGCTTCGAGTTGCAGCCGCATCCGGAAGAGAGCGCGCTCAGGCGGGTGGTGAAGGCGTTGCATGGATGAGCGGCCCTGAACCCGGCCAGTGCGACGATTTACCTGAACAAGCGCCTGTCCCAGACCACCAGCGTCGGCGCGCTCGGATTGAGCTTCGGGAAATCCGGATGCGCCGGGTTCACTACCGCATTGAACTCGAGCCGCACAACAACGGACGGCACCACAAGAACCAGGCTACGGCACGACCTGAGCCATTCGTCGCCGAAATCGCGGGCCACCGCGCTGTCTTCGCGGTCCCATCCGTCCGGCAGGGTGATCGGTTGGTGACGCTCGACCAGCGCGTCGTCATCGGGCACATCGACCATCACGAACTGCTGGCTCGGGGGGATGCGACCGATGCCGGCGTGCGCGAGGATTTCGAGCATCGCGCAGGCGTAGCTCAGCGAACCGTAGATGGCGCCGTGCCCGGGACTGTTCCAGCGCCCGCCCAACAGCGCGGCACCCGTTCCATCCCAGATCGCATGACGCTTGTCCGCGATGCGGTAGATACGCATCACGCCGCGATGCCGTAGAACAGCCTCCACAGCAAGGTCTCGACCCGGCGTGCGCCCAGCTCCGTCATCGCCACCTCGAGCGGCGGCTGCCCGCCGAGCATTGCGTGCGGGGCATGCAGAAAGGTGAGCGCGTCCTCATCCGAATCCCAGACGTGACGGGCGGTCGCGTACACACGGGCAAGACGCTCCGTCCTCTCGGATTCGGCCGCGGTCAGGCGGTCGCGGCGACGTTTGAAGGTCGCCTCCGGCACGACGCGGTAAAGCAGCGCGCGACGCTCGTCGGCGTTACGCCCCAGCCGCTCGACCCCCGCCTTCAGCGCTGCCTTCGGCAATCCTTCGGCAACCTGGTCATCGAGTTCGGCAAACGAATGAGGCGCCGGCACCAGCGCCATCACTGCGGCGATCTGTTCGGGAGTAACGAGTTGCATAGCTGACACCCTGGGATCACATGGTTACATGAATATGGATCATGTGATCCCGGACATCAAGGACCGCGGCCGTACTACATGCGCCCGCAGGTCGACAGGTCGACCAACGCGACATTCGCAGACAGCACATTCCCCATAGCGCGCGCTTCAGTCCGCCAAACCCGTCGCACCTTGATCGCACGTCGGCAAGTCGGCCGTAGCGGCCGATGAAGTC
>SHNC01000110.1 GCA_004295105.1 Betaproteobacteria bacterium | reverse complement strand
CGCCGAAGCGCTGCGCCAGTTGTCGGCGGCGATCGAGGCGGTGCTCGACCGGGGCGACGCCAGGTAGCCCGCACTACCATCCGCACAAGCACAACACCGTTGTCCCGATCGAAAGCGTCGATCACGCCTTCCGCCGGGGGGGCCGCCACCCTTTCCCGGAATGACGCGCCCCTGACAGGGGTGCGTCATCGCCGCGGATCGCGCCTCATCGGGGCTGCGGCGTGCTGAAGGCGATCGACTGGCGCTCGAACTGCCCGCCCCTGCAGATGAAGGTGTCGGTTCCGAACGGGTAGACGTGGTGCTTCGATTCCGCGTGCCAGGTGATGAACAGCGTCTCGTGATGCACATGCAGCGCATCCAGGACGAATCCGGGCGAGTCGGCACGATCGATGACGCCGAACTCGGCGAGCAGGTTCCGATACACCGCGCGAATCTGCTCCGGGCCCTCGAAGACGCCATCCGGCGTCATGACCACCGAGTGTTCGCCGAAGTCCTTCAATACGGCATCGAGGTCTCCGGCATTGAAGGCGGCGAAGTGGCGACTGAACACCTCCAGCACCTTCTGCTCCTGAATCGTATAGGGTTGTGCGATCGCGTTCATGTTGCCTCCTGTCGGGGTCGGTGGGTTGCGCGTCGGCGGTGATTGCCGACGTCGTCATTGTCACCACCGCGCATTCCCGACGCCTTGCAGCGCATCCGGCAGGCTTGCCCGCGCGTCCGCAAGTGGCGCGGCCTCCCTCGCCGACCGGCGCATGTCGCGACCACTCCCGAGCCGGACTGCGCCCCCTCGGGAGGCGGCGCCGACGCGAAGCGGCAAGCGGGGAGGCTCGTGATCTCACCCCTGCTTCATCGCGATCACCATCCACGGCACGCCGAAGCGGTCGGCCAGCATGCCGAAGCTGCTGGCGAAGAAGGTCTCGCCCAGCGGCATCTGCACCTGCCCACCTTCGGCGAGCGCGGCAAAACGGCGTTCGGCCTCGGCGGGGTCGGCCACCGACAGCGTCAGGGAGAAGCCGGCAAAGCCGGCCTTGTCGTTGCAGCCGCCGTCGGACGCCATCACCACCGAATCGCCGATGCGCAGGCTGGCGTGCATCACCTTGTCGCCCCAGTCGGGCGGAATCATGCCCGGCGGCGGCTCGTCAGGGCTTTCGCGAAAGCGCATCAGCATCTCGATTTCCGCGCCCAGCGCCGCCTGGTAGAACGCCAGCGCCTCCTCGCAGCAGCCGTTGAAATTCAGATAGGGTTGAACCAGCATCATCGTTCTCCTCTCGCGCGGCTCACCCGCCCGCAGAGTTCAACCATAGATGCCCAAATGCGTTGGCGCGAATCCGTTCGTCCTTCGACAGGCTCGAGACGAACGGACCTTGCGGGCTCAAAAGCCCGACCAGATTGCCATCGCCTCCGCCGACGACTGCGATGTGTAGGAACCGTCAAGCAGATACACATCATGCGTACCAACATCGAAATCGACGACCGCCTGATGCAGGACGCACTGCGCATGACCGGGTTCAAGACCAAGCGTGAAGTGGTCGAGACCGGCCTGCGCACCTTGCTGCGCCTGTGCGAACAACAGAAGATCCGCAGCCTGCGCGGCAAGCTCGACTGGCAGGGCGACCTCGACGCGATGAGGACCGACCGTTGATCCTGGTCGACTCCAGCGTCTGGATCGACTACTTCCGCGGAACGCCCACACCGCAGACCGACTTGCTCGACGCGCTGCTCAGCCGCGAGCCCATCCTTATCGGCGACCTGATCCTCGCCGAAGTCATCCAAGGCTTCGCCAGCGACCGTGATTTCGAGCAGGCGCGGACACTGCTCGGCATCCTCGACGTGCTTCAGCTCGGCGGCGCCATGATCGCCATCCAGGCTGCGTGCAATTTCCGTACCCTGCGGGGCCTTGGCATCACTGTCCGCAAGACCATCGACACCCTGATCGCCACCAGTTGCATCGAGCACGACCACGCCCTGCTGTACAGCGACCGCGACTTCGGACCCTTCGTGCGCCACCTTGGCCTGCGCTCGGCGCTGACTGAAGCGTGAAAGCCCGGGGTACGGGATCTCATGGCACCGACTCAATCGGCAGCAAGCCGTAGGGCGGATGAGCGTAGCGTTATCCGCCAAACGGGCTCATACGGCGGAAGGCGCTGCGCTCTTGGCTTCGCCGAAACGTCGGCCGCCCGCCGGCGGCCCCATTTTCCGCCCTACAGGCTATTCGCATGATTTTCGAACCACGTGCAGCACTGCACCATTAACCCGGCAATCAAATCCCTGCGCCGTGCAAGATGTCGTGGCTGCGCCGGCCGTCACCGTGAGAGCGGACCTGGCCGCGATCGGGCGCCGGGAATCGCGGCCAGGTCCGCTCCCACGCAAGCTCACTCGCGAGCTTCTTGCAAAGCGCCGGGTTGAAAAATAATGCGCCGCCACATTTGCGGTTTTCACGCGCTTTTTTGACGGCGGGTAGTGCAGTTCAATTGTCGGCCTAGACTGAACTCCGTGAGCGCGGCGCGAAACCGGTAGGGACGCGCCCCTGTGACCGACGGTAGCTACGCCGAGGCAGCCGAAAAAAGCCGAAGTGTTGACAAGCCGCGCTCACCCTTCAACTCGGGAACGCTGCACGGGTTGAACCGTGATCCGTCCCTGGAAGCGAGCGAGCATTGCCGGGTATCCCTCGTCGGCGGGATGAACAGCTTCTGCGGCGCATCATCGTCGGCCAGTTTCGGTCGCACCGTCCGACACTTCGATTGCGTCGAGTCGCTCGAGCTCGGCCGAAACCTTCACCATCGCGTCAAAGACAGGATCGAAGGCGCGGCCGCGCGGACTGAGTGAATACTCGACCTGCGGTGGAGACGAGTCGATCACGCGTCGTACGACTAACCCGTCGGATTCAAGCGCACGCAGCTTTTCGGTCAGCACCTTCCCCGATATCGACTTCAAGTCGCGCCTCAGGTCACCGTAGCGGCGCGGCCCGAAGCGTAAAAACCACACGATGCGCGGCACCCAGGCGCCCGAAACGACGTGGAGGTAGCGCTCGAGCGGACAATCCTCGGGAGGGGGTGGTCTGGGTTTGCCGTGATCGTTCATGCATCTTCTCCTGACAGGTTACCTTTTGGTACCTAATTGCTTTTCGGATCCTGGGTGCTAGATTGTCATTTAGTTGATGCAGATCAAAAAAGCTACCCGGGATCATCGACGGGCCCAAGTGGCGCGGCAGCACTCCCAAAAGGGAATCAACCGGTCCCTCCCCAGCGCCACACTACCGTGGAAAACGCCATGCTCGACTCACTCAAGACCCCGCTGACCGTCGCAGGGCGCATCCTGCTCGCCCTGATGTTCGTGCTCGCCGGAGTGGGCAAGTTGACGAACGTTGGCGGCACCGCCGCCTACATGGGAAGTGCCGGGTTGCCGGCCTTGCCGGCACTGGCGGTGCTGGTCGGCTTGATCGAGCTGCTGGGCGGCCTGGCGATTGCGACCGGCTTCATGGCGCGCTGGGCGGCGCTCGCGTTGGCGACGTTTACCCTGGTGGCGAGCTTGATCTTCCACCGCTACTGGTCACTACCCGCCGACCAGCAAATGATGCAGCAGTTGCTGTTCATGAAGAACATGGCCGTCACCGGCGGCATGCTGGTCCTTGCCGCCCTCGGACCGGGACCGGCCAGTTTGGGCAAGCCCACCCGGCCCTAGACGCACCACGACTGCGGCTTCGCTACCAGCGCAATCCCCACAGGGGCGAACAATGGTTGATCAGGCGGACGGTTCGGGCGGCTACGCCTTGCCGTGGAGATAGATCGAACGGGATTTGCGGCGTGCTGCGGCGTGGTCGGCCGGACACGTCGCAGTGGCGCCACCGCACCGGGTGGCTTGGAAGTCGCATTGATACCCCTCAAGGAGTTCGCATGGCCACGTACAAAGTCGGTTACTTCGTCGGCAGTCTCGCCACCGCCTCCATCAACCGCCTCCTCTCCAAGGCCCTGATCCGCCTTGCTCCGCCGGAGCTGGAGTTCACCGAGATTCCGATCAAGGATCTGCCGCTGTACAGCTACGATTACGACGCCGACTTTCCGCCGGTGGCGCGCGCATTCAAGAAGGCGATTGCCGATGTCGACGCATTGTTGTTCGTCACGCCGGAATACAACCGTTCCATCCCCGGCGGGCTGAAGAACGCCATCGACTGGGCGAGCCGACCGTGGGGGCAGAATTCCTTCAC
>SHNC01000008.1 GCA_004295105.1 Betaproteobacteria bacterium | reverse complement strand
AAGATGGTGCATTGCACAACCCCGATCCGATTGCCCGTTTCAATGACCGGCGGTCCTGTTCGGGCCGCAGCCAGTGTGGCGCGCCGATGTTGCAGCAGATTGACGGCGCGCGGGCCCGCCGCCCCCGCGACCGGTCCGGGCCCGGGCACGACCCGCGCCCGGACCTGCGGGCGCGATCAGTCGTGACGGAAGTCCGGCTTGCGCTTCTCGACGAAGGCAGCCATGCCTTCCTTCTGATCGTTGGTCGCGAACGAGGCGTGGAACACGCGGCGCTCGAACAGCAGGCCTTCGTTGAGGCTGCTCTCGAACGAGCGGTTGATCGATTCCTTGACCATCATGACGATGGGCAGCGAGTAGCTGGCGATGGTCTCGGCGGTGGCGAGCGCTTCCTCGACCAGCTTGTCGGCCGGCACCACGCGCGACACCAGGCCCGCGCGCTCGGCCTCCACGGCGTCCATCATGCGGCCGGTCAGGCACAGCTCCATGGCCTTGGCCTTGCCCACCGCACGCGGCAGGCGCTGCGTGCCGCCGGCGCCGGGCAGGGTGCCGAGCTTGATCTCGGGCTGGCCGAACCTGGCGGTGTCGGCCGCGATGATGATGTCGCACATCATCGCCAGTTCGCTGCCGCCGCCCAGCGCGAAGCCGGCGACCGCGGCGATGACCGGCTTGCGGCAGGTCTTCACGCGTTCCCAGTTGCGCGTGATGTATTCGTTCTTGTAGGCGTCCATGTACGAGAACGAGGCCATCGCGCCGATGTCGGCGCCCGCGGCGAAGGCTTTCTCGGAGCCGGTGATGACGATCGCGCCGATGCCGTCGTCAGCCTCGAAGCCGTTCAGCGCGGCGGTGATCTCGTTGACGACCTGATCGTTGAGCGCGTTGAGCGCCTTGGGACGGTTCAGCGTGATGAGGCCGACGCGGCCGCGGGTTTCGGCGATGATGAGTTCGTAGGTCATGGGATCTCCTCGGTCTTCGGGGTGGATGCTGGGAAACCTGAAGGCTAGCGGCCGCCTTCCGGCTTGTTGTCGCCCTTGGGCTGGATGACGGCGCGCACACGGCCGTCGCCGCCGGCCGCGGGGGCCGTCCCGGGGGCATTGCTGGCGAGCTAGTTCTCGCTGATCGCGTCGTATTCGATGTAGCTGCCGCGCACCTCGTCGCCGCCGCTGGTGACGCGCGCACGCCGGAACAGCTTCGCCTGCTCCGTGCGGCTGTCGTACTCGATGCGCTCGGCCTCGCCGTCGACGTACTCGTTGCTCGCTTCGCGCTTCTGCCGGAATGAGGCGAGCCGGTTGCCCGCGGCAGTGGCGACGCCCTTCTGGAAACCGTCGGCGCCCTGCGTGACGACCAGCTTGTCGCCCTTGATGACGAGGGTGCCCTGGGTCAGTACCACCGAGCCTTCGAACACATGCACCTTGTTGCGGTCGTCCACCGACATGCGGTCGGCTTCGATGTCGACCGGCTTCGAACGGTCGGCGCGTTCGGCGAAGGCGGGACCGGCGGCGAGGACCAGCAGCAGCGTGCTCGCGGCGAGGAGGCGTGAGGCGGGGGAAGTTGTCATGAGGATCAGTCCTGGCGACGGGGCATGTGTACCCTGACCTGGCCCGTCAGGTTCAGCGTGCCGAAGAGATTGTCCGCCTGCATGCCGAGCGCGTTGGCGACGGTGCGGCCCTGGGTGAGTTCCACCGGCCTGTCGCCGCGGGCGCGCTGCGGATCGGGCCACACGGTGAGCGCTTCGGAGACGAGGGTGAGCGCTGGTGCGGCCGCCGTGGGGTCGCGGCGTGCGCGCACGTCGCCGGCCAGGTCGACCTGTTCGCCGCCGGGCGACACCTTGCCGCGTTCGGCGCTGACGTTGAATACGCTGCCGCCCTGGTACACGGTGAGCCGCGGCCGAGTCAGGTGGGTGGTGTCGTCGGCCGGGAAGTGCTCGAGGCGGTCGGCGAGCAGTTCATAGCGCTCGCTGCCATCGCGTGCGTAGCCGATGATGCGTGTCCCGCTGGCGGCGAAATCCGGGCCCGTCTGCGGCTCGCTGCTCGTCGGCGCGTCGTCGACGCGGGTGACGCGGTCGAGCCACAGCGATGCGCCGGCGAGCACCGTCAGCGCGATGAGCGGATAGAGTCGATAGGCGGTCTGCACGCGGTCGATTCCGTTCAGTGGCGGACCACCCGGCGGCGCGCGGGCGTGCGGAGCCTCGGCGGCATCAGATCACCTTGGCCAGCATGAGGTCGTGCGTGGTCAGGGCGCCGACCAGTACGCCGTCCTTGCCCACCACCAGCAACTGGCTGATGCGCAGCCGTTCCATCATCTCGACCGCATCGATGGCCAGCGCGTCGGGACCGATGGCCCGCGGGTTGGCGGTCATCACCGCGGCGAGCTTCGCGCTGCGCACGTCGCAGCCCTTCTCCAGCGCACGGCGCAGGTCGCCGTCGGTGAAGATGCCGACCGGATGTCCGTCGGCATCGACCACCGCCGTCATGCCCATGCCGCCGCCGGTCATCGCCAGCAGCGCCTGGGTGAGCGGAGCATCCGGGGCGATGGCCGGCACGCGCGAGCGCTCGCGCATGACGTCGCCGACGTGGGTCAGGAGCCGGCGACCGAGCGCGCCGCCCGGATGCGAGCGGGCGAAATCCTCGGCACCGAAGCCGCGCGCGTCGAGCAGCGCGACGGCCAGGGCGTCGCCCAGCGCCAGCGCGGCGGTGGTGCTGGCCGTGGGCGCCAGGTTGAGCGGGCAGGCCTCCTCGCCGACCGCGGCGTCGAGGTGAACATCGGCCTCGCGCGCGAGCGGCGACTCGGGGTTGCCGGTCATCGTGATCAACCGTGCGCCTTGGCGCTTGACCAGCGGCACGATGGTGAGGACCTCCTCGCTCGAGCCGGAGTTCGACAGCGCGATCACGACGTCCTCCGGCGTGATCATGCCGAGGTCGCCATGCGCCGCCTCCGCCGCATGGACGAAGTAGGCCGGCGTACCGGTGCTGGCCAGCGTCGCCGCGAGCTTGCGCGCGATGTGGCCGGACTTGCCGATGCCGGTGACGATGACGCGACCGTTGCGTCTGCGGATCAGGTCGACGGCCTGCGCGAATTCGCTGCCGATACGATCGGCCAGCGCGGAAACGGCCGCGGCCTCGATGTGCAGCACGCGGCGCGCGAGCTCGATCGCGCGACCGTCCTGGGTGGTCTGGAGAGGTGCCGGTTGCATGGGGGCCGGTTGCGTTGGGGCCATCGACTCGAAGCGGTTACACTTGTGGAAAGACGCAGACATACCGGCGCCAGCCGTCGTCGGGCACCGTGGTGAGGCTGCGATTGTATATCAGTCGGGGCCCCGGCCGGGGAGCCCGGGGTATGCTCCACCGACCGTCACGATGCTCAATACGCTCGAATTCGTGCTCCTCCTGCTGGCGGCTGCAGTGGTCCTGGTGACCCTGTTTCGCAGCCTCAACCTGCCTGCGGTGCTGGGTTACCTGCTCGTCGGTGCGATCGGCGGTCCGCATGCGCTGAACCTGATGCAGACCTCCCGCGGGGCGAGCCACCTTGCCGAGTTCGGCGTGGTGTTCCTGATGTTCTCCATCGGTCTGGAGTTCTCGCTGGCGCGCCTGGTGGCGATGAAGCGCATCGTGTTCGGCCTCGGCGCGATGCAGGTACTCGGAACCACCGCGCTGGTGATGCTGCTCGGATGGCTTCTGGGGCTGGGCCTGGCGGCCAGCTTCGCGCTGGGCGGCACGCTGGCGATGTCGTCCACCGCGATCCTGTCCAAGCTGCTCGCCGACCGCATGGAGCTCGACAGCCGGCACGGGCGCGAGATCATCGGCGTGCTGCTGTTCCAGGATCTTGCGGTGGTGCCCCTGCTGATCCTGCTGCCGGCGCTGTCGCAGCCCGCCGAGGACCTGCTGTTCACGCTGGGGGTGGCGTCGCTGAAGGCGGTGGTGTTGCTGTCCCTGGTGCTCGGCTTCGGCCAGCGCTGGATGCGCTGGTGGTTCACGCTGGTGGCCAGGCGCAAGTCGAGCGAACTGTTCATGCTCAATGTCTTGCTGATGACGCTCGGGCTGGCGTGGATGTCCGAGTTCTTCGGCCTGTCGCTCGCCCTCGGCGCCTTCCTCGCCGGCATGCTGATTGCGGAGACCGAGTACCGCTATCAGGTGGAGGAGGACATCAAGCCCTTCCGCGACGTGCTGCTAGGCCTGTTCTTCGTGACCGTGGGCATGCTGCTCGACGCATCCGAGATCTTGCGCAACGTGCCGGCGGTGATCGGCATGCTGGCCGGGCTGCTGGTGTGCGAGTGCGTCATCGTGCTGC
>SHNC01000036.1 GCA_004295105.1 Betaproteobacteria bacterium | reverse complement strand
CAGCGTGAACTTGCCCTTGCCGGTGACGTCCAGCGTCGACACGCGCACGCCGCGTTCATTGACCAGCCAGGCGTGCGGGAGCTTGGCGCCGGGGCGGGTGGTGGCCTGCAGGTAGAGCTGGCGGTCGCGCGTCCATACTTCGTCGCCGGCGGCGGGGTCGGGGACCACCGCGCAGGATTCGTAGCGCTGGTTGAGCTCCACGCCCTGGGCGTTGAATTCGGTGTTCTTCAGCTCCAGCGCCTGCTGCAGCGCCTGGCGGGTCTTCACCCCTTCGGGCGTGGGCGCACGCAGCCGGGCGAGGCCGGCGGCCACCGGATTCTCGCCGCCTTCGGCGCGGAAGCAGGCGTTGAGCGGCGCGTAGTCCATGCGCGACTGGTTGGCGCGGGCGACGATCTGCCTGCCCACCGGCACGCGCTCGGCGCTGTAGCTGTCGAGCAGGCCGGAGCCGGCGTAGCCCTTCACGACGTAGGCGAGCTTCCACGCCAGATTGAAGGCGTCCTGCATGCAGGTGTTGGAGCCCAGTCCGCTGGAAGGCGGGTGGCGGTGCACCGCGTCGCCGCCGCAGAATACGCGGCCCTTCGAATACGAGGTGGCGTGCTGCTGATTCACATACCAGGTCGAGCTGCGCACGATCTCGACCTGCAACTCAGGGTCGCCGACCAGAATGCGGATCTTGCCGAGCATGGCCTCGTCCGACAGATCGGGTTCGCCGCCGGCCATGTCGAAGCCCCAGCCGGCGATCCATTCGTCCCACGGCCGTATCGCACGCAGCAGGCCCAGGCCGATCTCGCCGAAGCCGGCGGCCGGCGTCACGATCCAGTGCAGGATGCTGGGGCGGTGGGCGACGTAGCGGCTGAGATCGGCCTTGAAGATCACATAGGCGGTGCCGGCGCGCGCCATGACGCCTTCCAGTTGCAGGCCGATCTCCTCGACGATCTTCGAGCGCGCACCGTCGGCGCCCACCAGGAAGCGCGCGCGCATGGTGTATTCGCGGCCGGACAGGCGATCCTTCAGGCTCACCGTGACGCCATCGGCGTCCTGCTCGTGGCCGAGGTATTCCGTGTTGAAGGCGACGCTGGCGCCACGTTCGGCAGCGTTCTTCAGCAGCAGCGGCTCCATCTGCGGCTGGATGATGTCGAGCAGCGGGCAGGGGCTGCCCTGCACGTAGTCGCCGTGGCGCTCGTCGCCGGTGCCCCAGGTGCGCAGGCGGGCGATCTCCTCGCCGGCCAGGCTGGTGGTGAACAGGGTGTCGCCCATCTGGTCCCAGGGGGTGGCGTAGCGCCGCACCTCGTCCTCGATGCCGAGGTCGCGCAGCACTTCCATCGCGCGCTGGTTGGTGATGTGGGCGCGCGGCGTGTCGGCCAGCCAGTTCCACTTGGACACCATGTGCACCCGCACGCCGTAGGTGGCGAGCGCGAGCGCGGTGGTGCTGCCGGTGGGGCCGGAGCCCACGACCAGCACGTCGGTGTCGAATTGCGTCATTGCGTTCATCGTGTCGTTTCCGCGCATGCTCACTTGACCAGCTTCCAGGTGCCGTTGGCGACCTCGATCAGCACCGGGCTGGCGGGGTCGTAGCCGCCGTGGTTGGCGGCCGACATGGTGTAGGTGCCGTTGGCGCCGACGACCTTGTTCGACTTCTCCAGCGCATCGCGCACCGCCTCGCGGAATTCGGCCGTGCCGGGCCTGGCGCCCTTCAGCGCCTGGGTGAAGGCTCCTTCGAGCAGCAGCCAGCCGTCCCACGATGCGCCGGCGAAAGTCGAGCGCGAGCCGGGGCCGTTCTTCGCTTCCACCGCCTGCACCAGGGCGAGGCCGACCTTCTTGTTCGGGTGGCTGTCGGGCAACTGTTCGGCGACCAGCACCGGCGCCACCGGCAGGCGCGTGCCTTCCACCGCCTTGCCGCCGACACGCAGGAACTCCTTGTTGGCGACGGCGTGCGACTGGTACATCGGGCCGCTGTAGCCGCGCTCGCGCAGCGTGGTGGCGGGCAGCGCCGCCGGGGTGCCGGTGCCGCCGACGAACACCGCATCGGGCTTGGCGGCGATGAGCTTGAGCGCCTGGCCGGTCACCGAGGTGTCGACGCGGGCGTAGCGTTCGGTGGCGACGATCCTGATGCCGGCCGCCTCGGTGGTCTTGGTCAGCGCCTTCAGCAGCAGCTCGCCCCAAGAGTCGGCAAAGCCGATGAAGCCGACCGTCTTGATGCCCTTCTCCTGCATGTCGGCGACTGCGCGGCCGACCATGATGTCGGCCGTGGGTTCGACGCGGAACACCCACTTCTGCTTGTCGGGCGCGACTTCGATCGGCGCCTGCGACAGCAGCACGACCTTGTCTTCGTTGGCGACATCGGCCATCGCCATGCCCGAGGTGATCAGGTTGGGCCCGAAGATCACGTCCACCTTGTGCTCGCCGGCCAGCTTGCGCGCGTTCTTCACCGCGTTGGTGGGGTCGGTGGCGTCGTCAAGCACGATGTAGTTGATCTTTTCGCCGCCGATGCTCTGCGGCATCAGGTCGACCGCCTTCTTCGTCTCCAGGCCGAGCGAGGCGGCCGGGCCGGTGAGCGAGAACACCACGCCGACATTGATGTCGGCCAGCGCGGGGGCGGCGGTGAGTGCGAGACTGAGGGCGGCGACGGTAAGGCCGGCGGGTTGCGTCTTCAGGCGGAACTGCATGGTGTGTCTCCTCTCGTTATTCGGGCTGGGGAAGTGCAGAACTGAGCTTGCATGCTAGCATGCAAGTTATAGAATGCAAGAGGGGCGGTGCTAATATTCCTCTGCACCGCCGCCAGGTACCGGTCAGGAAAGATATGGAAACACCGCACAAGAAAGCCCTGATCTATCAGGAAATCCTGCAGCGTCTGCTCGCGGGTCGCTACCGCTTCGGCGAGCGCATCCCGGTCAAGGAGATCAGCGAGGAGACCGGCGTCAGCCGCCAGCCCATCATGACCGCGCTCTACAGCCTGCAGGAGCGTGGCTTCGTGCGCATCACCGCGCAGGTGGGCTGCGAGGTCATCTCGCCGTCAGCGGACGAGGTGGAGGATTTCTACCGCATGTTCGCGGCGGTCGAAGGCGTCATCGCCGGGCTGGCAGCGACGCGGGCGAGCGCGGAAGAGGTGGCCCGGCTGCGCGACATCAATGCGCAACTGGACCGCCTGGCACCGGATGCCGCGAGCGCGACCGAATATCGCCGCATCAACGTCGAGTTCCACCGCCAGTTGCACCTGATGGCGCACTCGCCGCTGGTGAGCGCGCGCCAGTTGGCCAACTTCGAGATGTCGGACTTCTTCATCGTGCAAACCTGCGGCTTCGATGCGCATCTGCACCGGGTCGCCGGGGAGCATCAGGACGTGATCGACGCTATCGCGTCGGGCGATGCGAAGCGCGCCGATGCCGCGGCGCAGGCGCACCTCGTCAGCGTGTCGGCGACGGTGGTGGGGTGGTTGCGCGGTCACGCGGCACAGGCGAGCAGGGCGTAGGCGCCGGCTTGACCGCGATCGGGCGGGGCGATCGTGCTCGCGCGCACTCCTGCGCGAGCCTGCGCCGGCGGAAAGGTTGTGTAGGGGCGGGCTCGACCGCGATATGAACGTCCGGGTCAGCGATGTCGCGGTCACGCCCGCTCCTACAGGATGCTGTCCGGATTCCGCCCGAGCGTGGCGAAGCCGAGATAGGCCGCTTCGAAGCGCGCCTTGCCGTGACGCAGGAAGTGCTCGAAATCCCAGTCGCCGGCGGCGAGCCGGCTTGCATATTGCGGCTTGAAGACATAGGTCCAGGCCGTAACGCTGCAGCCGTCGGGCAGCGTCACCTCGACCCGCTCGCGCGTGTATTCCTCGCCTTCGAAGGCATCCAGCCGCGGCCAGGCTGCGGGCGGCAGGTCGAGGTAGAGCACGCCTGCCACGCTGCTGCCGGCGGTGCGCACCATGCCGGGGTATTCCTGGCCGATCACCGGATGGCGGCGATGGTCCACCAGCGTCGCGGCCTGGTGACGGGTGCAGGGCGTGCCGCAGACGGCGGACATGATGTCCTCGCACATCAGCGAGCCGTAGGTGAAGCAGTGCGAGTGCATGGGGTCGATCATGGGTTTCAGTCCTGAAGGATGGTATCGGCCAGCGCCGCGGGGCTCGCGAGGGCGTGCCAGTGCGGGGCCATCTCGGCCGCATTCAGGCTGCCATAACCCCAGGTGGCGGCAAGGAAGGGCACACGGTTGGCATCGGCCGAGTCGCCGTCCTCGCTGCGGTCGCCGACGTACACCGCGGCGTCGCGCGGGATGTCGCGGTCGGCCAGCAGGCGCGCGATCATCGTCGCCTTGTCG
>SHNC01000121.1 GCA_004295105.1 Betaproteobacteria bacterium | reverse complement strand
CGGCCAAAGTGCTGCAGGTGGCGGACATTCCGCGCACCAAGAGCGGCAAGATCGTGGAACTGGCGGTGCGCAACGTGGTGCATGGCCGCCCGGTGAAGAATCAGGAGGCGCTCGCCAATCCCGAGGCGCTGGCGCACTTCCGCGACCGTGCCGAACTCGCCGACTGAAGGAGAACCGACATGTTGATGAATCGCGACAAGTCGGTGCTGCTGGTCATCGACGTGCAGGAGCGTCTGGCGCCGGCCATCCACGACGGCGAGCGTGTCGCCGCCAACTGTGCCTGGCTGGCGGCGGTGGCGCAGCGGGTGCGGGTGCCGGTGGTCGTCACCGAGCACTTTCCCGACAAGATTGGCGCCACGCTCGAGGTGGTGAAGGCGGCGACCGGTGGCGCGCAGTACGTCACCAAGCAGGCCTTCTCGGCACAAGGCGATGGCTGCCTGGCCGCCACCGCAGTGCAGGAACGGCGCCAGGTGGTGGTGTGCGGCACCGAGGCGCATGTATGCGTGCAGCAGACGGCGCTGGAGCTGCGCTGGGCGGGCAAGGAGGTGTTCGTCGTCGCGGACGCCTCCGGCTCGCGAAATCCGGCCGACCGCGAGCTGGCCTTCGCGCGCATGCGCAGCCACGGCATCGAGATCGTGTCGCGCGAGATGGTCGCCTTCGAGTGGCTGCAGCGCGGCGGCACGGACCTGTTCCGCGAGGTCAATCGGGACTTCATCCGCTGACGCCGGTCAAGCTTGGGGAGTGTCGAGGGCGCGTGCCGGGTTCCGGCGCGCGCTTCCGGCTGCCGGTGCGGATCGGTTATCATCTCTCTTTCCCGCAGCATGATTCCCATGACCAAATACGTCTTCGTTACCGGCGGTGTCGTGTCCTCTCTGGGCAAGGGCATCGCGGCGGCCTCGCTCGGGGCCATCCTGGAGTCCCGCGGCATCAAGGTCACCCACCTGAAGCTGGATCCCTACATCAACGTCGATCCGGGCACGATGAGCCCGTTCCAGCATGGCGAAGTCTTCGTCACCGAAGACGGCGCCGAGACTGACCTGGACCTGGGGCACTACGAGCGCTTCACCAGCGCCAAGATGAGCAAGCGCAACAACTTCACCACCGGCCAGATCTACGAGTCGGTGCTGAAGAAGGAGCGCCGCGGCGAATACCTCGGCAAGACGGTGCAGGTCATCCCGCACATCACCGACGAGATCAAGACCTACATCAAGCGCGGCGCGGAAGGCGCCGACGTGGCCATCGTCGAGGTGGGCGGCACGGTGGGCGACATCGAGTCGCTGCCCTTCCTGGAGGCCATCCGCCAGATGGGCATCGAGGAAGGCCGTAATGGCACCTGTTTCATCCACCTTACGCTGCTGCCCTACATCCCGACCGCCGGCGAGCTGAAGACCAAGCCGACGCAGCATTCGGTGAAGGAACTGCGCGAGATCGGCATCCAGCCCGACATCCTGCTGTGCCGCGCCGATCGCTCCATCCCAGCCGACGAGCGGCGCAAGATCGCCTTGTTCTGCAACGTGATGCCGGAAGCGGTGATCGAGTGTCTCGACGCCGACTCGATCTACAAGATTCCGGCCCAGTTGCACGACCAGATGATGGACCAGATCGTCTGCCACAAGCTCGACATCCTCGCACGTGCGGCCGACCTGTCGGTGTGGGACCGCCTCATCCGCGCGCGGGAGAATCCGAAGCACGAAGTGGATATCGGCTTCGTCGGCAAGTACGTGGACCTCACCGAATCCTACAAGTCGCTGATCGAGGCGCTGAACCATGCCGGCATGCACACCGAGTCGAAGGTGAACATCCACTACATCGATTCGGAAGACATCGAGCGCGACGGCTGCGGCGTGCTGGAAAAAATGGACGCGATCCTGGTGCCGGGCGGCTTCGGCAAGCGCGGCACCGAAGGCAAGATCGCGGCGATCCGCTACGCCCGTGAGAACAAGGTCCCCTATCTCGGCATCTGCCTCGGCATGCAGCTCGCGGTGGTGGAGTTCGCCCGCGACGTCGCCGGCATGCCCGGCGCGCACTCGACCGAGTTCGAGCGCGAAACCCAGTATCCGGTGATCGGCCTCATCACCGAATGGAAAGACCGTTCCGGCAAGCTCGAGAAGCGCAGCGAGGACTCGGACCTCGGCGGCACGATGCGCCTGGGCGGCCAGGTCTGCCAGCTCAAGGACGGTTCGCTCGCGCGCGAGGTCTACGGCGCGGCCGAGATCATGGAACGTCATCGCCATCGCTACGAGGTGAACAACACGCTGCTCGCCAAGCTCGAGGACAAGGGGCTGATCGTGTCCGGCCGCGCGCCGGTCACCGATCTGTGCGAGATGGTCGAGCTGCCGACGGACGTGCACCCCTGGTTCGTCGGTTGCCAGTTCCACCCCGAGTTCACCTCCAACCCGCGCAAGGGCCATCCGCTGTTCATCGCCTACGTGAAGGCGGCGATCGCCCGTCGCGCCGCCGCCCAGGCCCCGGTGCAAGCCTGAAGGAGCAAGCCATGAAACTGTGCGGATTCGAGGTCGGCCTCGACAAACCCTTCTTCCTGATCGCCGGGCCCTGCGTGATCGAATCGCGCGAGATGGCGTTCGACACGGCCGGCGCGCTGAAGGACATCTGTGCCGAGCTCGGCATTCCCTTCATCTACAAGTCGTCCTACGACAAGGCCAACCGCAGCTCGGGCAAGTCCTTCCGCGGCATGGGCATGGAGAAGGGGCTCGACATCCTTTCCGACGTGAAGAAGCGACTCGGCGTACCGGTGCTCACCGACGTGCATGCGATCGACGAGATCGACGCGGTAGCCGCGGTGGTCGACGTGCTGCAGACGCCCGCCTTCCTGTGCCGCCAGACCGATTTCATCCATGCGGTGGCGGCCAGCGGCAAGCCGGTGAACATCAAGAAGGGCCAGTTCCTGGCGCCGGGCGACATGAAGAACGTCGTCGACAAGGCGAAGGAGGCCAACGGCGGCGCGGACACCATCATGGTGTGCGAGCGCGGCGCTTCCTTCGGCTACAACAATCTCGTCTCCGACATGCGCAGCCTCGCGATCATGCGCGAGACGGGCTGCCCGGTGGTGTTCGACGCGACGCACTCGGTGCAGTTGCCGGGCGGGCAGGGCACCGCATCGGGCGGGCAGCGCGAGTTCGTGCCGGTGCTGGCGCGTGCCGCAGTGGCGGTGGGTATTTCCGGCCTGTTCATGGAAAGCCATCCCAGGCCCGAGGAGGCGCTGTCCGACGGGCCCAACGCCTGGCCGCTGCCGAAGATGAAGGCGCTGCTGGCGACGCTCAAGCAGATCGATGCGCTGGTCAAGCGCGAGGGTTTCCTCGAACAGGCGCGCTGAATGCCCCGCTGCGTCAGGACGCATCGGCGGGGCTGATACCGCTTATTCCCTCCGGCGGTCGACCTGGCGTCGTGCTTGATGTCTAATGCGGCCCCGGTGATGTCGCTCGTTATCGATACGAATCCGTAACTGCAACAGGAAAAAACATGAGTGCAATCGTTGATGTGATCGCCCGCGAGATTCTGGACTCCCGCGGCAACCCCACCGTGGAAGCCGATGTGCTGCTCGAGTCCGGTGTCATGGGTCGCGCTGCGGTGCCGTCCGGTGCCTCCACCGGCTCGCGCGAGGCGATCGAACTGCGCGACGGCGATGCCGGCCGCTACCTCGGCAAGGGCGTGCTGCGCGCGGTCGAGAACGTTAACACCGAGATCTCCGAAGCCATCATCGGCCTCGATGCCGAAGACCAGTCCTTCATCGACCGCACGCTGATCGAACTCGACGGTACCGACAACAAGTCGCGCCTTGGCGCCAATGCGACGCTGGCGGTGTCGATGGCGGTGGCCAAGGCCGCGGCCGAGGAAGCCGGCCTGCCGCTGTACCGCTACTTCGGCGGCTCCAGCCCGATGGTGATGCCGGTGCCGATGATGAACGTCATCAACGGCGGCGAGCATGCCAACAACAGCCTGGACATCCAGGAATGCATGATCATGCCGGTGAGCATGGGCAGCTTCCGCGAGGCGTTGCGCTGCGGCGCCGAGGTCTTCCATCACCTGAAGAAGATCATCGACAGGAAGGGTTACCCTACGACCGTCGGCGACGAAGGCGGCTTCGCGCCCAACGTGTCGGGTACCGATGAGGCGCTTTCGCTGATCCAGGAAGCGATCGCCGCCGCCGGCTACGAGCCGGGCCGCGATGTGCTGCTGGCGCTGGACTGCGCCGCCAGCGAGTTCTACAAGGACGGCAAGTACGAACTGAAGGGCGAGGGCCTGTCGCTCACCTCGGAAGGCTTCACCGACTACCTGGCCACGCTGGCCGACAAGT
>SHNC01000061.1 GCA_004295105.1 Betaproteobacteria bacterium | reverse complement strand
CTGGGTCGACGGTCCACAGCGCGCCGAGAAGAATCGCGCGCGCGACCCTGCGCGCAAACCTGCGGAAACCCTGGACTTCTTCGGCCTGCAAGCCGATCAGACGGTCGTCGAGGTGTGGCCCAGCGTCGGCGCCTGGTGGTTCGAGATCCTCGCGCCCTACCTGCGCGACAAGGGCCACTACATCGGCGCGCTGCACGCCGGCGCGCACAACCCGCCGGCGGCGAAGGCCGAGCACGACGTCATCGAGGGCCGCATCGCGAAGCAGCCCGAGCTCTACGGCAAGGTCGAGATCGCCCACACGCCGGGCCTGCTCGACACGGTGAAGCCGAACTCGGTGGATGTGGTGCTGACCTTCCAGAACCTGCACAACTGGGTCGTCGACGGCAATGCGGACGAGCACCTGCGCGAGTTCCACACCGTGCTGAAACCAGGCGGCGTGCTCGGCATCGTCGACCACCGCGCGCGCACCGACCGGCCGCGCGACGAACAGTTGAAGGCCGGCTACCTGCGCGAGGACGAGACGATCGCGCTGTTCGAGCGCCACGGCTTCAAGCTCGTCGCCCGCTCCGAGATCGCCGCGAACCCGCGCGACACCAAGGACTACCCGCAGGGCGTGTGGACGCTGCCACCCAGCCTGCGCATGAAGGACGTGGACCGCGCGCGCTACCTGGCCATCGGCGAGAGCGACAAGTTCACGCTGAAGTTCGTGAAAGTCGCCGCACACTGAGGCACACGGCCGCCCCCTGAGGCACGCCGCCGCGCCCTCCGCCCGTCGCCCGAGCATCCGTCGAACGCCGGTCCGGACTGCTATCCTTCAGCCATGAACCTGGCCTTGGCCGATGCGCGGCTGCACCGGCCGACGCTGCTGCCCTCTTTCCATGCCCCTGTTCATCCTGCGTCGCGGCCTCCAGGCCCTCAACGTGCTGTTCGTCATGTCGCTGCTGGTGTTCGCCGGCGTGTATGCGATCGGCAATCCGCTCGACCTGCTCGTGGATCCGAACGCCACGCAGGAAGACATGGCGCGCGCCGCCGCATCGCTCGGGCTCGATCAGCCGCTGTGGGTGCAGTACGGCCGCTTCCTTGCGCGCGCGCTGCAGGGCGACCTGGGCGACTCCTTCCTCCACGGCGCACCGGCGCTGGGGCTGATCGTCGAGCGACTGCCGGCGACGCTGGAGCTGGCGGTCGTGGCGATGCTGGTCGCCGTGCTGCTGGGCATCCCGCTCGGGCTGTGGGCGGGTCTGAGACCGGATTCGCTGCCGGGCAAGACGATCATGGCAGGCTCCATCCTCGGTTTTTCGCTGCCGACCTTCTGGGTAGGGCTGATGCTGATCATGGTGTTCGCGGTGCAGCTCGGCTGGCTTCCGGCGGGCGGACGCGGGCCGACGACCGACGTACTGGGCGTGTCGACCTCGCTGCTGACGATGGAGGGCTGGCGCCACCTGCTGCTGCCGGCGGCCAACCTCGCGCTGTTCAAGCTGTCGCTGATCATCCGCCTCACCCGCAGCGGCACGCGCGAGGCGCTACTGCAGGATTACGTCAAGTTCGCCCGCGCCAAGGGCCTGTCGAACGTGCGGGTGGTGGGCGTGCATGTGCTGAAGAACATCCTGATTCCCATCGTCACCGTGGTCGGACTGGAGTTCGGCTCGCTGATCGCATTCTCGGTGGTCACCGAATCCATCTTCGCCTGGCCGGGCATGGGCAAGCTGCTGCTGGATTCGATCACACAGCTCGACCGTCCGGTGGTGGTCGCCTACCTGCTGCTGGTCGTCACGCTGTACGTGGTCATCAACCTGACGGTCGATCTGCTGTATGCAGCGCTCGACCCCAGGGTGCGACTGGCCGGAGCAAGGCAATGAGCGAAGCGACTACCCTGCCGGCCGCCTCCCCTGCCGAGGCGGAAGTCGAGCGCCCGCTGCGTCGGCTGGTGCGCGCGTATGCCGAAAGCCGCGTCGCACTGTTCGGCCTCGCGCTGCTGCTGGTCATCGTGCTGGCGTCACTGCTCGCGCCCTGGCTGGCGCCGCAGAACCCCTACGACCTGATGCAGCTCGACGTGCTCGACGGGCGGCTACCGCCAGGCAGCGCCAGCGGTGACGGGCGGCAGACCTACCTGCTCGGCACCGACGAGCAGGGCCGCGACATGCTGTCGGCGATCCTTTACGGGCTGCGCATCAGCGTCGGCGTCGGCGTGGTGGCGACGCTGCTGGCGCTGGCGATCGGCATGGCGCTGGGGCTGGCGGCGGGCTATTTCGGCGGACGCTTCGACGCCATCCTGATGCGCATCGCCGACATCCAGTTGTCATTTCCGTCGATTCTCGTCGCGATGATCCTGCTGGCGCTGTTCGGCCAGGGCATCGACAAGATCGTCATCGCGCTGGTGGCCGCGCAGTGGGCCTATTACGCCCGCACCACGCGCGGCGCGGCGCTGGTCGAGCGGCGCAAGGAATACATCGAGGCGGCGCGCCTGCTCGGGCTGTCGACGCTGCGCATCCTGTTCCGCCACCTGCTGCCCAATTGCCTGCCGCCGCTGATCGTGGTGGCGGCGCTGCAGGTGGCGGCGGCGATCGCACTGGAGGCGACGCTGTCCTTTCTCGGCCTCGGCCTGCCGGTCACCGAGCCCTCGCTCGGGCTGCTCATTGCCAACGGCTTCCAGTACCTGTATTCCGGCCGCTACTGGATCAGCGTGTTCCCCGGCGTGGCGCTGCTGCTGACCATCCTTGCGATCAATCTCGTCGCCGACCAGTTGCGCGACGTGCTCAACCCGAGGCTGCACGGCCAATGAGCGCCTCCGCCCCGCCCACACTCGCAGTGGAGCATCTGACGACACGCTTCGCCACCCGCGATGGCACGGTGACCGCGGTCGACGACGTCAGTTTCAGCGTGGCGCCCGGTGAGGTGCTGGGCCTGGTGGGCGAATCCGGCTCGGGCAAATCGATGACCGGCTTTTCCATCCTGGGCCTGGTCGATCCGCCGGGCGAGATCGCCGCCGGCAGCATCCGCCTCAACGGCCGCGAGCTGCGCGGCCTGTCGGCGGCCGAATGGCGCGCGTTGCGCGGCGACCGCATCGCGATGATCTTCCAGGATCCGATGATGACGCTGAACCCGGTGCTGCGCATCGACACGCAGATGATCGAGACGGTACGCGCGCACCGGCGGCTCGGCCGCGCCGCGGCGCGCGACCTGGCGCGCGACGCGCTCGCCCGCGTCGGCATCCCGTCGCCGGACGAGCGGCTGCGCGCCTATCCGCACGAGCTGTCGGGTGGCATGCGCCAGCGGGTGGCGATCGCCATCGCGCTGCTCAATGCGCCCGACCTCATCATCGCCGACGAACCGACCACCGCGCTCGACGTCACCATCCAGGCCCAGATCCTGTTCGAGATGCAGACCCTGTGCCGCCAATCCGGCACCGCGCTGATCTGGATTACGCACGACCTCGCGGTGGTGGCCGGGCTCGCCGACCGGGTGTGCGTGATGTATGCGGGACGCATCGTCGAGCAAGGCAGCACCGCCCAGGTGCTGGAAACGCCCGCCCATCCCTACACCCGCGGCCTGCTCGATTCGACGCCGGCCGTGCAGACCGCATCCTGCAACGCCGGGCAGGCACGGCCGCTGCACCCGATCCCCGGCATGGCGCCCTCGCTGCGCGCGCTGCCCCCAGGCTGCGCCTTCTGCCCACGCTGCGGGCGCGCCAGTACCGCCTGCGAAGCGACGCCGCCGCTCGTCGAGCCCGCGCCCGGCCATGTCGTTCGCTGCTTCCACCCGCTTGTGACGACACTCGATGAGGCCGCACGATGAAGGGCGATCGGCTGGACCCGACAGTTGTGCAGGCAGACGTGCGAACGATCGACCGCGCGAACTCGGCACCCGACGCGCAGATCCCCGATGCCACCGCGCCGCTGCTCGAGCTGCGCGGAATCCGCAAAGTGTTCGGCCCGACGCCGGACTGGATCGAACGGGCCGGCCAGCGCCTGGGCTGGCTGCGCCCCGCCGCGACCGTGCATGCGCTCGACGGTGTCGACCTCACCATCGCCAGCGGCGAGGTCGTCGGCCTGGTGGGCGAATCCGGCTGCGGCAAATCCACGCTGGGCCGCATCGCCGTCGGCCTGCTCGCGCCCAGCGCCGGCAAGCGCCTGTGGCGCGGCGCCGCCCTCCACACCCTGCCCGAGGCCGAGCAGCGCCGCGTAAGGCTCGGCATCCAGATGATCTTCCAGGATCCATACGCCTCGCTGAACCCGCGCATGCGCGTGCGCGACCTGCTGGGCGAGGCACCGCGCGTGCATGGCCTGATCGACCGCAGGCAGCAGGCCGACTTCGTGGCCGCCCTGCTGCACCAGGTCGGCCTCGACCCGGCGATGGCCGAG
>SHNC01000166.1 GCA_004295105.1 Betaproteobacteria bacterium | reverse complement strand
TGGGCGCTGCCAGCACGCCGGCGAGCGCGGCAAGCGCGACGCCGAAGCCGTAGGTCAGCGTGACCATCAGCGGCACGTTGATGCCGAAGGCCTGGGTCAGCTTCGGATTCTCGGTGGCGGCGCGCAGATAGGCGCCGAGGGGGGTCTTCTCGATCGCGTACCAGGTCAGCAGGCACACCGACAGCGAGGCGGCGATCACCCACACCCGGTACTTGGGCAGGAACATGAAGCCCAGATCGATCGCCCCCGTCAGTTGCTCGGGAATCGAATACGGCTGGCCGCCGGCCCCGAACACGTAGCGGAACAGGCCGCCGAAGACGAGCGCCAGGCCGAAGGTCAGCAGCAGGCCGTAGAGAGGGTCGAGCTTGTAGATGTGGCGCAGCAGCAGGCGCTCGATGACGACGCCGATCACGGCGACGAGCACCGGCACCAGCGCCAGCGACCACCAGTAACCCAGGCCGAGGTACTCGAGCGCGATCCAGGTGAACATCGCGCCCATCATGTACATCGCGCCGTGGGCGAAGTTGATGATGTGCAGCATGCCGAAGATCACGGCGAGGCCGAGGCTCAACAGCGCGTAGAAGGAACCGTTGACCAGCCCGAGCATGAGTTGCCCGAGCAGCGCGGGAAGCGGTATCCCGAAGACTTCAGTCATTTGCGAAACTCCATGTAGTCGGGCGGAAGGGCGCACCGCGCCCGCCGGGAGGCATCGCCTCCCGCCCGCCACCGCGACGATCGATCGCGCCGCCGCACCGGCGGCGCGCCGCACCAGGCGCTCAGACGCCGAGCATTTCCTGCAGGAAATCCATCCGCCCGGCCAGTTCGTGCTGGGCGATCCCGGCCGCGATGCGCCCGTGCTCGACGACGAACATGCGGTCGGCAAGCGGTGCGGCGAAGCGGAAGTTCTGCTCCACCAGCACGATGGTGTATTCCTTGCGCTTTAGCTCGCGGATGATCTCGCCCAGGCGCTGCACGATCACCGGTGCGAGGCCCTCGGAGATCTCGTCGAGCAGCAGCAGCCGCGCGCCGGTGCGCAGGATGCGCGCCATCGCCAGCATCTGCTGCTCGCCGCCCGACAGCCGCGTGCCCTGGCTGTTTCGGCGCTCCTCGAGGTTGGGGAACATGCGGTAGATCTCGGCCACGCTCATGCCGCCACTGCCGACCCGCGGCGGCAGCAGCAGGTTTTCTTCGGTGGTGAGGCCGGCATAGATGCCGCGCTCTTCCGGGCAATAGCCGACGCCCAGTTGCGCGATGCGGTGCGGCGCCATGGCGATGGTCTCGCGCCCGTTCAGCATGATCGAGCCGGTGCGGCGGCCGGTGAGGCCCATCAGCGCGCGCAACGTGGTGGTGCGGCCGGCGCCGTTGCGACCGAGCAGCGTCACGCATTCGCCACGATTCACACTGAAGTCGATGCCGTGCAGCACATGGGATTCGCCGTAGAAGGCGTGCAGGTCGGAGACCCGCAGGTATTCGGTGCTGGCCATCTTCGCTCCTCAGGCCGCAGCGGCCAGTTGCGCGGCCTCGGAGCCCATGTAGGCCTCGATCACCACCGGGTTGGAAGACACCGCCGCATAGTCGCCCTCGGCCAGCACCGCGCCGCGCGCGAGCACGGTGATCGCGTCGCAGAT
Source organism: Betaproteobacteria bacterium (assembly GCA_004295105.1). Classification (GTDB taxonomy): domain Bacteria; phylum Pseudomonadota; class Gammaproteobacteria; order Burkholderiales; family Rhodocyclaceae; genus Thauera. The sequence goes on along the minus strand of SHNC01000166.1, from coordinate 2,814 downwards.
GCCGGACACGACCTTCATGTTGTGCTCGACCATCAGGATGGTCCGGTTCGCCGACACCTTCTTGATCAACTGCATGACCAGATCGACGTCCTCGTGCCCCATGCCCTGGGTGGGCTCGTCGAGCAGCATCAGCTCCGGCTCCAGTGCCAGCGTGGTCGCGATCTCGAGTGCGCGCTTGCGCCCGTAGGGCATCTCCACCGTGACCATGTCGGCGTAGCGCTCGAGACCGACCTCGGCGAGCAGCGCCAGCGCGCGGCCGTTCAGCGTGTCTAGGCTGCGGCCCGACTTCCAGAAGTGGAAGGTGGTGCCGAGCTTGCGCTGCAGCGCGATGCGCACGTTCTCGAGCACGGTCAGGTGCGGAAACACCGCCGAGATCTGGAACGAGCGCACCATGCCCATGCGCGCGATCTTCTGCGGTGGCTCGCGGGTGATGTCGACGCCGTTGAAGCGGATCGTGCCGCGCGTGGGCGCGAGAAATTTCGTCAGCAGGTTGAAGCAGGTGGTCTTGCCGGCGCCGTTCGGTCCGATCAGGGCATGGATGTGCCCGCGCTGGACTTTCAGGTTGACGCCATTCACCGCGACGAAACCGCGGAACTCCTTGACGAGTCCCTCGGTTTCGAGAATCGGCCCCGCTGCTGAAGCAGTCTTTGCCGTCATCGTGTCTCCTCCTCGCCTCGCGGCGGGAATGCTGCAGTGGGCTTCAGTTGGCGAACGCGGCGATGCCGGTGATGGCGCGGCCGAGGATCAGCGCATGCACGTCGTGCGTCCCCTCGTAGGTGTTGACCACCTCCAGGTTCACCAGGTGGCGCGCCACGCAGAACTCGTCCGAGATGCCGTTGCCGCCGAGCATGTCGCGGGCGACGCGGGCGATGTCGAGCGCCTTGCCGCAGGAATTGCGCTTGATGATCGAGGTGATCTCCACCGACGCGATGCCCTCGTCCTTCATGCGGCCGACGCGCAGGCAGGTCTGCAGGCCCAGCGTGATCTCGGTCAGCATGTCGGCGAGCTTCTTCTGCACGAGCTGGTTGGCGGCCAGGGGCCGGCCGAACTGCTTGCGGTCCATCGTGTACTGGCGCGCGGTCTCGTAGCAGGCTTCGGCGGCGCCGAGCGCGCCCCAGGCGATGCCGAAGCGGGCGGAGTTCAGGCAGGTGAAGGGGCCCTTGAGGCCGCGCACCGTCGGGAAGGCGTTCTCTTCCGGGCAGAAGACCTCGTCCATGACGATCTCGCCGGTGATGGATGCGCGCAGGCCGACCTTGCCGTGGATCGCCGGGGCGGTGAGGCCCTTCCAGCCCTTCTCGAGGATGAAGCCGCGGATCTGGCCTTCGTCATCCTTGGCCCAGACGACGAAGACGTCGGCGATCGGGCTGTTGGTGATCCACATCTTGCTGCCGGAGATGCTGTAACCGCCCTGCACCTTCTTCGCGCGGGTGATCATCGAGCCCGGGTCGGAGCCGTGGTTGGGTTCGGTGAGGCCGAAGCAGCCGATCCATTCGCCGCTGGCGAGCCTGCGCAGGTACTTCTGCTTCTGTTCCTCGGTGCCGAACTCGTTGATCGGCACCATCACCAGCGAGCTCTGCACGCTCATCATCGAGCGGTAGCCGGAATCGACGCGCTCGACTTCACGCGCGATCAGGCCGTAGCTGACGTAGTTCATGCCGGCGCCGCCGTACTGCTCGGGAATGGTCGCGCCGAGCAGGCCCAGCTCGCCCATCTCGCGGAAGATCGCCGGATCGGTCTTCTCATGGCGGAAGGCTTCCTGCACGCGCGGCAGCAGCTTCTCCTGGCTGTAGGCGCGCGCAGTGTCGCGCACCATGCGTTCGGTTTCGGTCAGTTGGCCGTCGAGCAGCAGCGGGTCGTCCCATTGGAATGCCATTTTTTCTCTCCTCGTTTGGTGCGCGAATGCGCGTCGTCGATGTCGGGGTGGTGGTCGGCCGCGGCCTCAGCCCTGGTGGGCGCGGATCATGTTGCGGGCGATGACGAGTTGCTGGATCTGGGTGGTGCCTTCGAACAGGCGGAACAGGCGCACGTCGCGATAGAAGCGCTCGATGCCGTATTCGGCCAGGTAGCCCGCGCCGCCGAAGATCTGCACCGCGCGGTCGGCCACGCGGCCGCACATCTCGGAGGCGAACATCTTCGCGCACGAAGCCTCGGTGCCAACGTCCAGGCCCTGGTCACGGCGGCGCGCGGCATCGATCACCATGCTGCGCGCAGCGTAGATCTCGGCCTTGCTGTCGGCGAGCATCGCCTGGATGAGCTGGAACTCGGCGATCGGCTTGCCGAACTGCTTGCGCTCGCAGGCATAGCGCAGCGCGTCCTCCAGCATGCGCTCGGCGACGCCGACCGAGATCGCGGCGATGTTGCTGCGGCCCTTGTCGCGCCCCTTCATCGCGGTCTTGAAGCCGATCCCCTCGCGCCCGCCGATCAGGTTGGCGGCCGGCACGCGGCAGTCCTCGAAGATCACGTCGCAGGTGTGCGAACCCTTGTGGCCCATCTTCTCGTCCGGGTTACCGAGCGACAGGCCGGGCGTGCCGCGCTCGACGATGAAGGCCGAGATGCCGTCGGCACCTTTCTTCGCCGGATCGGTGCGCGCCATCACGGTGAAGATGCCGGCCTCGGGGGCGTTGGTGATGTAACGCTTGGTGCCGTTGAGCACATAGAAGTCGCCGTCGCGCACGGCCGTGGTGCGCAGGCTGGCGGCGTCCGAACCGCTGTCCGGCTCGGTGAGCGCGAACGAACCGATGATCTCGCCGGTGACGAGCTTGGGCAGGTAATGCGCTTTCTGTTCGGGCGTGCCGTCGATGACGATGCCCTGGC
>SHNC01000074.1 GCA_004295105.1 Betaproteobacteria bacterium | reverse complement strand
GAGCACATCCGCGCCGACGGCTTCACCTGGCGCCCGCAGCGTGCGGTGGACTGGATGGTGTGCGACATGGTCGAGCAGCCCAGCCGCATCGCCTCGCTGATGGCGGAATGGGTGGCCACCGGCAAGTGCCGCCGCACCATCTTCAACCTGAAACTGCCGATGAAGCGCCGCCTCGAGGCGGTGGAGCAGTGCCGCACGTTGATCCACAAGCGCCTCGCCAGCATCGGTCCGTACGAATTGCGCATCAAGCAGCTCTACCACGACCGCGAGGAGGTCACGGCCTATCTCGCGCTGAAGAAATAGCACACGGAAACCCCTGACCGGAAACGCTTTTCTGCTGCGTGTATAATCGCGTCTTTCCAATCCGCGCAGCCCTCCGCGGCTGCCGACCAGAAAGGCCCCCATGAGCTTTGCCGAACTCGGACTCATCCCCGAGCTGCTGAAAGCCGTCGAAGACGCCGGCTACACCGAACCCACTCCCATCCAGCGCCAGGCCATTCCCACCGTGATCGCCGGCAAGGACGTCATGGGCGGCGCCCAGACCGGCACCGGCAAGACGGCCGGCTTCACGCTGCCGTTGCTGCACCGCATCGCCCGCCACGCCAACACCAGCACCTCGCCGGCGCGACACCAGACGCGCGCGCTGATCCTCGCGCCGACGCGCGAACTGGCGATGCAGGTGTATGAATCGGTCAGGACCTACAGCAAGCATCTGCCGCTGCGCTCGGTCTGCGTCTACGGCGGCGTCGACATCAAGCCGCAGCAGGCCGAACTCAGGCGCGGCATCGAGGTGGTCATCGCCACCCCGGGCCGTCTGCTGGACCACGTCGAGCAGAAGTCCATCAACCTGAGCCAGGTCGAAGTGCTGGTGCTGGACGAAGCCGACCGCATGCTGGACATGGGTTTCATCCCCGACATCAAGCGCATCCTCGCGCTGCTGCCGGCGGCGCGCCAGAGCCTGCTGTTCTCGGCCACGTTCTCGGACGAGATCAAGAAGCTCGCCGATCAGATGCTGAAGGATCCGCAACTGATCGAGGTTGCGCGCCGCAACATGGTGTCGGAAACGATCACCCACGTCGTGCATCCTGTCTCGTCCGGCATGAAGCGCAACCTGCTCGCGCACCTGCTGCGACACCGGCCGGATACCCAGGCGCTGGTTTTCGTCGATACCAAGATCCTGTGCGGGCGACTCGCGCACTTCCTGGAGCGTAGCGGCATCGCTGCCGACGCCATCCATGGCGACAAGAGCCAGCAGCAGCGCACCGAAACGCTGGAGGCCTTCAAGAACGGAAAACTGCGCGTGCTGGTCGCCACCGACGTCGCTGCGCGCGGCATCGACATCGACGAGCTGCCTTACGTCATCAACTTCGAGCTGCCGCACACCGCCGAGGACTACGTTCACCGCATCGGCCGCACCGGTCGCGCCGGACACCAGGGCAATGCCATTTCTCTGGTGTCTGCGGAAGAGAAGCACTGGCTGGCCGAGATCCAGAAGCTGATCAAGCTCGAGATTCCGCAAGAGATCGTCCCGGGCTTCGATCCCGATCCCGAATTCTTCGAGGCCGGCACGCGCGCCAGCCGCCACCGCAAGCCGGCCGCGCCCGAGGCTGGCCGCGAGCGGGACACCGCAGCGCCGTTGCCGCACCAGCGCACGACGAGGCGGCCGTCCAGGTCCACGATCGCAGCCGACGGTTTCGATTTCAGCAAACCCTACGAGCCTGCCGCCGCACCCGCCAGCATCATCGCCGCTGAACCGCAGCCCACGGCGCGTGCCGATGCTGCCCTCCCCCCTCACCTGCGGCGGCCGCAGCGGCCGATCGCCTTCCTGCTCGGTGGGCTGGGGCGCAAGTAGAGGCGCGGAATCGGGGGGCGCGGCCCCACCATTGCAGAATTGGGGCACACAAGGCCGGTTATTCGGGGCTAGCGGACACAGGGGCGCGGGTATCCTGACATCGACGTTCCGCCCCGAACGGCCCCTGAAGCCTGTGCGATGCTGCCACCCGTGAATCCCGCTGGACGCCCCCAGGGCAAAAACGATGCTGCCGAGCCATTCGTTCCCGACCTGTCGGAAGGGGCGGAAACCGGCGTTTACCTGGCGCTGCTCGAGCTGCTCGACGAGGGCCTGATCATCACCGGCGACGAGACCATCCTCGACGCCAACGGCGCGGCCTGCCGCCTGCTCGAACGCGACTACCGCCAGCTTGCCGGCCGTCCCCTCGCCGAACTGTTCCCGTCCGAGCGCACCTTCCTCGAGGCGCGCGCGCGCCTCTTCATCCACGGCGAAACACGCGGCATCCTGCGCGTCTCGCTGCCCGGAGGCGAAGCGCGGGAGTTCCGGTACATTGCCGCAGCGCGAATGCGTCCGGGGATCCATGCGCTGATCCTGAGCCCGGACTTTCCGCCCTCCGCCGAGGCAGGCACGACGCTGTCGCAGGACAGCCTCTGGCCCCGGCTTGCCGCGGCTGTTTCGCAACCGCTCATCGTCGTGGATGACCAGGACCGCATCAACGCGGCCAACAGCGCCGCACTGAGCGCACTCGGGGTCACGGGCGAATCCGTCGTCGGCCAACCGATCCGCAGTCGCCTCGACATCCGCTGGCCGGCAGCCGATGCCCCGCCGTTCGCACGGCTGCGCACCACGAGCAACGGGGAAAGCATCACTGTGCGCGTACTCCCTGGTCCGCACGTCGGCTGGCGCCTGCTGTTGCTGCCACCAGACGCACCACCCCACACTGCCCTGCCCGCATCGTCACGGTCAGCCGCCCCGGGCGCGGGGCGCGCCGCCGCCGATCACTCGAACGCGGGTGGCGAACCGGACGGCGACATCGAGCGCCACCATTTCGCGGCCGCGCTGCGCCGTGCCATCGAGCGCCAGCAACTCGAGCTCCACTTCCAGCCGCTGGTCGATGCCCGCAGCGGCCAGGTCCGTGCCGGCGAAGCGCTGTTGCGCTGGAACCATCCGCAGCTCGGCCAGATCCCCTACGGTCGCTTCATCGGCGCAGTGCGCGATGGCGGCCTGATCGCGCGGCTGGGCGACTGGGTGCTGCAGGCCGCCTGCCGCCATGCAAGCAACTGGCCGAAGACGCACGGGCGATCGATCATGGTGACGGTCAACATCGCCACCGAGCACGTCCGTCAGGGCGATCTGCTGCAGGGCGTGGCAGCGGCCCTGGCTGCCAGCGCCCTGCCACCGGATTGCCTGGAGCTCGATCTGGATGAGCAGGTCCTGGAGGAAGACTCCCCGACGCTGGCCGGAACGCTGCAGGCGCTGGCGGCACAGGGCGTGCGGCTGGCGATCGATGATTTCGGCCGCGGCCTGTGTTCGATCCCGCGGCTCAAGCGCCACCCCTTGCGCGCACTCAAGCTGGCTCCCGGACTCGTGCGCGGTGTCGGCCGGCGTGAACAGGACGAAGCCATCGTCGAGGCGATTGCCAGCATGGCCGCACCACTGGGACTCGAAGTGTTCGCCCGCGGCGTCGAGGACGAAGCGCAGCAGGCCTTCCTGTGTGCGCTCGACTGCCACCTGCAGCAGGGCCCCTTGTTCGGAGCACCGATGAGCGCTGCGGCGTTCGATGCCTTCCTGCTGACCACACCCTGACCCGAAAAAAATGCCGCTGAAGCGGACCTCTCGGGTTCGCCTCAGCGGCGCGGCCACTGCCTGGTTGGGATGGGACCGAAGTCGAGGCGCTTGACCTTGCTCCTCGTTACGCGCTCAACCGCAGCGCAGCATCGTTCAAGCGCGCACGGACTTGCGCCGACGGCCGGCCAGCGCGGCGCCGACACCGGCCAGGCCGAGCAGCGCGAGCGTATCCGGTTCGGGAACGGCCTGCTGGCGCTCGCCGATGATCTCCAGCGAGAGATCCGGTGGTTCGCTCGTCCAGTCGCCATTGGCGTCGATGTACCAGCTCGAACCATCGCCCCCCGTTCCTTCCGTCCACAGCCAGTCGATGTCGTCTCGCGCCACCGAAAGGAAGTGCTCCCCTGCCGCCAGCATGAGCGGCGCCGTCAAGGTCAGTTCGAAGCGGAAGATGTCAGGCGGATCGCCGTCCGAACCGACCGGTGCGGCACTGCGTGCCACCGTTCCTGCGAGATCCGTCGCCAGCCCTGCCAGCGTGGACGCCAGCCGCACCGAGAACGGGTCCGTGCCGTTGTCATCGCTGGTGCCCCACCAGACGATGGAGGTGACCGTCGACGCCGCGCCGAGCACGAACGAGTCGGCATTCTCGAAGCCACCGCCGCGATTGGACAGGAAGCTCGCGCCTCCATCGACGAACGGCTGGCTCACCAGCACCGCCGCATTGGCGGACGATGCAGCGACCAGCAGGCTGGCCGCCGACAAGCTGGCAATGAAGCCGCGACGGAGTGATCGAACTGACAGCATGAGGACTCCCCTGAACTCTGCGCAATGGTCGGTAGTACAACTCTAGCAATATCCAAGCCAGGCCATTTTTCATCGCATCTTCAATGACTTGAGCACCATCATCGGCCGCGCTGTAAAAACTGCCGACATCCTCACACCTCCGGCTGCGTCGCGATGCCGACCAGTGGCGTCTGCACCTGGAACTCCACCCAATCGACCAGGAATTCGCTGC
>SHNC01000281.1 GCA_004295105.1 Betaproteobacteria bacterium | reverse complement strand
GATCAGGCCGAACTTGATCAGGTCTTCCGGTTCGACCTGGCGGAAGGTGTCGGTGAGGCTGCTGGCATCGCGGCTCTTCACCTCGGCACCGAAACCGATGCCGACCTTCTCGGTGCGGTTGCGGATCACCTTCTCCAGCCCGTCGAATGCGCCACCGCAGACGAACAGCACGTTGGTCGTGTCGACCTGGATGAAGTCCTGATTCGGATGCTTGCGTCCGCCCTGCGGCGGGATGGAGGCGACCGTCCCTTCGATGAGCTTGAGCAGTGCCTGCTGCACGCCCTCACCCGACACGTCGCGCGTGATGGAGGGGTTGTCGGCCTTGCGCGAGATCTTGTCGATCTCGTCGATGTACACGATGCCCTGCTGCGCCTTCTCGACGTCGTAGTCGCACTTCTGCAGCAGCTTCTGGATGATGTTCTCGACGTCCTCGCCAACATAGCCCGCTTCGGTGAGGGTCGTCGCATCGGCCATCACGAACGGAACGTTGAGCAACCGTGCCAGCGTCTGCGCGAGCAGCGTCTTGCCCGAGCCGGTCGGCCCGATGAGCAGGATGTTGCTCTTGGACAGTTCGACGTCGTCCTGCTTGCCCGACAGATGGCGCAAGCGCTTGTAATGGTTGTATACCGCGACCGACAGGCTGCGCTTCGCGAGTGCCTGTCCGATGACGTATTGGTCGAGGATCTCGCAGATTTCGCGCGGCGTAGGCAGGTCGCCCTTCACGCCTTCGACCTCGGCACCAGCCCCGATCTCGTCGCGGATGATGTCGTTGCACAGCTCGATGCATTCATCGCAGATGAACACCGACGGGCCGGCAATCAACTTGCGGACCTCATGCTGGCTCTTGCCGCAGAAGGAGCAGTAGAGCAGCTTCTCGGCGCTCCCTTTCTTGTCCGACATGGTCTGTTCTCCCGGATCAGGTGTCGGCGCGGCTGTTCAGCACCTTGTCGATCAGCCCGTACTCGACGGCCGCTGTGGCAGACATGAAGTTGTCGCGATCGGTGTCCTTCTCGATCTGCTCGATCGTCTGGCCGGTGTGCTTGGCCAGCATGCTGTTGAGCCGCTCGCGCAGGTAGAGGATCTCGCGGGCGTGGATCTCGATGTCCGACGCCTGCCCCTGGAAGCCGCCCAGGGGCTGGTGGATCATCACGCGCGAATTGGGCAGACAGTAACGCTTGCCCTTCTCGCCCGCTGCCAGCAGAAATGCGCCCATGCTGGCCGCCTGGCCGATGCACAAGGTGCTGACGTGGGGCTTGATGAACTGCATGGTGTCGTAGATCGCCATGCCCGCCGTCACCGAACCGCCCGGAGAGTTGATGTAGAAATAGATATCCTTGTCGGGATTCTCTGACTCGAGGAAAAGCAACTGCGCGACGATCAGGTTGGCCGTCACGTCGTTGACAGGGCCGACGAGGAACACCACCCGCTCCTTCAGTAGGCGCGAATAGATGTCATAGGCGCGCTCGCCGCGACCGCTCTGTTCGACCACCATCGGTACGAGGCCGAGACCGACCGGGTTCCAGTCGCTACCGTGCTGTGGTGTTCCTTGCATCATTCGTCAGACCCTTTGCGGCATCAGGCCGCGTTGCCCATCAGTTCGTCAAACGCAATCGACTTGTCGGTCGTTTCGGCCTTCTCGCACACCCACGCCACCACGTTGTCCTCGATCACGACGGACTCGGCCTGTGCCAGACGGTCCTGCTGCGCGTAATACCAGCGTACCAGTTCGGCCGGGTCTTCGTAACTCTGAGCCATCTCCTCGATCAGACCGCGGACCTGCTCAGGCTTCGCATGCAGTTCATTGGCCTTGACGATCTCGGCCATGATCAGGCCCAGCTTCACCCGTCGCTCGGCCTGGTCGGCGAACCATGCGGCCTCGACGGGAATGTCCTTCGTCTTCAGCCCGCGCATCTCGAGGTCGCGGCGCGCGTTGTTGGCGAGTTGCCCCGCTTCTGCGTCGACCAGCGCCTTCGGTACCTCGATCGGCGTCACCGCGAGCAGCGCTTCCATCACCTGCTCCTTGACCTTGGCCTGGATGCGGCGCTTGACTTCGCGTTCCAGGTTCGTCTTCACTTCCTCGCGCAACTTGCCCACATCCCCGTCGGCAACGCCGAGGGCCTTGGCAAAGTCGCTGTTCACTTCCGGCAGCACCGGTGCCTCGACTGCCTTCACGGTGATCTCGAACTGCACCGCCTGGCCTGCCAGGTTCTTGGCGTGATAATCCTCCGGGAAGGTCATGTCGAAGGTCTTGGTGTCACCCGCCTTCAGACCGATCACTGCATTCTCGAAGTCCTTCAGCATCGAGCCGGCGCCGATCACGAACGGAAAGTCCTGCCCGGAGCCACCTTCGAAAAGTTCGCCATCCTTGCGACCAGCGAAGTCGATCACCGCCCGGTCGCCCTCGGCGGCGGAGCGGTCAGCCGTAACGAATGTCGTGCGTTGCTTGCGCAGCACCTCGATGGTCTTGTCGACCTCGGCGTCGGTCACATCCAGAGCCGGGCGCTCGATCTTCTGGCCGGCGAGATCGCCGGGCACCACTTCCGGATAGACCTCGAACACCGCACTGAATTCCAGCACTTCGGTGCTCGCAGCTTCCTTCGGCTCGATGCGCGGATAGCCCGCGACGCGCAGATTCTGCTCACGCACCTGCTCGCCGAAGGCCTTCTCCACCGCCGCACCGATCGCCTCGGAGCGCGCCTGCGGACCATGCGTCTGGGCAACGATCTTCAACGGCACCTTGCCCGGGCGGAAACCGGCCATCTTGACGGTGCGAGCCATGCGCTTGAGACGCGCATCCACTTCCCTTTCGATGTCCGCCAGCGCCACGGACATGTCGATGCGGCGCTCCAGCGCGCTCTTGGCTTCCTGGTTGGTCTGCATTAGGTCGATCCTGACAAGTCAAAAAAATCCGTTCCCGGAGGCGTAATCTACGCCGAAAGCGGAAGGCTTCCAGCGTCAATCCACCGCGAACACGTTTGAAGAAACTTTGCATTCTAGCACAGGCGCCGGCCGTTCCTTCCAGCGTGGGAGATGGTGAAAAACATGCTCCGGAGTATGCAAAAAAGCACAAAATCAGACGGAACTCGCGCCTGCGCGGAGTCTCTCAGCGTCAGACTCGGAACATGCAGGCACGCAGACCGGGTGGCGCCGCGCTTCCGTTCGCGACCGCAGCAAATAATTCTTCGAGCCGCCAAGCGGCCCCCAAGCAAGGAGACATTGCCATGACCATCTTCAATGCCTATCAGGCTCGTTACGAAGCTGCCCGAGAGGAAGAGATGTCCCTGCAGGACTATCTCGAACTCTGCCGCAGCGACCGCACGGCCTATGCCACGGCCGCCGAGCGCATGCTGATGGCCATCGGCGAACCGGAGCTCGTCGACACCCGGCTCGACCCGCGGCTGTCGCGCATTTTTTCCAACAAGGTGCTCAAGATCTACCCCGCCTTCCGTGACTTCTACGGCATGGAAGAGGTCATCGAGCACATCGTGTCCTACTTCCGCCATGCCGCGCAGGGGCTGGAAGAGAAGAAGCAGATCCTCTACCTGCTCGGCCCGGTGGGCGGCGGCAAGTCCTCGCTCGCCGAGAAGCTCAAGAGCCTGATCGAGAAGGTGCCCTTCTACGCGATCAAGGGTTCGCCGGTTAACGAGTCGCCGCTGGGCCTCTTCGATGTCAATGAGGACGGCCGCATCCTGGAAGAGGACTACGGCATTCCGCGCCGCTACCTCAACAACATCATGAGCCCCTGGGCGGTCAAGCGCCTGAACGAGTTCGGCGGCGACATCACCAAATTCCGCGTGGTCAAGCTGACCCCCTCGGTGCTCAAGCAGACCGCAGTGGCCAAGACCGAGCCGGGCGACGAGAACAACCAGGACATTTCCTCGCTGGTCGGCAAGATCGACATCCGCAAGCTCGAGCAATATTCGCAGGACGACCCGGACGCCTACAGCTACTCGGGCGGCCTGTGCCTGGCCAACCGCGGCCTGCTGGAATTCGTCGAGATGTTCAAGGCGCCGATCAAGGTGCTGCACCCACTGCTGACCGCGACCCAGGAAGGCAACTACAAGGGCACCGAAGGCTTCGGCGCGATCCCGTTCGACGGCATCGTGATGGCGCACTCCAACGAATCCGAGTGGGTCGCCTTCAAGAACAACAAGAACAACGAGGCCTTCCTCGACCGCATCTACACGGTCAAGGTGCCCTATTGCCTGCGCGTGTCGGACGAGATCCGCATCTACGAGAAACTGCTCGTGCACAGCTCACTGTCGGAAGCGCCCTGCGCCCCGGACACGCTGAAGATGATGTCGCAGTTCTCGGTGCTGTCGCGCCTGAAGGAGCCCGAGAACTCCAGCATCTTCTCCAAGATGCGCGTGTATGACGGCGAGAACCTCAAGGACACCGATCCGAAGGCCAAGAGCTACCAGGAGTATCGCGACTACGCCGGCGTCGATGAGGGCATGACCGGGCTGTCCACCCGCTTCGCCTTCAAGGTGCTGTCCAAGGTGTTCAACTTCGACCACCGCGAGGTCGCCGCCAACCCGGTGCACCTGATGTACGTGCTCGAGCAGCAGATCGAGCAGGAGCAATTCCCGCCCGACACCGAAGCGCGCT
>SHNC01000035.1 GCA_004295105.1 Betaproteobacteria bacterium | reverse complement strand
GCAGATTTCGGCATCCCGCTGCGCCGCGCGCCCGATGCGCGCGCAGCCTGTGCCGAGGTCTGGGAGAGCGACGGCCAGCCCTGCGTCGCCTCGCTGCGCGAACTGCTCGGGCTCATCGGCGCCCATGAGTGGCGCCGCAAGGGGGTAGAGGTTCCCGCGCTGGGCGGCCGCATCCACCCCTGGTACGGTGTGTTCTCGCCGGTGCGCGGGGAGTATGTCGACCTCGTCGCCGCCGCGCCGCTGCCGTGCGAGGTGCTGGCGTTCGACATTGGCACCGGCAGTGGTGTGCTGGCGGCGATGCTCGCCCGCCGCGGCGTCGCGCGCGTGGTCGCCACCGACCAGGACGAGCGCGCGCTCGCCTGCGCGCGCGCGAACCTGACACAGCTCGGCCTGCTGGACGGCGTCGAGCTGGTGCAGACCGACCTTTTCCCCGAGGGCCGCGCGCCACTCGTCGTGTGCAACCCGCCCTGGCTGCCCGCACGGCCCACATCGCCGGTCGAGCGAGCGGTATACGACCCCGACAGCCGCATGTTGAGGGGCTTTCTTGCCGGGCTTGCCGCCCACCTCACCGCCGGCGGCGAAGGCTGGCTGATCCTGTCGGACCTCGCCGAGCATCTGGGCTTGCGCACGCGCGACACCCTGCTCGACTGGATCGCTCAGGCCGGACTGCGTGTCCTCGCGCGACTGGATGCGCGCCCGCGCCATCCGCGCGCCAGCGACGAGACCGACCCGCTGCACGCGGCACGTGTGCGCGAACTTACCTCGCTGTGGCGCCTGGCGGTGGCCTGAGGTCCGGACCACGAAAGACGACCGCACCCGCGCCGAAAAATAGTCGCCTGGCGGTCGCAAATCACGCTTGCCGCGCACCATCAAAGGGGCCGGTCGAGCGATAATGGCGGACTGCCACAGAATGGACACAGATGCGATGAAGCGCGTAGACGATTTCCGCCTTCGGTTCGGCACCACGGAGCTGGTGCCCATCATGGTGGGCGGCATGGGGGTCGACATCTCGACCGCAGAGCTGTCCCTCGAGGCGGCACGCCTGGGCGGCATCGGGCACATCTCGGACGCAATGCTGCCCACCGTGTCCGACCGTCGGTACAACACCAGGTATGTCAAGAACAAGCTCAGGCAGTACAAGTTCAACGTCGAGAACTCCGACAAGTCGGTCGTCCAGTTCGATCTCGGACTGGTGGCGGAGGCCACGGCCACGCACGTCAGGCGCACCATGGAGGCGAAGCGCGGCAACGGCCTGATCTTCATCAACTGCATGGAGAAGCTGACGATGAACAGCCCGAAGGAAACCCTTCGGGCGCGCCTGCTCGCCGCGATGGACAATGGCATCGACGGCATCACGCTGGCGGCCGGCCTGCACCTCGGCTCGTTTGCGCTGATGCAGGACCACCCCCGTTTCCGGGACGTCAAGCTCGGCATCATCGTGTCCTCGCTGCGTGCGCTGCAGCTCTTCCTGAAGAAGAACGGGCGCACCAACCGACTGCCCGACTACGTCGTCGTCGAAGGCCCCCTTGCCGGCGGCCATCTCGGCTTCGGCATGGACTGGGCGAACTACGACCTGGCGACGATCGTGATCGAGATCCGCGACTGGCTGAAGGCCGAGCAGCTCGACATCCCGCTGATCCCCGCCGGCGGCATCTTCACCGGCAGCGATGCGGTGAATTTCCTCGAGCTGGGCGCAGCGGCCGTGCAGGTGGCCACGCGCTTCACCGTCACGCACGAATGCGGCCTGCCCGAGGACGTGCAGCAGCATTATTTCAAGGCCCACGAGGAGGAGATCGAGGTCAACCAGATCTCCCCCACCGGCTACCCGATGCGCATGCTGAAAAGCAGCCCGGCGATCGGCAGCGGCATCCGCCCCAATTGCGAAGCCTATGGCTACCTGCTCGATTCGACCGGCAACTGCCAGTACATCGAAGCCTACAACCGCGAAGTGGCCGCACACCCGGATGCGAAGAAGGTCAAGGTATGGGACAAGACCTGCCTGTGCACCCACATGCGCAACTTCGACTGCTGGACCTGCGGCCACTACACCTACCGACTCAAGGACACCTCGCGACGCCTGGAAAACGGCAACTACCAGATCCTGACGGCAGAGCACGTGTTCCACGACTATCAGTTCAGCACCGACGGCAGAATCGCGCTGCCCGAGTAAGCGGCGACGCCTGGGGTCACCAGAGCGCCATCGACCGAGGAGCCAGCCATGCGCGTGAAATCCCTCTTCTGGCCGGCCATGCTTGCTGCCTTTGCATCGATCGGCACCGGCGCGCTGGTCTCGTCGCTGTCTCCGGCGACGGCGCACGCGCAACCCAGTCCCATGCCCACCGAATGCGTGTGCTCGCGCGGCGTCAACATCGGCAGCGACAGCTCGCCAGTGGTGATCCGGCACTGCCAGTGCGGCATCCTGAACTGCGCAGTGGTCGTGAACACGGGGCAACTGCAGTGCAGCAAATAGGTCGGCGCCGGCCCGTACGACTGCTGGCCAGGGTCGCAATGGTCGCCGTCGCCTTCCCGGGTGCGATCGGAGCCTTCGCGGCGGACACCGGCGCACCCGCGGCGAGACGCGCGCGACCGGCCCTGACGGTCGCCGTCACGACGCCACAGAAAGCCAACTGGCCGCGCACGCTGCCCGCCACCGGCGACATCTCGGCATGGCAGGAGGCGGTGATCGGCGCCGAGATCGGAAACTACCGCCTGACGGCGGTCAACGCGGATGTCGGCGACCAGGTTCGCAAGGGTCAGTTGCTCGCCAGCATCGCCGACGACACGGTCGCGGCCGAACTCGCCCAGTCGACGGCGGCGGTGGCCGAAGCCGACGCGGCGCTGTCGGAGGCCCGCGCGAATGCCGAACGGGCGCGCCAGTTGCGCGGCAGCGGCGCCATGAGCGAGCAGCAGATCCGCCAGTACCTGAGTGCCGAGCAGACGGCCACGGCACGCCTGCAGGCAGCGAAGTCGAAGGTGCAGGCGGACAAGGTACGCCTGGCACAGACGAGGGTGGTGGCCCCCGACGACGGCATCATTGCGGCGCGCTCGGCGACGGTCGGATCTCTGGCGCAGACCGGCCAGCCGCTGTTCCGGCTGATTCGGGGCGGTCGTCTGGAATGGCGCGCGGAAGTACCCGAGGCCGCGCTGGGCCAGCTCGCGCCCGGCACGCGGGCCACGCTGACGGCCCCCGACGGTACGCGGGTCGAAGGCCGCGTGCGGACGGTGGCGCCCATCGTCGACCGCGGCACGCGCAACGGCATCGTTTACGTCGATCTGCAGCCGGGGCCCAAGCGCCGCTCGGTTCTGGCAGGCATGTTCGCGCGGGGTGAATTCGAGCTCGGCCGCGACGGCGTGCTCACCCTGCCTCAATCGGCCGTGCTGCTGCGCGACGGCTTCGCCTATGTGTTCCGCCTCGAGGCGCCGGTCGAAGCCGGCGAGGCTCGCGTGATTCAGACGAAGGTCAAGGCCGGGCGCCGGCTCGATGAGCGCATCGAGATCGGCGACGGGCTGCCCCCCGACGCGCGCGTCGTCGCCAGCGGCGTCGGCTTCCTCGCCGATGGTGATCTCGTGCGCGTGACGGCGGGCCCCTCCGCCACGGGGACCACGACGCGATGAACGTTTCCGCATGGTCGATCCGGAACCCCATTCCGTCGATCCTGCTGTTCCTGCTGCTGACCGTGCTCGGTCTCATCGGCTTTCGCGTGATGAAGATCCAGCAGTTCCCCGACATTGACCTGCCCACCGTGGTGGTGACGGCGTCGCTGCCCGGCGCCGCACCCACCCAGCTCGAAACCGAGGTGGCACGCAAGCTCGAGAACTCCATCGCCACCGTGCAGGGCGTCAAGCACATCTACACCAAGGTACAGGACGGCCTCGCCACCGTCACGACCGAATTCCGCCTCGAAAAGCCGACCCAGGAGGCCGTCGACGACGTCCGCGATGCGGTATCGCGCATCCGCTCGGACCTGCCCGGCGACTTGCGCGACCCGGTGGTATCGCGCCTGAACGTCTCCGGGGCACCCATCCTCACCTACACGGTGGCGTCCGGGCGCATGGACGACGAGGCGCTGTCCTGGTTCATCGACAACGCCGTCGCCAAGCGCATGCTCAGTGTGGCCGGCGTCGGAGCGGTCGCGCGCGTCGGCGGCGTCAGCCGCGAACTGCGGGTGGAACTGGACCCGGCACGCCTGCTTGCCTTGAGGGCGAGCGCGGCTGACATCTCTCGCCAGCTTCGTCGGATCCAGCAGGAGGCGGCCGGCGGGCGCGCCGACATCGGCGGCATCGAGCAGTCGGTGCGCACCATCGCTACCGTGCGCTCGGCCGAAGAGCTGGCGGCGATGGAGATCACGCTGTCCGACGGCCGCCGCGTCCGCCTGGACCAGCTCGCCGCCGTGAGCGACACCGTCGCCGAACGTCGCTCCGCGGCCCTGCTCGATGGCCGTCCGGTGGTGGGCTTCGAGATCACCCGCAGCCGCGGCGCAGGCGAGGTCGAGGTGGCCAAGGGCGTGCGCGCCGAGCTCGCGCGCCTGCAGGCCGAAAATCCGGACATCGACATCACCGAGGCCTTCAACTTCGTCGACCCGGTGCAGGAGAATTTCGACGGTTCGCTGTCGCTGCTG
>SHNC01000160.1 GCA_004295105.1 Betaproteobacteria bacterium | reverse complement strand
TGGCCATCTCGCCCAGCGAGCGGCCGTCGCGGCGCGTCGAGATGAACAGCACGAGGAAGTCCTGCACCGCGCCGGCCAGCATCACGCCGACCAGGATCCAGATCGTGCCCGGCAGGAAACCCATCTGCGCCGCCAGGATGGGGCCGACCAGCGGGCCGGCGCCGGCAATGGCAGCGAAATGGTGGCCGAACAGCACCCACTTGTTGGTCGGCACGTAGTCCAGGCCGTCGTTGTAGCGCTCGGCCGGCGTCAGGCGCCGGTCGTCGAGCTCGAACACCTTCTCGGCGATGAACTTGCTGTAGAAACGATAGGAAATGGCATAGCAGGACACTGCCGCCAGCACCAGCCACACTGCATTCACATGTTCGCCCCGGCTGAGGGCGAGCATGGCAAAGCCCGCCGCGCCGACGAGGGCGACGAGCAACCACACGAGTTTGGATTTCACGCGAATCTCCCAGAATTGCGACGAGATCCGGGGCTTGCCGACTGTCTCCCGGGAGAGGCAAACCACCGCATCGACGGGTCCGCCGCGGGGGCGGGTTCTGTTCTTGTGCCGTCGATGCAACGGGGCCGGAAGGCGCGATTCTAGTAGCCGAATGCAACTTATCCTTGCGCTAGATCAGGAACGGAGCGCTTTGTTGCTTTCTGCAATCAAGTTTTCTGGAAGCGTGCGGGCCTGTCAGAATCCCGCAATCCGCCGTGTCACGGCCCCTACAGGTGCCCTCTCGAAGTGATCGTCCGCCCCCGTCCCCACTGGATTCGCCTGCTCTTCGTCCGCCGTGGTTCGCTGCTGCGGCGCATCCTGTCGCAGCAACTGTTCGTGTTCGCGCTTGCGTGCGCGGTGGTGCTGGCGCACGGACAGCTTTTTCACTGGAAGGTTACGCTGACCTCCGCCCCCTTTTCGCTGATGGGCGTGGCGCTGGCAATCTTTCTCGGCTTTCGCATCAACGCGAGCTATGACCGCTACTGGGAGGCGAGAAAGTTCTGGGGCGCCGTGCTGGTCGAGGCGCGCAATCTCGCGCGACATGCCTTGAGCCTGACCGGCAGCGGGGTCGATGCGCGCCCGTTCGTGCTCGGCCTGATTGGCTTCGCCACCACCATGCGCAACCAGTTGCGCGGCCGACCGCGTCATGACCAGCTCGACGGCCTGTTGCCCGCAGCAGTCGTCGAGCGCGTGACGGTGGCACGCTTCGCCCCCGCGCTGGTGCTGCTGTGGCTGGGGCAGTGGCTGCGCGGCGTGCGCGACGGCGGCCAACTGACGCCGATGCTGGCACAGCACATGGAGCAGTCGCTCGATGCGCTCTCCGCCGCGCTCGGCGGCTGCGAACGCATCGCCAACACGCCGCTGCCCTTCACCTATTCGGTGATCCTGCATCGCAGCTCGTACTTCTACTGCATGCTGCTGCCATTCGGTCTGGTGGATACCATCGGCTGGATGACGCCGCTGGTCGTCGCCTTCGTGTCCTACACTTTCTTCGCACTCGAGGCGCTGAGCGACGAGATCGAGGAGCCGTTCGGCACGATGCCCAACGACCTCGCCCTCGACGCCATCGTCGCCGGCATCGATGCCAGCCTGCGCGAACTGCTCGGCGACCCGTTGCCGCCGGTTCCGCAGCCCGATGCCGAGTTCATTCTCAACTGAGCGTCGTCAACTGAACATCCGCGGCCGGGCTGTGTTCGTCCGGGTGCGCGGCCTTCACCTCATTCGAACAGGGCGCCCACGCTTTCGCCGCTGTGGATGCGCTCGATCGCCGATGCGAACAGCGGCGCCACGCTCAGCGTCGTGATCTTGTCGATCCGCTTGGCGGGCGGCACATGCACGGTGTTGCTGACTACCACCGAATCGATCGCCGCGTCGCGCAGGCGCTCGATGGCCGGGCCGCACAGCACGCCGTGGGTGGCACCGGCATGCACGCTGCGGGCGCCGGCGGCGCGCAGGGTTTCAGCCGACGACACCAGCGTGCCGGCGGTGGAGATCTCGTCGTCGAAGATCACCGCGTCGCGGCCGCGCACGTCGCCCACGACTTCGCCGTGCTTCACCTCGGTGTCGTTCACGCGACGCTTGTCGATGATCGCCATCGGAATGCCCAGCCGCTCGGAGAAGCGGCCGACGCGCTTGGCGCCGCCGGCATCGGTGGCCACTGCGACCATGTTCGACAGGTCGTAGTGGTTACGGAAGTGTTCGGAGAGGGTCGGAATGGCAGTCAGGTGGTCCACCGGCACGCTGAAGAAGCCATGCACCTGGTCGGCGTGCAGGTCCATCGTCAGCACGCGGTGGGCGCCGGCGGTCTTCAGCATGTCGGCGATCAGGCGGCCGGTGATCGAGATGCGCGGTGCGTCCTTCTTGTCCGAGCGCGCATACGAGTAGTAGGGGATCACCGCGGTGATGCGCTGCGCCGATGCGCTGCGCAGCGCATCGAGGGTGATCAGCAGCTCCATGATGTGATCGCTCACCGGCTCGGTGAAGGATTGCACCACATAGACGTCGCGCTCGCGCACGTTGTCGCCGATCTGAACGCGCAGGTTGTCGTTGGTGAAGCGCGAGATGTCGAGCTGGCCGAGGCGCCGCCCGAGACGGGCGCAGATTTCGGTGGCAAGGTCGCGGCTGGCGTTGCAGGCGAAGATCTGAAGGGCGTGTTTGCTCATCGGCGGGAGTCGGGCGGCGTGGAAGGTGAGGCCGCTTCCTTTTACTACGTTGGCGGTAATGGCGGAAGGGGCGAGGCGCTGAGCGCCTCTTGCAAGACGCGCTACTGGCCTTCCAGTTCGATGATCACCCCTCACGGTGGGCAAGGCCCCGTTCAGCGATACAGCAGAAACTCCCTTCGCTCCTCGCCCCATGCCGCCTCGTCGGGGCACGCCAGGGCGTCGAGATCGTCCGGCGGGGCATCGAGGTCATCCACCCACGCCCGCAGCAACTCGCTACCGTTGATCAGGTCGATCGCCAGCCGCCCATGCTCATATTCGTAAGCGAAGTCGCGCCACAGCGGGTAGTCCGGCTGCAGCCGGCGGATCGCCTTGAAGGCCAGTGCCTGCAGGCGCCACGGGCGGAACGTGGCGTGGTCGTAGTGGGCGGGGTCTTCGACGTGGATCTGCACGCCGTGACACAGCTTGCCGGCGTGCTTGTGGAAGGTGGGTTCGAACCAGCACTCGCGCAGCACGCAGCCCTGCAGCCATTGCGGTGCGAGGTGGCGCATCTCGGCGATGACCGCGCGCGCGTCGATGTCAGGGGCGCCGAACAGTTCGAGCGGGCGGGTGGTGCCGCGACCTTCGCTCAGGGTCGTACCTTCCAGCATCACCGTACCGGCGTAGCAGCGTGCCATCGACAGGTTGGGGGCGTTCGGGCTGGGGTTGATCCAGGTGCGCTCGCCCAGCGGCCAGCCGCAGCCGGGGGCCAGGTCCGGCCGCCAGCCCCGCATCGCGACGACTTGGCAATCGACCTCGAGCTTCAGCGTGGAGACGAACCAGCGCGCCAGCTCCCCCATGGTGAGGCCATGGCGCATCGGCAGCGGGCCGGCGCCGACGAAGCTCTCCCAGCCGGCGCGCAAGGTCGTGCCTTCCACCGGGCGGCCTGCGGGGTTGGGGCGGTCGAGCACCCACACCGACTTGCCGAGCTTCGCCGCCTCTTCGAGCACGTAGCGCAGCGTGGTGATGAAGGTGTAGATGCGGCAGCCGAGGTCCTGCAAGTCGACCAGCAGCACATCGAAGCTGTCCAGCATCGCCGCGGTGGGGCGGCGCACGTCGCCGTACAGGCTGAACACCGGGATGCGGTGCTGCGGGTCGACGAAATCGGGCGATTCCACCATGTTGTCCTGCTTGTCGCCGCGCAGGCCGTGCTGGGGGCCGAAGGCGGCGGTCAGGCGGATGTCGGGCAGCGCGGCGAGGGCATCGAGCGAGTGCGTCAGGTCGCGGGTGACCGAGGCCGGGTGGGCGAGCAGGGCGACGCGCCGGCCGACGAGTGGCCGGCGCAGCTCGGCGTCGTCGAGCAGGCGGTCGAGGCCGAATTGCACTGAGGTGGGCACGGCCGCTCAGCCTCTGGTTTGCGGCGTGGTCATGACCATCGCGAAGCTGCCACGCTGGTGGAAATCGGGCATGGGCGAGGCGTGGTGCAGCGCCCAGTAGGCGAGCCCGCCGTCGGCGGTCTCGACCACCGCAGACACGCCCACCGGCAGGCTGGTGCCCGGCTCGCAGGGGGGCAGGGCAGCGGCGGGCAGCACCACGTCCAGGCCGAGACCGTTCGCTTCCTGCTGAAACACGATCTGCGGCGTGATGCGCGGATCGTTCGCTGCGTCGCGCACGCGATAGGCGCTGAACGCATACGCGGCCCACTGCCCGGACGGCGAAAAGTTGAATTCGCGGTAGGCTTCTTCACCCGGCACGCCGACGAAGACCTCGACGCAGGTGTGCTTCCACAGGTCGTCGGCAGCGGCGGGCGGCTGTGGCGCCGGCACCCGCAAACCCGATACGTCGCCCTCCAGCCGGAAGGCAAACGCGAAGCTGCCGTCATTGAGCACGCGGGCGGACAAGCGGATGCCACTCACCAGGGTGGCGGGGCTGACCGGATGCGGACACAGGGCGACGGTGATGGTCGGGGCTGGGGGGAGATCGGAGAACGGACGATTCACGGCGAGGTCGGGTCGGATGACGAAGGGCGTCCACCCGCAGGCGGCGCGGCCGCCATGGTAGCGCGTAACCGCCTGTGCGCGGG
>SHNC01000163.1 GCA_004295105.1 Betaproteobacteria bacterium | reverse complement strand
CGCACAGGCCGTGGCCGTCGCTGCCGTCCTCGAGCGCGATGCGTCCGCCGTGTGCGAGGCAGATCTCGCGCACGATCGCGAGCCCCAGGCCGCTGCCTTCGGTGTCGCCGTGGCCGAGGATGCGATAGAAGCGGCCGAACACCTTGTCGCGCTCGGCTGCGGGGATGCCCGGCCCCTGGTCGCACACGCGGATCAGCGCGCTGTGTTCACGCGGCGACAGAGTCAGCGTGATCTGTGACTCGGCCGGGCTGTAGCGGATGGCATTGTCGACGAGGTTGGCGATCATCTCGCGCAGCATGGCGCCATTGCCCTCGAGGACGACGGCTGCGTCCGGCCCGTCGAAGGCGAGGTCGATCCCCTTCTTCAGCGCGAGCGGGACCAGATCCATCGCCACGTCCTTCATCAGGTGGGCGAGATCGACCGGCGCGCGCTCGTCGATGACGCCATCGACCGCCTCCGCGCGCGACAGCGTCAGCATCTGGTTGGCGAGCCGGCGCGCAGCGCGGATGCTGCGCAGCAGGCTGGCGAAGGTGCGCAGCATCTCTTCCTGATCGTGCTGACGCAGGCCGTACTCGGCCTGCGTCGTCAGCACCGCCAGCGGCGTGCGGATCTGGTGCGCGGCGTCGGCAAGGAAGCGGCGACGGGCGACCAGCATCGCCGACAGGCGTTCCATGTGATGGTTGACAGCGTCGATCAACGGTCCGACTTCGCTCGGCACCTTGTCCGCCGCGACCGGCGTCAGATCCTCCTCGGCGCGCGCGCGCATGGTGTCGCGCAGTTCGAGCAGCGGGCGGAAGGCGGTGCCGATTGCGATCAGCACCATCACCGCGCCGACCGCGACCAGCGCGAGTTGCCTGCGCAGGCTGTCGAGAAACAGGTCGCGGGCGAGAGCGACCCGGGTATCGGTGGTTTCGGCGAACACGATCGTGACCGCATCGCCGCCCTCCAGCGCCGGGTCGTAGAGGCGCTTGCGCATCGCGCCCAGGCGCACATCCTGGCCGCGAAAGCGGCTGTCGAAGATCCGCACCTCGCCGGTGTCGGCCGGTGCCTCCGGCGGACGCAGGTCTTCATAACCGGTCAGCAGCCGCCCCGCCGGGTCGATCACCGCGTGGTAGATGCGCTCCTGCGCCGCGTCCTCGAAGCCTTCGAAGGCCGCGTACGGGATGTCGAGCTGGATCTCGCCTTCCAGCGAGTGAATGCGTTCGGCGACCGACTTGATCGACGCGGTGAGCGAGCGGTCGTAGGCCCGATTGACCGCCTCGAGGGCGCCGCGGTAGGCGAAGATCGCATTGACGCCGAGCAGCAGCACCAGCGGCGGCAGCAGCCACCAGCCGATGCGGCGGCGCAGGCTGAATCGCTTGGCGCTCACGGTTGCCGGCGGGGGTCAGTCGCCGGCCGCCTCCGCCAGCAGGTAGCCGAGTCCGCGCAGGGTGTTGATCGCCACGCCGGAACCTTCGAGTTTCTTGCGCAGGCGCGAGACGTAGATCTCGATCGCCTCGACGCGCGCATCGGCATCGTAGTCGAACACCTTCTCGAACAGGGCTTCGCGCGCCACGGGACGGCCACTGCGCGACAGCAGGGCCTCCAGCACCGCGAGTTCGCGCGGCGTCAGCGCCAGCGCCCGGCCGCCGACACTGGCCAGGCGGCTGGTGGTGTCGAATTCCAGACGGCCGATGCGCACGGTGGGCACCAGGTTGCCGCTGCGCCGCAACAGGGCCTTGATGCGCGCCTCGAGTTCGGCGAGATCGAAGGGTTTCGCCAGATAATCGTCCGCACCCAGGTTGAGGCCACGCACCCGCTCCTCGGTCGCACCGCGCGCGGTCAGCACCAGCACCGGGGTGGGTGCGCCCTGTTCGCGCGCGCGCAGCCGCCGCAACACTTCGAGTCCGTCCATGCCGGGCAGCGACAGGTCGAGAATCACCAGGTCGTAGCTCTGCGTGCGCAGCGCGGCATCGGCATGGTCGCCGCGCTCGAGCACGTCGAGCACGTAGCCGGCGTGGCGCAGCGTCTTGGCCACCCATTCGGCGAGGTCGGCGTGGTCTTCGACGAGCAGCAGGCGCATGGCGGTTGAGCTTGAAAGTGATTCGAAAGCCGGACGTGGGATTATTGACGCAAAACAGCGGCCGGGCCAGTGGGCCCGACACCGCGACCAACGGAGTGAGCCCGATGCGCTGGATCCTGATTGCCCTGCTTGGACTTTGCTCCCTTGGCGCCCGAAGCGCGGATCCGCATCCCGGCCTGCAACAGGCGCAGCGCGACGGCGTGGTCGTGGTGTACGCCGCGACCGACCGGCGCGTGGTGCAGCCGCTGATCGACGACTTCGAGGCGATGCACCCGGGCGTGCGGGTCGATTACCGTGACATGAATTCCGCCGATCTCTACCGGCAGTTCGCCGCCGAGGCCGCGCGCGGCGAGATCCGTGCGGACGTGGTGTGGAGTTCGGCGATGGACCTGCAGGTCAAGCTGGTCAATGACGGCCATGCCCAGCCCTATCGCTCGGCCGAGACAGCAGCGCTGCCCAGTTGGGCGGTGTGGAAGGACGAAGCCTTCGGCACCACCTACGAGCCTGCCGCCATCGTGTACGACAAGCGCGCCCTCGCCGAGCATGAAGCACCCGACACCCATGCTGCGCTGATCCGGCTGCTCACCGAGCAACCGGGCCGCTTCCGCCACCGCATCGCGAGCTACGACCCGGAACGTACCGGGCTCGGCCTGCTGCTGCACAGCCAGGATGCGCAGGCCAATCCGACGGCGTTCTGGCAGCTCGCCGGGCTGATGGGCGCGCTCGGCCTGGAGCGCCACGTGGCCACCGAGGACATGCTCGACCGCGTCGTCGCCGGCAAGGTGGTGATCGCATACAACGTGCTCGGTTCGTACGCCAGCGCGCGGGCGCAGCGCAATCCCGCGCTCGGCGTGATCTGGCCGCGCGACTACACCCTGGTGCTGTCGCGCGTGGCCTTCATCACCCGCAGCGCACGCCATCCCGAGGCCGCGCGGCTGTGGCTCGACCACCTGCTGTCCGAACGCGGCCAGTCCATCCTGGTGCGGCATCTGGGCCTGTTCTCGATCCGCACCGACACCCACACCGGCGCGGGCGCCGGCACCGCGGCGGCACTGCTGCGCCAGCGCCTGGACCACGCCTTTCGCCCGATCACCATCGGCTCGGGCCTGCTCGCCTATCAGGACCAGGCCAAGCAGCGCGAATTCCTGCGCCGCTGGGCCGAGGCGATGCGGGTCGAATGAGAACCCGGTCGGCCGCCGCGGCGCTCAGCCGCCGCCGGTGGCCGGCTGCGTGTTGATCACCCGCGGGCGGCCGCCCTGGTCGAGGGCGACGAAGACGAAGCTGGCGTCGGTGACCTTGACCTGCTCCTCGCCGTCGCGCGAGCGTCGCCAGGCTTCCACCTGGATCGTCATCGAAGTGCGGCCGACGCGGACGATCTCGGCATGCAGGCTGACCTCGTCGCCGATGTAGACCGGGCGCAGGAAGGTGATGCGGTCCACCGAGATGGTGGCGCAGCGGCTGCGCGCGCGGCGCGCGGCGACATTGCCGGCGGCGAGGTCCATCTGCGCCATCAGCCAGCCGCCGAAAATGTCGCCGGCGGGGTTGGCGTCGGCCGGCATGGCGATGGTGCGGATGGCCGGTTCGCCGCGGGGGGCGGAAGCGGTGTCGTTCATGTCGGGCTCCGGTAACAGAATGAACTCGAGGCTGGAAGAGTGAGAAGGGCCGGACGCCACGGCGCCGGCCCCGGGGTGCAGCGTCAGCACGCGTGGCGGAACCCGC
Source organism: Betaproteobacteria bacterium (assembly GCA_004295105.1). Lineage (GTDB taxonomy): Bacteria > Pseudomonadota > Gammaproteobacteria > Burkholderiales > Rhodocyclaceae > Thauera. Next base: position 1,003 of record SHNC01000163.1, on the reverse strand, counting down.
GCCGGCGGGCGGGTCCGCCTTGCGTGCTCAACTGACGAAGCGGCATTTCGACGCCGGTGTGCGGGTGTCCATATTGCGTCCGCGGTTCAGGTGATCGTCGATCTCCGCTGCGCAACCCAGCATGCGCGCGTACAGGAACAGCGTGAACGCCGCTGATTCCAGCGCATCGTCGCCGATCTGCCCGGCGCGCCACGGCGTCCATGTCAGCCGCAGCAGCAGGGCGGCGATCACCGCGTCGATGTTGACGCAGTACACCGTGCGCGACACGCCCGCCTGGTGCAGCGCCTGCACCAGGGCATGGTAGAAGTCGTGGAACACGTTGCGCTCGCCGCGCGCGGCCATCAGCTCGCGGATGAAGGCTTCACGCGGATCGACGTTGACCGGCCGGTCCTTGAACACCGGGTGGTTCACCCCCGGGATCTTGCGGATGTCGCCGCTGCCGGCCTGGCGGCGTTCGGCCTTGTAGCGCGCATAGTCGTCGGCGCAGCGTTGCGCCATCGCGGCGAGATCGACGCCGTGCGCCGCTGACGGATCGTCCAGGCCGCTGTCGCGGAACTGTTCGAGGAGGAAGCTCACGCCCTCGAAGCCGTTGCCGCCGTGCGCATAGCCGGTGTGGGTCAGGAAGCCGATGAGTGCCTTGTTGAGCTGCACGCGCTGTGGCGTTTCCGGACCGTCGGCCGACACCGCACCCTTGGCGCCCTGTGCCGAGATGGTGCCCGGCCCATTGGTGAGCAGGATGCCGACCAGGGTCTGGAGTGCGAACAGGTCGGCCGGCTCCGGTGCGCGGCCGAGCAGGGTGCGGCAGGCGATGGTGGTCAGCGACTGCGTGCCGAGCAGGTCCGCTTCGGTGATGCCGCAGAAGCGGCCGGTTTCATGCTGCGCAGCCGGGGCGGAGGCGCCGATCAGGGTGCCGAACAACTGCATCCACCACGGCAGGCATTCGACCGTCAGCCGCGATGCGCGCTTGCGCATCAGCGGCCCCCAGGCGGGGGTGGTGGTGATC
>SHNC01000188.1 GCA_004295105.1 Betaproteobacteria bacterium | reverse complement strand
TCGCGCAGGCGTTCGGCGGCGCGGTACATTTCCTTGACTGTCTCCGGTGCGCGCTGCTCCAGCAGCACGCCGGCCTCGGGCAGGTTGGGCGTGATCAGGAAGGCCTGCGGAAACAGCGCCTCGCGCATCATCGCGATCGCGCTCTTCGCCAGCAGGCTGTCGCCGCTCTTGGCCACCATCACCGGGTCGAGCACGACGTTGGCTGCCGTCCAGTGCGCGAGGCGGTCGGCGACGGCAGCGGTGACCTCGGCGCTGCCGAGCATGCCTATCTTGGTGGCGTGCAGTGCGACGTCGGCGAACAGGGTGTCGATCTGCAGGCGCAGGAAGTCGATCGGCGGCACGTGCACGCCGGTGACGCCCCGGGTGTTCTGTGCGGTGAGCGCCGCGACCACGCCGCAACCGTAGGCGCCCAGCGCAGAGAAGGTCTTCAGGTCGGCGAACACGCCGGCACCGCCCGACGGATCGACGCCGGCGATGGACACGACATTGGGAATGCGCGACCGCATGCCATGCTGGGCCGCGGACGGGGCGCTGGATGAAGGGGCTGCTGGACGACTCATGAACACGTTTCCCTACGCCGGTGCGAGCCGGATCAGGTTCCAAGGGTTTTTCTCAGCCCGCCGGATTGGCGGGCACCCCTAACGGCAGAAGGGCACGATACTGGATGCTCCCCGGCATGGCAAGGTGACCGGAGCCGGTGACCGGTATCACGCCGAGGGTGTTGACGGCTCAAGATTCGAGCGTCGCTGCCGTCAAGATGATCGATAGCGCACCCGAGCCCCGCGACCCGATGAAATCCGCCCGCAGCCTGTTTGCCGCACTGCTGCTGTTGCCTGCCGCATTGCCCGTCTGTGCCGCCGACTGGCAGATGGTGGTGCGCGACCGCAATCGCCAGGTCGAGATCGACCGCGCCAGCATCTTCAACTCCGACCGCGGCACCAAGGTGTCGTGGGCCCGGGTGGTGCTGACGCCGGAAGAGGCGGCGAGCGCCGGCTATGCGACGATCAAGGCGCTGAATCGTTACGACTGCATGAACCGCAGCTTCCTGACGGTGAAGCGCGTGTACCTGAATGCCAGCGAGCAGATCATCCGCGAAGAGGCGGTGGCCGAGCAGGCCCCGATGCTGGTGACGCGCGATTCGGTCGACGAGCGCCTGTGGCGCGAGGTCTGCCGGCCGCCCACGGCGAAGGATCTCGAGAAGATCGCCGACGAGGCGGTCAAGGCCACCTCCGGAGCCATGACCGCCCGGGGCGATGCGCGTCCTTCCGAGGCGAAGCCGCCGCCCGCCGCCGCGACGAAGCCTGCGCCCCGGCCTGCTCCGGTCGCGGAATCGAAACCCGAGCCGATCCCGGGCAGCGACCTGGGCGCGCGTCCCAGCGCGATTCCATCCCGCGATCCGGCAGCGGCGCCCATGCGCAGCGGCGACATCAGGCCGGCCGAGGCGGAAAAGCCCCAGGCTTCGATCGTGCCGCCCTTGCCGAAGCTTGGTCTGCCCCCGCCGCCCGAGCGTTCCGCCGAGTCCAGGGCCGACGCCAGGACCGAGGTCCGGGTCGACCCGTCGAGCGGGGTGAAGACGCCGCCCAGGGCGGAAGCGAAACCGGAGCCGAAACCGCTTGCCGTGGCCTCCCGCCCTCCCTCGGTCGATGTGCGCCCGACGCCTGCGGTCGAGGTCCGCCCTGCGCCTGCGCCAGTGTCGGCTGCCAGGCCCCAGGCCGCGGATGCACCCGTCGCCGCGCTGGTGCGCAACCGTCGCGCCCTCGACGAGGCCGGCCTCGCGGCCCTGGTGCGGCAACGTGAAACGCCTGCCCCCGCGCCCCGCCTGATGCCCGTGGGTGCGCAACATGTCACGCGCGATGCGCCTGGCGCCGGCTGGAGCTACCAGGGCGAAACCGGCCCCGACAACTGGGGCCGGCTGCGCCCCGAATGGAAGCTGTGCGCGGTGGGAACGCGCCAGTCGCCGATCGATCTGCGCGACGGCGTCGGCGTCGATCTGGAACCCGTGAAGTTCGACTATCGTCCATCTCGCTTCCGCATCACCGACACCGGCACCACGCTGCAGGTGGATCTGGACGAAACTCTGGGCATCGAGGTGCGCGGCCGGCGCTACCTGCTGGAACACGTCACCCTGCATCGCCCGTCGCAGGAGCGCATCGGCGGCATGGCGCACGACATGGTGATCCACCTCAGGCATCGAGACCCGGAAGGCAACGTGGCGATGCTGGCCGTGCTGCTCGCCGCAGGCGGGCAGCCCAACGCCGCGCTGCAGATGCTGTGGAACAACCTGCCGCTGGACAAGGGGCGCAGCCATGCACCGGCCGCGGCCGTCGACATGGGCGCGCTGTTGCCCGCCAGTCCCGCGCACTACCTGTACATCGGCTCGCTGCCCGAGCCCCCGTGCACCGAAGGCGTGCTGTGGGTGGTGATGAAGGAACCGGTGTCGATGTCCACCGATCAGCTTGCGGTGTTCGCGCGCCTGTACCCGCGTAACGGTCGTCCCATCCAGCCGGTCAACGGCCGGCTGGTGCTCGAATCGCGCTGAGCGTGCCTCGCCCGGCCGTCACGCGGCCATGTACACTTCCGGCTTTGCGCTGATCGGGCGAGCGGAGCGAGTCGAGTCGCCGCCGACGCCTGGCGCCGGTGTCGTCGGAGTGGGTCGATGCGTTTCCATGGCTGGGCAGTTCCGCTTACCGTTTCCCTCGCCGTCCTGTCGGCGGCATGTTCCCGGCCGCCGGCGGAGCCGCTGCCGCCACAGGCCGTGCTCGTGCGCAGCATCGCCGGGGCGCAGGCCAACGTCGGCGCGCAGGTCTACACCGGCGAGGTACGTGCGCGCATCGAGACCGATCTCGGCTTTCGGGTCGGCGGCAAGATCGTGCAGCGGCGCGTCGATGCCGGCGCCAGGGTGAAGGCGGGCGACGTGCTTGCCGTCCTCGATCCGCAGGATGCCCGCCTCGGTGTCGCGGCCGCCGCGGCGGCCGAGGCGGCGGCGGCTTCCGACCTTGCCCTGGCGCAGGCGGAGTTCCGGCGCGCGAGCGAACTCAGGGAGCGCAACTTCATCAGCGCGTCGGCGCTCGATGCGCGGCGCACCGCGCTGCAGGCGGCCGAGGCGCGCCTGCGTCAGGCCCGGGCGCAGGCGGCCACTGCCGGCAACCAGGCCGAGTACACGCGTCTGCTGGCCGATGCCGATGGTGTCGTCACCGCCGTACTGGGCGAGCCGGGCCAGGTGGTGGCCGCCGGGCAGGCGGTGCTGAGGGTCGCACGGCCCGGTCAGCGCGAGGTCTTGATCCACGTCCCGGAAAATCGCGTCCGCGCGTTCGCCCCGGGCGCCCAGGCGACCGTGCGCCCATGGATGGCAGGCGGGCGCACCTACGCTGCCCGGGTGCGCGAGGTCTCTCCCGCGGCCGACAGCGCGACCCGTACCTATGCGATCCGTGTCAGCGTCCCGAACGCCGACGACGCCCTGCCGCTCGGCGCGACGGCCACGGTCGTATTCAGCATGGCCGCGCCTGAGGGCGTGCTGCTGCCGCTGGCCGCGGTGACGCGCGCCGGCGAGCAGAACCGGGTATGGGTGGTGGATGCGGAGGACAAGGTCCGGCCGCAGGAGGTGGAGGTGGGCGCCTGGCGCGAGGACGGTGTGATCGTGCGCAGTGGCCTGCCGCCACAGGCGCGGGTGGTGCTGGCGGGCGTGCACAAGCTCGTCGAGGGCGCGACCGTGCGACCGGTCGAGGAAGCCGCGCCGGTGTCGCTGGACATTCGCCGATGAGCGGGCACGGCGGTGGCGACCGCTTCAACCTGTCCGAATGGGGCCTCGCGCATCGATCGCTGGTGCTCTATTTCCTCGTCGTCAGCACGCTGATCGGCCTGTTCGCCTACACCCGGCTGGGTCAGTCCGAGGATCCGCCGTTCACCTTCAAGGTCATGGTAGTGCGCGCCGAATGGCCGGGCGCCAGCGCGCGCGAGGTGGAGCAGCAGGTCACCGACAAGATCGAGAAGAAGCTGCAGGAGATCGCCCAGACCGACGTCGTGCGCAGCTACTCGAGGCCGGGCGAAGCCCTCGTCTTCCTGGTGGTGAAGGACGCGACGCGGTCGCGCGACATCCCGGAGATCTGGTACCAGGTGCGCAAGAAGATCGGCGACATCGCGCACACCTTCCCCACCGGCGTGCGCGGGCCGTTCTTCAACGACGAGTTCGGCGACACCTACGGCAACATCTTCGCGCTCATCGGCGAGGGCGTCGGCCACGCCGAACTCAAGCGCCACGCCGAGGCGATCCGCGGCGAACTGCTGCGCGTGGCCGACGTCGCCAAGGTGAGCTTCTTCGGCGAGCAGCCGCAGCGCGTGTTCATCGAACTGTCCAACACCAAGCTCGCCACCTTCGGCCTGCAGCTCGGCGACATCGTCGCCGCGCTGCAGGCGCAGAACGCAGAGACGGGCGCCGGCTTCTTCGAGACGGTGGAAGAGCGCGTCTGGCTGCGGCCCAGCGGCCAGTTCGAGGATCTCGAGGCGATTCGCGACACGGTGATCCGCGCGCGCGGACGGGCATTCCGCCTCGGCGACGTGGCCGAGGTGAAGCGCGGCTATGCCGATCCGCCGGGCGAGCGGCTGCGCTTCCAGGGCACGGAGGCCTTCGGCATCGGGGTGTCGATGCGGGCGGGCGGCGACATCATCGAGCTGGGTCGCAAGCTCGACGAGGCGGTGGTGCGCATCGACCGGCAGTTGCCCGCCGGCATCCGCCTCGAGCGCGTCGCCGACCAGCCGCGCGCGGTCAAGCGCGCGGTGGGCGACTTCACCG
>SHNC01000264.1 GCA_004295105.1 Betaproteobacteria bacterium | reverse complement strand
GTCGCCAACGATACGCGCAAGGGCAAAGGCGCCGAGAAGTTCAAGGAACTCGCGGAAAAATACACTGCAGGCGCGGTCAAGGTCGAGGTCTATCCGAACAGCACGCTGTACAAGGACAAGGAAGAAATGGAAGCGCTGCAGTTGGGCGCGGTACAACTGCTCGCGCCATCGCTCGCCAAGTTCGGCCCGTTGGGCGTGAAGGAGTTCGAGGTCTTCGATCTGCCCTACATCTTCGACGGCTACGAGGACCTGCACAAGGTGACCTACGGGCCGGTGGGCAAGCAGCTTTTCGCCAAGCTCGAATCGAAGGGCATCAAGGGCCTGGCCTACTGGGACAACGGCTTCAAATCCTTCTCCGCCAACACCCCGATCAAGACGCCGGACGACCTCAAGGGCAAGAAGATGCGCATCCAGTCGTCCAAGGTGCTCGAGGAGCAGATGCGCGAGCTGAAGGCGCTGCCCCAGGTGATGGCCTTCTCCGAGGTGTACCAGGCGCTGCAGACCGGCGTGGTGGATGGCACCGAGAATCCGATCTCCAATCTCTACACGCAGAAGATGCATGAGGTGCAGAAATATCTCGCGCTCACCGATCATGGCTATCTGGGCTATGCGGTGATCACCAACAAGAAGTTCTGGGACGGCCTGCCCGCCAACGTGCGCACCCAGCTCGACAAGGCGATGCAGGAATCCACCGAGTACGCCAACAAGATAGCCAAGGAAGAGAACGACAAGGCGCTCGAGGCGGTCCGCGCCTCGGGCAAGACCCAGGTCACCAAGCTGACCGATGCCGAACGGCTCGCCTTCAAGAAGGCGCTGATTCCGGTGCACAAGAAAATGGAATCGCGCATCGGCGCCGACCTGATCCAGTCCATCTACAAGGAAACCGGCTTCGATCCGTCCAAGCTGTAATCCACTTTCGTCTCCATCCGACGCCCGCCGGTTGCATCCGCACACGCGGGCGTTTTTCTGCAGGAGGCTTTCATGCTGAAGATTCTCGATCACCTCGAGGAGTGGCTCATCACCTTCCTGATGGGGGCGGCGACGCTGATCATCTTCGTGTCGGTGGTGCACCGCTACGGCTCGGGCATGGCGATCCCGGGGGTGCAGGACTGGCTGCTGGGGCTGAACCTGGGCTGGGCGCAGGAGCTCACCATCATCATGTTCGTGTGGATGGCCAAGTTCGGCGCCGCCTACGGCGTGCGCACCGGCATCCACGTCGGCGTCGATGTGCTGATCAACCGGCTCTCCGACGCCAACCGGGCCCGCTTCGTCGTCATCGGATTGGCGGCGGGGGCGCTGTTCACCGGCATCGTCGGCACGCTGGGGGCGACCTTCGTGCTGGAGAACGGGGCGCACTACCAGATCCTGACCTGGCTCGGCATGGACACCGGCGAACTCTACGAGGGCCCGACCACACCCGACCTCGAGTGGCCCACCTGGATGGTGTATGCCGCGATCCCGTTCGGCTCCTACCTGATGTGCTTTCGCTTCCTGCAGGTGATGGTCGGCTTCATCCGCACCGGCGAGCTGCCGCACCACGACCACGGCCACGTCGACGGCATCGACGAGGAGCACCTGCCGGTCGACGCGAATTACCTCGACATGGGCGACAACCTGCATCCGCACGACCTCAAGCACCGTCAGATCGGTGAAGGTCGTGACGATCGCGAAGGAGACCGCAAATGAGCGCCGCCATCATCTTCGTCCTGCTGCTGGTGCTGATGCTCACCGGCATGCCGATCTCGATCTCGCTCGGCCTCACCGTGCTGACCTTCCTGTTCACGATGACGCAGGTGCCGATCGAGTCGGTGGCGCTGAAACTGTTCACCGGCATCGAGAAGTTCGAGATCATGGCCATCCCGTTCTTCATCCTCGCCGGCAACTTCCTGACCCACGGCGGGGTGGCGCGGCGCATGATCAACTTCGCCACCTCGATGGTGGGGCACTGGTACGGTGGCCTCGGGCTGGGTGGCGTGATGGCGTGCGCGCTGTTCGCCGCGGTGTCGGGCTCGAGCCCGGCCACCGTGGTGGCGATCGGCGCCATCCTGCTGCCGGCGATGGTGAAGCAGGGCTTCCCGAACAAGTTCGGCGCCGGCGTCATCACCACCTCGGGAGCGCTGGGCATCCTGATCCCGCCCTCGATCGTGATGGTGATGTACTCGGTATCCACCAACACCTCGGTGGGGGCGCTGTTCATGGCGGGCGTCGTGCCGGGCCTGCTGCTGGCGGTGTTCCTCGGCGTGACCACCTGGTACCGCGCGCGCAAGTTCGGCTACCCGCGCCAGCCCAAGGCGAGCTGGGGGCAGCGCGCCAAGGCGTTCAAGGATTCGGCGTGGGGCCTGTTCCTGATCGTGGTGGTGATGGGCGGCATCTACACCGGCATCTTCACGCCGACCGAGGCGGCGGCGATGAGCGCGGTGTATGCGTTCTTCGTGGCGGTGTTCGTGTACAAGGACCTGGGCTTCAAGGACGTGCCCAAGGTGCTGCTCAACTCCGCGAACATGAGCGCGATGCTGCTCTACATCATCACCAACGCGGTGCTGTTCTCCTTCCTGCTCACGCACGAGAACATCCCGCAGCAGATGGCCGACTTCATGATCGGCACCGGGGTGGGGGTGATCGGCTTCCTGATCATGGCCAACATCCTGATGCTGATCGCGGGCAACTTCATGGAGCCGTCCTCGATCGTGCTGATCCTGGCGCCCATCCTGTTCCCGATCGCGGTCAAGCTGGGGATCGACCCGGTGCACTTCGGCATCATCATGGTGGTGAACATGGAGGTGGGCATGTGCCATCCGCCGGTGGGGCTGAACCTCTATGTCGCCTCCGGCATCACCAAGATGGGCATCACCGAGCTCACCGTGGCGGTGTGGCCGTGGCTGCTGTCGATGCTGGTGTTCCTGGTGCTGGTGACCTACTGGCCGACCATGACCCTGTGGCTGCCGCGCACGCTGGGCATGATGTAGCCCGGAAGCGGTCCTGAAGCTGTGCGAAACCCGGCCTCGTGCCGGGTTTCGCGTTGCTGGGGGCCGGGCCCGTCGGTGTCGCGGCTGGCGTCGGGTGTGTCATCGTGTATCGCTGCCGGGCGATCGGCTGCGGCCTCGGGTAGAATCGCGCGCACCTTCTCTTCGGACGTTTCATGGAATACCTGCTTTTCTTCGTCGATCTCGTGCTGCACGTGGATCGCCATCTCGCCGAACTGCTGGCGGATTACGGCAACTGGATCTACGCGATCCTGTTCCTCATCGTGTTCTGCGAGACCGGTCTCGTCGTCACGCCTTTCCTGCCGGGCGACTCCCTGCTGTTCGTCGCGGGCGCCCTCGCTGCCGGCGGCGGCATGGAACCCGGCATGCTGATCGGTGTGCTGTTCGTTGCCGCGGTGCTCGGCGATTCGGTCAATTACTCGATCGGTCGCCGTTTCGGCGGGCGCATCTCGCAGTGGCCCGACAGCCGCTTCTTCAACCGGCGTGCGCTGCAGAAGACGCATGAGTTCTACGAGCGCCACGGCGGCAAGACCATCATCATCGCGCGCTTCATGCCCATCATCCGCACCTTCGCCCCCTTCGTGGCCGGCATGGGAACGATGGACTATCGCCGCTTCGTCGCCTTCAACGTGCTCGGGGCCGCACTGTGGGTGGCGCCGCTGGTAATGGCGGGCTACTGGTTCGGCAATCTGCCGGTGATCAAGAACAACCTGTCGCTGGTGATCCTCGGCATCATCGTGCTGTCGCTGATGCCGCTCTTCATCGGCTGGCTGCGACACCGCAGCGAGACCTCCCGCGCCGGCGCCTGAGGCTCGCAGTTCCCGCCTGCGCGCGCAGTCGTGCGGGCTGGGGCGCGCTGCCGTGTTGGCGCTTCCGAAACGGCGTCGGCAGCGCTCCGCGCAACGGCGAGGCCCAGTGTCGTGCCCCGGTCCACGGGCGGACGCCAAAACCTGTTAAAATCCAACGTTTTCCCAAACACTGCCCGGAGTTTTTCATGGCCATCGAACGCACCCTGTCCATCATCAAGCCCGACGCCGTCGCCAAGAACGTGATCGGCAAGATCTATCAGCGCTTCGAAGACGCTGGCCTGAAGATCATCGCCGCGAAGATGGTGCACCTGTCCGAGCAGGAAGCCGGCCAGTTCTACGCCGTGCACAAGGAGCGTCCGTTCTACAAGGATCTGGTGTCCTTCATGACCTCCGGGCCGGTGATGATCCAGTGCCTCGAAGGCGAGAACGCCATCGCCAGGAACCGCGAACTGATGGGCGCCACCGACCCCAAGAAGGCCGAAAAGGGCACGATCCGCGCCGACTTCGCCGACAGCATCGACGCCAATGCGGTGCATGGCTCCGATGCGCCGGAAACGGCCGCGGTGGAAGTGGGCTTCTTTTTCCCGGGCATGAACGTTTATTCGCGCTGAACGGTCAATTTCTACGGCCCGTCGCGCGTGTCCTGCGGTGCCAGAGCACCGCGGGCGGCGCGCACGGGCCGTTTGCATTGAGGATCATCCGTTGGCCACAGTGAAGTTTCCGGCATGAGTACTTCCGCTGCGACCGCACTGGTCAATCTGCTCGACTTCGATGTCGACGGTCTCGTCGCCTGGTTCGCCGGGCTGGGCGAGAAGCCGTTTCGTGCCCGCCAGGTGATGCGCTGGATGCATCACGAGGGGTGCGACGATTTCGATGCAATGACCGACGTCGCCAAATCGCTGCGCGCGAAGCTCAAAGAGATCGCGGTGATCCGCCCGCCGCTGCCGGTGCGCGACTCGGTCTCTTCTGACGGCACGCGCAAGTGGCTGCTGGACGTCGGCAATGCCAATGCGGTCGAGA
>SHNC01000287.1 GCA_004295105.1 Betaproteobacteria bacterium | reverse complement strand
CCTTCGTGCTGATTCCGCCGCTTGGTCTGATCTTCCTCGTGCTGGGCACGATCTTCATCGGCGTCGCGACGCCGACCGAAGGCGGCGCCATGGGTGCGGTGGGTGCGATCTTGATGGCGCTGTCGCGCAAACGTATATCGCTGCCGCTGCTGACGCAGGCGATGGAATCGACGACCAAGCTGTCCTGCTTCGTGGTGTTCATCCTGATCGGGTCCACCGTCTTCGGCCTGACCTTCCGCGGCGTCAATGGCGACCTGTGGGTGGAGCACCTGCTCACCTCGATGCCGGGCGGCCAGACGGGCTTCCTGATCGCGGTGAACATCCTGGTCTTCCTGCTCGCCTTCTTCCTCGACTTCTTCGAACTGGCCTTCATCATCGTGCCGCTGCTGGCACCGGTCGCCGACAAGCTGGGTATCGACCTCGTGTGGTTCGGCGTGCTGCTGGCGGTGAACATGCAGACCTCGTTCATGCACCCGCCGTTCGGTTTCGCGCTGTTCTTCCTGCGCTCGGTGGCACCGCCCAAGGTGAAGACGACCGAGATCTACTGGGGCGCCGTTCCGTTCGTCGTGATCCAGGTCATCATGGTCGCGCTGATCATCCTGTTCCCGAACATCGTGTCGCACGACGTCGCCAAGGCGCCTGCCAAGCCGGAGGAACTGCAGCTCGACTTCCAGTTGCAGCATCAGGGCGGGGGCGGCACCGACAGTGGAGGGGCGCCAGACCTGCTCAAGCAATTGCAGGGGCAGTAACCGGCAATGAAGATCAACAAAAAGGGGCCGTCGGCCCCTTTTTGTTGTGCGCCTCGATCCGGCGCGGCACGCTACGGGCGTAAGAAAACCGCACCGGGGTGCGGTTCCTCGTGCGGTGTGTTCTCGCTCAGCGCTGCGACTGCAGGAAGCGGTCCATGCTGGCCTCTGCCACGCTGAACCATGCGTTCTGCGATTTCCGGTACTTGTCGAGCGAAGCGAAGAGCTTGGCGAAGGCCGGATTCCTGCCCGATTCCTCACTGTAGAACTCGAACGCCGCCTTGTACGCAGCCTTCATGACGTCGTCGGGGTAGGCCTTCAGCTTGGCGCCATTCGATAGCAGACGGGCGAGGGCCTGCGGGTTCTTGTCGTCGTAGGAGGCCATCATGACCACGTTGGCCTCGTAGGCGGCGGCCTTGAACGCCGCCTGGTAGAACTTCGGCAGCTTGTCCCACTCGGCCTTGTTCACGAAGAAGTGGATCACCGGGCCCGGTTCCCACCAGCCCGGGTAGTAGTAGTTCGGTGCGACCTTGTAGAACCCAAGCTTCTCGTCATCGTAAGGACCGACCCACTCGGCGGCGTCGATCGTGCCTTTCTCGAGCGACGGATAGATGTCGCCGCCGGCGATCTGCTGAGGAATCGCGCCGATGCGGGCGAACACCTCGCCGCCGAGGCCGGCGATGCGCATCTTCAGCCCCTTGACGTCTTCCAGCGAGTTCAGCGGGTTACGGAACCAGCCCCCCATCTGCACCCCGGTGTTGCCGCCTGCGAACGAGACGACGTTGTAATTGCTGTAGAACTCGTCGAGCAGGGCCTGGCCGCCGCCGAAGTAGATCCAGGCGTTCATCTGGCGTGCATTCAGACCGAACGGAACGGAGGTGCCGAAACCGAAGGACTTGTCCTTGCCTACGTAGTAGTACGAGCACGTGTGGCAGGCTTCGACCGTGCCCTGCTGTACGGCATCGAGCGCCTGCAGGCCTGGGACGATCTCGCCGGCCGGGAACACGCGGATGTCGAACTTGCCGTCGGTGATCTCGCGCAGCCGGTTCGCCAGCGTGTCGGCACCACCGTAGATCGTGTCCAGGCTCTTCGGGAAGCTGGACGTGATCCGCCATTTGACTTCCGGCAGGCCGGTCTGGACCGCCGGGGCGCCGCCAGGCGCGGCCGCTGGTGCGGCGGCGGGAGCGGCGGCCTGTTCGGTCTTGCCGCATGCTGCGAGGCCGACGGCTGCTCCGGCGGCCAGGCCGGCGCCGGCCTTTCTCAGGAATGAGCGACGTTCCACGTTGTCTCCTTGTTGTGGACGGGTGAGGAAAGCATCAGCAAAAAGATTATCGGCATCGGGCGGGAACTGGCATCCACGGAAAACCCTTATCGGGACACGCGCTGCCCGGGGCGTGGAGTCAACGGCCGGCCACCTTCATGCGGTCGATGAGCAGGGACCCGCAGTGCTTGGCGCCACGCGGCAGCGCATCGTTGCCGACGGCGACGATGCCGCGGAACATGTCGCGCAGGTTGCCGGCGATGGTGATCTCTTCCACCGCGTGCTTGATGCGGCCCTTCTCGACCCAGAAGCCTGCCGCACCGCGAGAATAGTCGCCCGTGACGTAGTTCACGCCGTGACCCAGCAATTCGGTGACGAGCAGTCCGCGCTCCATCCTGCGCATCAGTGCGGGGAGATCGTCGTCGCCCGCCTTCACCCTCAGGTTGTGCGAGCCGCCAGCATTGCCGGTGGTCTGCATGCCCAGCTTGCGTGCCGAATAGGCGGACAGGAAGTAGCCCTGCAGCACGCCGTCGATCACCACCTCGCGGTCGTGCGTGGCCACCCCTTCGTTGTCGAAGGGGCTGGAGCCGAATGCCTTGTGCAGGTGCGGACGCTCCGCGATGCTGACGACGGGGGAAAACACCTGCTGCCCCAGGCTGTCGAGCAGGAAGCTGGACTTGCGGTACAGCGAACCGCCGCTCACCGCCTGCACGAAGTTGCCGATCAGCGCGACGGCGAGCGGCGCCTCGAAAATCACCGGCACCTCGCAGGTGCGGATCTTCTTCGCCCCCAGCCGTGCCAGCGCCCGCTCGCCGGCAACGCGGCCGATGTCCTCGGCCGATATGAGGTCGGCAGCGTCGCGGCGCGAGTCATACCAGTATTCGCGCTGCATGGCGTCGCCTTCGCCGGCGATGACCGAGCACGACAGCCCGTGACGCGTGCTGGCATAGCCGCCGATGAAGCCGTGGCTGTTGGCGGACACGAAGTGGGCCTGCTGGATCGAGGTGTTGGCGCCTTCCGAGTTGGTGATCTTCGGACTGACCGCGAACGCAGCCTCCTCGCAGCGGCGGGCAAGCGCGATGGCTTCGTCCACATCGACGTCCCAGGGATGGAAGAGGTCGAGGTCGGGGCAGTCCTTCGCCATCAGTGCGGCATCGGCCAGGCCCGCGCAGGGATCGGGGGCGGTGAAGCGTGCGATCGACAGTGCCGCGTCGACCGCCGCCTTCAGCGCAGTCCTGGAAAAGTCGGAGGTGCTCGCGTAGCCGCGCTGCTGCCCCAGATACACGGTGACGCCGACGCCCTTGTCGCGGTTGTACTCGATCGTGTCGACCTCGCCCTTGCGCACCGCGACCGACTGGCCGAAACCTTCGGAGACGTCGGTTGCGCAGGCAGAAGCGCCTCGCTTCCTGGCGTATTTCAGGATGTCGGTGGCAATCTCGCGCAGATGCGCCTGAGTGAAGGAAAAGCCTTGTGCGGACATGGGCGGGAGCTGGTAGGGCAAGGGCTATAATCTTAACCCGTTCCCGTCAGGCCTTAATCCCGTGATGCAATCCGATTCGCGCCGTCGCCACCACTCCGCGCCTGCCGATGGAGAGCCGGAGCCGCCCAGCAAGAGCAGCCTGAAGCGCGAGATGCACGCCCTGCAGGACCTCGGCGAGCGGCTCGTCGCGCTGTCGCCCGAGCGCCTGAAGAAGGTGCCGCTACCCGAGTCGCTGTACCTGGCGATCCGGGACGCCCAGCGCTTCAAGATGGAGGCCCGCCGGCGGCAGATGCAGTACATCGGCAAGCTGATGCGCAAGATCGATCCCGAGCCCATCCAGGCGCAACTCGACGTCTTCAGCGGCAACTCTGCCGCCGAGGTGGCGAAGATGCATCGCCTGGAGCGTCTGCGCAACGACCTGCTGGAAGACGAGAAGCTCATCGGCACCATTGCCGAGACCTGGCCGGAGGCCGACCTGCAGTATTTGCGCACGCTGCGCCGCAATGCGTTGAAGGAGCGCGACGCGGGCAAGCCGCCCAGGGCCTTCCGCGAGATATTCCGCGTTCTGCGGGAGCTGGAAGACGGCGGAGCGGCGGACGAGGGCGCGGAAGGTGTCGATGACGACGCTGCGGTCGATGAGGGTCGCGATCGCGACGTCGAACACGGGCGGGAGGAATCATGAGCGAACAACTTCGCATCGGCCTTGTGTCGATCAGCGACCGTGCCTCGGATGGCCGCTACGAGGATCAGGGCATCCCGTCGCTGAAGGACTGGCTGGCTGCCGCGCTGGTTTCGCCTTGGTCGGCCGAGACGAGGCTGATTCCGGACGAGCGTCCTCTCATCGAGCGTACGCTGATCGAACTGGCCGATGTCGCCGGCTGCTCGCTGATCCTCACCACCGGTGGCACCGGCCCGGCGCCGCGCGACGTCACGCCGGAGGCGACGCTGGCAGTGGGCGACAAGGAGATGCCCGGTTTCGGCGAGGAGATGCGCCGCATCAGCCTGAACTTCGTACCGACCGCGATCCTGTCGCGCCAGGTGGCGGTGATCCGCGGCAAGAGCCTCATCGTCAACCTGCCCGGCCAGCCGAAATCCATCCGCGAGACGCTGGAAGGCGTGCGCGCGGCCGACGGCAGCGTGCGCCACGTGGGCATCTTCGCGGCGATTCCCTACTGCATCGATCTCATCGGCGGGCCCTACGTCGAGACCGACGCAGCGGTGATCAAGGCCTTTCGGCCGAAGAGCGCGATTCGTCCCGCCCAGGCCTGAACCCGGCCGGCGCGGCCGCGGCGAGCGCCTCGAGGGTACCCCGAGGTGGGCCGCGGTCGATGGGGCGTGCTACTTGTCCGTCGGCACGATGCGG
>SHNC01000253.1 GCA_004295105.1 Betaproteobacteria bacterium | reverse complement strand
ATTTTCAAGCTTCGGAGTCGAAAGGATATTTTCACGAATGTATAACGGGTGTTTCGATCTGCCCTGGTGGGGCTACGTCCTCGTGGCGCTGTTGTTGACGCATGTGACCATTGCTGCGGTCACCATCTTCCTGCACCGCCATCAGGCGCACCGTGCGCTCGATCTGCATCCGATTCCGAGCCATTTCTTCCGCCTGTGGCTGTGGCTGACCACCGGCATGGTCACCAAGGAGTGGGCGGCGATCCATCGCAAGCACCATGCCAAGTGCGAGACCGAGGAAGACCCGCACAGCCCGCAGACGCGCGGCCTGCGCAAGGTGCTGTGGCAGGGCGCCGAACTCTACCGTGCCGAGGCGAAGAACGCCGACACGTTGCAGCGCTACGGCCACGGCACGCCCGACGACTGGCTGGAGCGCCACGTCTACCGTCATTCGGTGGTGGGCGTTTCGATCATGATGATCATCGACCTCGTCGCCTTCGGCCCCATCGGCCTGACGATCTGGGCGGTGCAGATGATGTGGATCCCGTTCTGGGCGGCCGGCGTGATCAACGGCGTGGGCCATTTCTGCGGCTATCGCAATTTCGACTGCGTCGATGCCTCGCGCAACCTGGTGCCCTGGGGCATCCTGATCGGTGGCGAGGAACTGCACAACAACCACCACAGCTTCGCGACCTCGGCCAAGCTGTCGGCGAAGTGGTACGAGTTCGACATCGGCTGGCTGTACATCCGCCTGCTCGAAATGCTGCGGCTGGCCAAGGTCAAGAAGGTCATTCCCACGCCGCGCTTCGGTGAGCTCAAGCCGACGCCCGACTTCGACATGCTGCAGGCCATCGTCACCCACCGTTACGACGTCATGGCCCGCTACATGCGTTCGCTGAGGCGCGTTTGCGCCGACGAGGTCGAGCGCCTGAAGACGAACCACGCCGGCCGCTTCGATGTCATCGCGCTGAAGCGCTGGGTGCTGTCGGGCGAGGAGCGCCACCTCAAGGACGGCGAGAAGGAACAGTTGCGCGGCGTGCTCGCCAGCAGCCAGGCGCTGATGACGGTGGTCACGATGCGCGAAGAGCTGTCCGCCCTGTGGGCGCGCTCGAATGCGACGCGCGAGCAGTTGCTCGCCCAGTTGCACGATTGGGTGGCGCGTGCGGAGCAGAGCGGTATCGAGCAGCTCCACGAGTTCTCGCTGCGGCTGCGTCGCTACGCGGCATGATGCAGGGCTCCGGCGGTGCCGGCCCGCCGGTCGGGATGGGGTTCGCGGCGGCAAGCGGGCCCGCGCCGGCGGCGGATCGGGCCGACATCCTTGCCGAAGCTCAGGCGCGTACCGCGTCGGCCCAGCAGTTGGGCGTTTCGTACAGCCGCACCCGCTCCAGCCGCAGGTGGTTGCCGTAGCTGTCGCGATAGGCCGGGTCGAGGATGCGGAACGCTTCGGCGGCGAGGTTCTCGGCGGTGGGCACGACATCGAGCACCACCGTCTTGTGGCCCGGCATGGTGGCGAGGAAATCGGCGACCAGCGTATCGCCGCGATAGACGAGGAAGGCGTGGTCCCACTGGCCCACCACCAGCTCGTTGGCGATGCGCTTGACGTCGGCGAAGTCCATTACCATGCCATTGACCGGCAGCCCGTCGGCCTTGATGATCTCGCCCGACAGCGTCACCTCGATCGCATAGCGGTGGCCGTGCAGATGGCGGCACTGACTGGCGTGATCCGGAATCCGGTGTCCGGCATCGAATTCGAGACGGCGGGTGATGCGCATGGTGAACCTCGATCGAAGGGCCGCGGATTATACCACCGCCACTGTGTGCAGCCGTTTTGCCGAATCTGCAAGTGATTGAGCAAACGATGAATTCTGACTCTTCCAGCGTTGACCCTTCCAGCGCCGCGAGGCCGCTTTCGGTGCGCGATCACGATCGTGATCTCGCCGGGCTGACCTACGTTTATCCGGTACTGTCGCGGCGCGCCGGTGGCGTATCCGTCGGCATCAATCTCAATCCGAACAATGCCTGCAACTGGCATTGCGCCTATTGCCAGGTGCCCGATCTGGTGCGCGGCAAGGCGCCCGTCATCGACCTGCAGCGACTCGAGGCCGAACTGCGCGGCTTCCTGCAAGATCTCGTGCACGGCGACTGGCTGCGACGGTTCGCGCCCGAGGGTGCCCGCGCGATCCGCGACATCGCGTTTTCCGGCAATGGCGAACCGACCAGTGCGGAGGAGTTTCCGCAGGCGGTGGAACTGGTCCTGCGACTGCGCGACGAGTTCGGGTTGGGCCGGCCGGGCGGCCGGAATGCTCCGGGCGGCGACGCGGCTGGGGATGGGGTGCCGGTGCGTCTGATCACCAACGGCAGCCTGATGGCACAGGCGCGCGTACAGGATGGCGTGCGTCGCCTCGGCGAGGCCGGCGGCGAAGTCTGGTTCAAGGTGGACGGCGGCACTCCGGCGGCGATCGAGCGCATCAACGGCGTGCATCTGGCGCCGGATGTCGTCGCCCGTCATCTCGCACGCTGCGCCGAACTGTGCGCCACCTGGGTGCAGACCTGCATGTTCCGCTGGGACGGTGCAGCCCCGTCGGACGCGGAAATCGGAGCCTACCTCGACGTGCTGCGCCGCGCTGGCATCGATCGCCTGCAGGGCGTGCTGCTTTACGGCATCGCGCGGCCGTCGATGCAGCCCGAGGCGGCGCGTTTGTCACCCCTTGCGCCCGAGGCGCTGAAGGCGATCGGGGAGCGCATAAAGAAAGAGGGGCTGACGGTTCGCGTCAGCCCCTGAGGAATTGCCGAAGCGCGAGGATCAGCGTTCCTTGCGCTTCGCGCGGGCTTCCTTTTTGAGTGACTTGTAGAGTTCCGGGTTGGTCGTCTTCAGGTACTCCGCCACATCCACGTCGTCCTTCTTGACCTTGTCGATGTCGATCTGCTCGATATGCACGAGGCGCAGCAGGGCCTGCACCGGGCGCGGAATGTTGCGGCCGCTTTCGTAGCGGGAGCCGCCACTCTGCGTGACGCCGATCTTGGACCAGAATTGCGACTGGTTCAGCCCCAGCTTGCGGCGGATTTCACGTACGTCGATCTTGTCGGTGCCTTTCATGATGTCGTCCTGTTCTGTTCGTCCGGACGGTCGGGGCCAGGTGTGCCCAGGCGTCAGGAGCTGCCATGGGAGTTACTATCCGTTTTTACTACTAAAGTTGTATTGCGGTTCAAGTATAGTTCACCCTTTCGCATAAATTCAATGTGCATTAGTGGCAAGTGCGGGTTAACCGCAGGAGATATTCGCGTCCGGGCGTGAAATATCTCCGCCGCGACGGTGCCCCGGGGCCGTTTCGCTGCAGGACGGTCGGCAAGGATCGCGGCGCGCGCCTGCTGATCCCGAACTCTGCAAAAAAATCCGCATTTCGTTAGAATCCAGGGCTTTATCCACAAGCGCTTGGATACAACGATGGCACTGATAGTTCAGAAGTACGGCGGCACCTCGGTTGGCAGCCCGGACCGCATCAAGAACGTCGCCCGCAAGGTCGCGAAGTTCCGTGCCGAGGGGCACCAGGTGGTCGTGGTGGTGTCCGCGATGAGCGGCGAGACCAACCGCCTGATCGCGCTGGCCAAGGACGTGGCGACCAATCCCAGCCCGCGCGAACTCGATGTCGTGATCTCGACCGGCGAGCAGGTCACCATCGGCCTGCTGTGCATGGCGCTCGAGGACATCGGCGTGCCGGCGAAAAGCTACACCGGCTCGCAGGTCAAGATTCTCACCGACTCGATGCACACCAAGGCCCGCATCCTGAATATCGACGAGGCGCCCATGCGCAGGGACCTCGACGAAGGCAAGGTCGTCGTCGTTGCCGGTTTCCAGGGCGTGGATGAGCACGGCAACATCACCACGCTCGGGCGCGGCGGTTCGGATACCACCGGCGTCGCACTGGCCGCCGCGCTGAGCGCCGACGAGTGCCAGATCTACACCGACGTGGATGGCGTCTACACGACCGACCCGCGCATCGTTCCCGAAGCCCGCAAGCTCGACAAGATCACCTTCGAGGAAATGCTGGAAATGGCCAGCCTCGGTTCGAAGGTACTGCAGATCCGCTCGGTCGAATTCGCCGGCAAGTACAAGGTCAAGCTGCGCGTCCTCTCCAGTTTCGAAGATCGCCCGGGAGAGGGCACGCTCATCACCGTTGAGGAAGACAACAACATGGAACAACCCGTCATCTCCGGCATCGCCTTCAATCGCGACGAGGCCAAGCTCACCGTGCTCGGTGTGCCCGACAAGCCCGGCATCGCCTACCAGATCCTCGGCCCGGTGGCGGATGCCAACATCGACGTGGACATGATCATCCAGAATGTCAGCCACGACGGCACCACCGATTTCTCCTTCACCGTGGGCCGCGCCGACCTCGACAAGGCGGTCAAGGTGCTCGACGGCGTGAAGACCCACATCGGCGCGCGTGCGGTCGAAGCGGACAAGACCATGTGCAAGGTGTCGATCGTCGGCGTCGGCATGCGCTCGCACCCCGGCGTGGCGTCGAAGATGTTCCGCACGCTGGCCGAGGAAGGCATCAACATCCAGATGATCTCGACCTCCGAGATCAAGATTTCGGTTGCGATTGAAGAGAAATATCTGGAGCTTGCCGTGCGCGTGCTGCACAAGGCCTTCGGCCTGGAACAGCCTGCTGCCTGATCGCATATCGGGTTTGACCCCGGCACGACGACTCGCTATCATCGCGCCTTCCTTACGGAGACGTGGCCGAGAGGTCGAAGGCACTCCCCTGCTAAGGGAGCATGCGGGCTAAAACTCGCATCGAGGGTTCGAATCCCTCCGTCTCCGCCAGAAAAACGCCAGAACCCGCACAGCCTGAGGCTGTGCGGGTTTTGCGTTTTTGGTACAGGCCTTGTTGCGGCCTCGCGCGCGCCACCGCGAACCCATGGAGACCCCGACGATGTTCCGGATCACGCCCGCCGTTCGCCACCTTTACCCCCGGCTGCTGCTGGCCGGCCTGCTCACGG
>SHNC01000219.1 GCA_004295105.1 Betaproteobacteria bacterium | reverse complement strand
GAACAGGCGCTGGAACTGCTGCGCAGTACCGAGGCGCGCGACGCCATGGCCGCCGCCGGCCGACGCTTTGCCGAGGCGCACCGCGGCGCCACGCGGCGATCGATCGAACTGCTGGAGCGGCTGATGCCGGCGGACTGACGCGGAGCGGCAAACGGGGCCGCCCCGGGGATTGCACCCGCCTCAGCCTCGCAGCGCCCGGTGTGGGCCGCGCCTGGGGTGGGTTGCGTAGGAACCGGCTTGACCGCGATCAGGTCTTCAACGACGGTTGAACCCCCGGCGCGTTGCGCCGGTCGCGGTCAAGCCCGCTCCTCCATGGGAACGGCGATGCAGTGACAGGCTTGGTGGAGCGGACCTGGCCGAGGTCCGTCCGGCAATCCGGATCAGCGCGGCGGCTCGATCGTCAGCAGGGTGTTGATCGCCTGCACGTCTTCCTCGCCCAGCGTGCCGGCAGCGGCCTTCAGGCGCAGTTGCGCGAGCAGCGTGTCGTAGCGCGCGCGCGCGAGCCGTTGCAGCGTGTCGGCCAGTTGCGTCTGCGCGTTGAGTACGTCGATGTTGATACGCACGCCGACTTCATAGCCGAGCTTGTTGGCCTCGAGTGCCGAAGTGGACGACACCTGGGCCGCCTCGAGCGCCTTCACCTGCGCCAGGCCGCTGGTGACGCCCAGCCACGACTGGCGTGCGCTGAGCGCGGCGGTGCGACGCGCATCCTCGAGGTCGGAATCGGCCTTCATGCGGAGCGCGGCCGATTCACGGGTGACCGACGAGGTGCGCCCGCCGGAATACAGGGGCACGTTGAGCTGCAGGCCGATGGTGGTGGCCTCCAGGCGCTCGGTGCTGATCGCCGGCCGGTTGTTGAGAGCATGCGAGGCGACGATGTCGACCGTCGGCAGGTGTCCTGCCTGCGCGCGCTCGACTTCGCGCACCGCGATCTCGCGCGTGATCTGCTGCGCCTGCACGCCGAGGCTGCCCGCCTCCGCGGCGGAGACCCAGTCGGCGATGTCGTCCGGTTGCGGGCGCTGCAATTCCACGCCGGTGCGCAAGCCGGCCAATGGCTCGGGCTGCTTGCCGATGATCTGCGCGAGCGTCTGGCGCGCGACCTCGAGCTGGTTCTGCGCCGCGATTTCCTGCGCCACGGCGAGATCGAAGCGCGACTGCGCCTCGTGCACGTCGGTGATGGTGACCGTGCCGACCTCGAAGCTGGCGTTGGCGAGCTGACGCTGCTCCGCAGCGGCGGTACGCAGTTGCGTAACCGCCGCCAGCGCGTCCTGCGCATTGAGCACGTCGAAGTAGGCCGCCGCCACGCGCAGCACCAGATCCTGCTGCGCGAGGCCGAACTGGCTGTCGGCCAGCGCCGTCCGCAACTCACCTTGCTTGTATTCCACCCAGTTCTGCCAGCGGAACAGCGGCTGGGTCAGTTGCACCGCGTAGCCGTTGCTGTTGTAGTCGCGGTCGATGCGAACCTGCGCGCTGCGCGCTTCGGCCTGGTTCCAGGTGGAGCTGGCATTGGCACCGATCTGCGGCAGCAGGCCGGCAAGCCCCTGTACCACCTTTTCCTGCCCGGCCTCGCGCTGTGCACGTGCTGCGGCAAACTTGGCGTCGTTGGCGAGCGCATCGCGATACACCTGCATCAGATCGGCGGCCAGCGCCCCGGAGGAAAACAGACCGGCCAGGCAGATCGCCATCGCTCGCTTCATTGCACGCTCTCCGCAGAACTCGCTTCGGTGACTCGACCGGGGAATCAGTACTGTGGCATCCGCGGATCGACCTGCGCCGCCCACCCCGCGACGCCACCCGCAAGATTGATGACCTTGGCGTGCCCCTGGCGTGCGAGGAACATGCACACTTGCGCGCTGCGCCCACCGTGATGGCAGATCACCACCGTCTCGCGCTCGGGATCGAGCTCGCCGGCCCGCGCCGGCACCGTCGCCATCGGCATCGGCACCGAGCCCTCGATGTGGCAGAACTGGAATTCCCACGGCTCGCGCACGTCGAGCAGAAAGGGGGCAGGCCTCTGCTCGTCGGCGAGCCAGGCGGCGAGTTGGGCGGGGCTGATCTGTTGCATGGGTCCTCAGAAGCGGAAAGTCTCGCGCCGCGGCGCATGCTTGAGCATGGGCACGACGGTCTCGAAAATGTCTTCGGTGCGGAAGCGGCCTTCGGCCTCGCAGGTGACGAGGCGCGCCTTCATGACCGGCGCCTCGCCCACGAAGGCGAACAGGCGGCCGCCGACCTTGAGCTGCTCCAGCAGCGTCTGCGGCAGGAAGGGCAGGCCGCCGGAGACGACGATGACATCGTAGGGCGCGCGGCCGGACCAGCCCTGGGCACCGTCGCCTTCCTCAACGATCACGTTGTCGACCTTGTTGCGCGACAGGTTGGCGCTGGCGAAACGCACCAGATCGGGCTCGATCTCGATCGAGCGCACCCACTCGGTCCGCGCCGCCAGCAGCGCGGCGAAGAAGCCCGAACCGGTGCCGATCTCGAGCACCGAATCGGCGCGGTTGAGCTGCAGCGCCTGCAGGACCTTGCCCTCGATCACCGGCTTGAGCATGACCTGGCCGTGGCCGATGGGGATCTCGACGTCGGCAAAGGCCAGCGCACGCGCATGCTCCGGCACGAACTCCTCACGCTTGACCGTCATCAGGAGATCGAGCACGTTCGGATCCAGCACCTCCCAGGGGCGGATCTGCTGTTCGACCATGTTGAAACGCGCTTTCTCGAAGTTCATCGGGCACTCCCTGGCTAAATATTAGCACACGCTTATTTATAAAGGCGGTGTCGGTTGACAAGATCGCGTCATTCTAGCGCAGTTGCTGCGGTGCGATCCGCGCCGGGCGGCGTATCGGGCGCCCGGTCCGGCCGCTGCACGCGGTTCCAGGCGGCGTACAGCGCGGGCAGGAACAGCACGGTCAGCGCGGTGGCGACGGTCAGCCCGCCCATGATCGCCACCGCCATCGGCCCGAAGAAGGCGCTGCGCGACAGCGGGATCATCGCCAGGATGGCCGCCGCCGCGGTGAGCATGATGGGGCGGAAGCGGCGCACCGTGGCTTCCACGATCGCGTCCCACGCGGCGCGACCGGCGGCGAGGTCCTGGTCGATCTGATCGACGAGGATCACCGAGTTGCGCATGATCATCCCCGACAGCGCGATCGAGCCGAGCATCGCGACGAAACCGAAGGGCTTGTTGAAGGCGAGCAGGAAGGCGGTCACGCCGATCAGGCCGAGCGGTGCGGTGAGCACCACCATCAGCAGGCGCGACAGGCTCTGCAACTGGATCATCAGCACCGTCAGCACCGCGAGCACGAACAGCGGCATGCCGGCGCCGACCGAGGTGCTGCCCTTGGCGCTCTCCTCCACCGCGCCGCCCACCTCCAGCCGGTAGCCGAGCGGCAGCGCGGCGGCGACGGCGTCCATCTCGCGGGCGAGCTGGTCGACGACGACCGCGGGCTGGGTGCCGTCGTACAGCGTGGCGCGCACGGTGACCGTCGGCAGTCGGTTGCGGCGCCAGATCACGCCGGGTTCGAAACCGTATTCGGCGGTGGCGACCTGCGACAGCGGCACGCTGCGCCCGCCCGCCACCGGCAGGGCCAGATCGGGCAGCAGACCCAGGTGCACGCGTTCGGACTCGGCGCCGCGCAGCACGACGGAAATCGTCTCGCTGCCCTCGCGGAACTGCGTGACCGTCATGCCCTGCAGCGAGGTCGCCAGCAGGTTGGCGATGTCCTGGCTGGACACGCCCAGCAGGCGCGCCTTGTCCTGGTCCACCCGCAGCGTGACGCGTTTCGAAGGCTCTTCCCAGTCCAGATGAACGTTGGACAGGTGCGGGTTGCCACGCAGCGCCGCCGCGACGCGGTGGGCGTGGGCGTGCAGCGCGCTCACGTCCGGCCCGCTCACCCGGTACTGCAGCGGGAAGCCGACCGGCGGCCCGTTTTCCAGCCGCGTCACCACGCCGATCAGCGGCCAGGCTTCGTCGGCGAACAGCGCGATCAGCTTTGCGCGCAGCGCCTCGCGCTCGGCGGTGCCGCGCGTCAAGATGACGAACTGAGCGAAGCTGGTCTGCGCCAGTTGCTGATCCAGCGGCAGGTAGAAGCGCGGGCTGCCGGTGCCGACCCAGGCAACGTAGTTGTCGATGCCGTCCTGGCGGTCGAGAAAGGCCTCGACGCGCTTCACCGCCGCATCGGTGGCCTGATGCGAGGCGCCTTCCGCGAGGCGCAGGTCCACCAGCAGCTCGGGGCGGGTGGAATCGGGAAAGAACTGCTGCGGCACGAAACGCGCAAACGCGACGAGCGAGGCGACGAACAGCGCGACCGTCGCCAGGATCACCAGCCAGCGATAGCGCACGCAAGCGCCGACGACGCGCCGCAGCCGGGTGTAGAAGGCGGTGTGGTAGATGGCGAACTCGTCGTGCTGCTCGTGCGCATGCGCGTCGCGCTCGGCGAGACGCCGGCCGGCCGCGGGCCACACACGGCCGACGATGCGCGCGAGTGCCGAGGGCCTGCCGCGCGCCGCGACGAAATCGGGCAGCAGGTGGTAGCCGAGATAGGGCACGAAGAGCACCGCGGCCACCCACGACACCAGCAGGGCGATCACCGTCACCTGGAAGATCGAGCGCGTGAATTCGCCGACCGACGAGGCGGCCAGCGCCACCGGCAGGAAGCCGGCCGCGGTCACCAGCGTGCCCGACAGCATCGGCATCGCGGTGGAGGTCCAGGCGAAGCTGGCGGCACGGATGCGGTCCCAGCCCTGCTCCATCTTGCTCGCCATCATCTCGACGGCGATGATCGCGTCGTCCACCAGCAGGCCGAGGGCGAGGATCAGCGCCCCGAGCGAGATCTTGTGCAGGCCGATGTCGAACAGGTACATGAAGAGGAAGGTGATCGCCAGCACCACCGGGATGATCACCAGCACCACGACGCCGGTGCGAAAACCCAGCGACATCAGGCTGACCGCCATGACGATGATCACCGCCTCGGCCAGCACCGCGGTGAATTCGCCCACCGCGCGCTTGACCGCGCGCGGCTGGTCGGCGAC
>SHNC01000056.1 GCA_004295105.1 Betaproteobacteria bacterium | reverse complement strand
AGCAGCAGCGCCCCGACCACCTTCAGGAACGGCAGCTCGAGCAGTTGCAGGGCAAAGAAGATCAGCACCACGCGCAGGCCGATCGCGCCGAACACGCCCCAGAAGATGCCCTTGCTGCGCTGGTGCTCGGGCAGCTTGCGGCAGGCGAGCGCGATCACCACCGCGTTGTCGCCGCCGAGCAGAATGTCGATGGCGATGATCTGCAGTACGGCGATCCAGAAGGCGCCGTCCATCATGAACTCGAACATGGGTTTGTCTCTCCTTGCAGGTGCTTAGTTGTGAATCGGATGGCCGATGGCCGCCGCGCGCATGCGCGCCACACGCCGCCAGATCGGCGGGACGATCACGACCAGCGCGGTGATCGCCAGCACGGTGGCTGAAATCGGCTGGGTGACGAAGATCGACAGCTCGCCCTGGCTGATCGCCAGCGCGCGGCGGAACTGCTGTTCGGCGAGCGGCCCGAGGATCATGCCCACCAGCACCGGCGCCACCGGAATGTCGTAGCGCCGCATCAGGAAGCCCATCACGCCGATGCCATACAGCAGCGCGAGGTCGAACCACGAGTTGCGCAGACCGTAGGCGCCCAGCGTGGCGAAGATCAGGATGCCGGCGTACAGCAGCGGACGCGGGATGCTCAGCAGCTTGACCCACACGCCGACCAGCGGCAGGTTCAGCAGCAGCAGGATCACGTTGCCGACGTACATGCTGGCGATCAGGCCCCACACCAGCTCGGGCTGGGTGTCGAACAGCAGCGGGCCGGGCTGCAGGCCGTACTGCTGGAACGCGGCGAGGATGATCGCCGCGGTCGCGGTCGTGGGCAGGCCCAGGGTCAGCAGCGGCATCAGCGTACCGCTGGCGGAGGCGTTGTTGGCCGCCTCCGGCCCGGCGACGCCCTCGATCGCGCCCTTGCCGAACTCCTCGGGGTGCCTGGTCAGCTTCTTCTCGATGCCGTACGACAGAAAGGTCGGGATCTCCGCGCCGCCGGCCGGAATGCAGCCGAACGGGAAGCCCAGCGCGGTACCGCGCAGCCAGGGTTTCCACGAACGCTTCCAGTCGGCGCGATCCATCCAGATCGAACCCTTGACCTGCTCGATGGTGTCGGCGTTGCGGTTCAGGAAGGTCGCCACGTACAGCGTCTCGCCCACCGCGAACAGGCCCACCGCCACCACCACCACGTCGAGGCCGTCGAGCAGTTCGGGAATGCCGAGCGTGAAGCGCGCCTGGCCGGTCTGGGAGTCGAGGCCGATCAGGCCGATCGTCAGACCCAGGAACAGGCTCGCCATGCCGCGCGCCGGCGACGCGCCGAGCACCGCCGACACCGTGGTGAAGGCCAGCACCATCACCGCGAAGTACTCGGTGGGGCCGAACTTCAGCGCGACGTCGACGACGAAGGGCGCGGCAAAGGTCAGCAGCACGGTGGCGATCGTGCCGGCGACGAAGGAGCCGATCGCCGACGTCGCCAGCGCCGCCCCGGCGCGGCCGCGCTTGGCCATCAGGTTGCCCTCCATCGCGGTGACGATGGTGGAGGACTCGCCCGGCGTGTTGAGCAGGATCGAAGTGGTCGAGCCACCGAACATCGCGCCGTAGTAGATGCCGGCGAACATGATCAGCGCGCCGGTGGGGTCGACGCTGGCGGTGGCGGGCAGCAGCAGCGCCATGGTCAGCGCCGGACCGACGCCGGGCAGCACGCCGACGGCGGTGCCCAGGGTGACGCCGACGAAACCCAGCAGCAGGTTCTGCAGCGTCAGCGCGACTGAAAAGCCCGACAGAAGGGCGTAGAAGGTTTCCATTTCTCAGACTCCGCCAAGAAAGCCAGCGGGCAGGGACATGCTCAGCCCGTAGGTGAAGAGGAAGAACACCGCCGTGCTCAGGACCGCGCCGATCGCCAGGTCGCGGCCGCTGCGGCGGCTGCCGAAGGCACGGGCGATCAGGGTGAACAGCAGCGCCGAGGCGATGATGAAACCCGCCCAGCCGATCAGCACCATGTGCAGCACGATCGCGGCGCTGACGATGGCGAAGGCCGGCCAGTCGGGGCTCGAATGATCGCCCTCGTCGCTCGGCATGTTGCGCCAGCCGCCGCTGATCGCCTGCCAGCCCAGCCAGGCACCACAAACGGACATCCCGGCGCCGATCAGGTACGGGAACAGGCGCGGACCGACCTGGCCGTAGCCCTGGGTCTCGGTGATCGCGCTGGTGTCGACGACCACGAACGAGCCGAGCGCGATCAGCGCGAGCGAGATCAACAACTCGCCGGGATTCAGCTTCATGCGCGCGTTCATTTCTTCACCAGCCCGAGGTCGGTGACCACCTGAAGCACCGTCCGCTGCTCGGCGTCGACGTATTGCCTGAACGCGTCGCCGGTCATCAGCATGTCGACCCACTCATTCTTGTCCAGGGTCGCCTTCCAGTGCTCGCTCCGCGCCATCTGCGACACCGCGTCCACCAGCTCCGCACGCTGCGCGTCGGTGATACCCGGCGCCGCGACGAGCCCGCGCCAGTTCACGAACTCGACGTCGATGCCCTGTTCCTTGAGGGTCGGAATGTCGATCCCGTCGATCCGGCGGTCCGCGGTGACCGCCAGCGCGCGCAGCTTGCCCACCTTGATCTGCGACGCGAACTCGTTGTAGCCGCCCAGGCCGACGGTGACGTGGCCACCCAGCACCTGCGACAGCACCTCGCCGCCGCTGCCGAAGGCCACGTAATTGAACTTGCCGGCCCCGCCGCCGACGCGCTGCACGATCATGCCCGCGGTGAGCTGATCCACGCCGCCGGCGAAGCCGCCCGCCCACGACACTGCGCCGGGGTTCGCCTTGTAGGCGGCCACGAGGTCGGCCATGCTCTTCAGCGGCGACTCCCTGGGCACCACCAGCACCACGAACTCACCCGTCAGGCGCGCGATCGGCGTCGCATTGGAGATCGTCACCGGCGAGTTGTTGATGTACTGCGCCGACACCATGCCCTTGCCGGTCACCATCAGCGCATTGCCGTCGCCCTTGCTGTTGTTGATCAACTGCGCAAGCCCGATCGTGCCGCCGGCGCCGGCAGCATTGTTGACCTGCACGCGGCGCGAGAGGCCTGCCGACTGCATGGTCGCCTGTACCGCACGACCGAGCTGGTCGTAGCCGCCACCGGGCGCGGCCGGCACCAGAACCTTGTAGTCGGCGGCGCTTACCGTGGCGGCCGTCGCGGCGAGGATCACACCGGCCAGGACTGCCTTGCTCCGACATGCGAAGCGGCTGCCGTTGCTGTTGATGCTGCTGTTGCTGAACATGAAATCCTCCTGCTGGGGGCGAGGCGCGCGGCCGGTGCAGATGCATCGCGCAGCCGGCATGCGGCGGCGGGCCAGGGCCCGCCCTGCACTGGCTGTGGGGGTCGGGTGGCGGCGCGCCGGAAGGTGATGGGTTCGCTGGCAGGGTCGACCGCAATCGACCCCGTACCGGACTTACTTCTTGCCGATGCCGAGTTCGGTCACGAGCTTGCTCACCCGTGCGCTGTCGGCCTCGAGGAACTTCGCGAACTCGTCGCCGCGCAGATAGACGTCGGCCCAGTCGTTGCGCTTCAGGGCCTCCTTCCAGGAGGTGGTCACCACCGCCTTGTCGAGTGCGGCGATCAGTTCCTGGCGCTGCGCCTCGGTGATGCCGGGGGCGCCGAACAGCGCGCGCCAGTTGATCAGCTCGACGTCGACGCCCTGCTCCTTCAGCGTCGGCACCGGCTCGCCGGCGATGCGCTCGGCGCTGGAGACGCCCAGGGCGCGCAGCTTGCCCGACTTGATCTGGGCCTGGAATTCGCCGTAGCCGCTGATGCCGGCCGCCACATGGCCGCCCATGATCGCGGCCTGCGCCTCGCCGCCGCCCGAGTAGGCGATGTAGTTGACCTTGGACGGGTCGACGCCGACGGCCTTGGCGATGAGGCCGGCCAGGATGTGGTCGGAGCCGCCGAAGGAGCCGCCGCCGAAGGACACCGAACCCGGATTGGCCTTGAGCTGTTCGATCAGCTCCTTCAGCGTCTGCACCTTGGAGCTCGCCGGCACGACGACCACCAGCGATTCGCCGGTGAGGCGCGCCAGCGGCGTGACCTGGGTCAGGTTCACCGGCGACTTGTTGGACACGATCGCGCCCACCATCACCATGCCGCCCATCAGCGTCGCGCTGCCGTCGCCTTTGGCGCCATTCACGAACTGCGACAGGCCGATGGTGCCGCCGGCGCCGCCGCGGTTGTCCACCGACACCTTCCTGACGATGCCGTCGGCCTGCATCGCCGCCTGCAGCGCGCGCGCGGTCTGGTCCCAGCCGCCGCCCGGGTTGGCCGGCACCAGGATCTTCATCGAGTCGAGCGCCAGGGCCGGGGCCGCCGCCACCAGGCCGAGACTCAGGGTGACGGCTGCGACGCCGGCCTTCAGGACGTTCTTGAACATGTGGGTCTCCTCCTTGTTTGGATTCCATCGGGGGCTGGATGCCCGTCCGCTGTGGGTTGCCTGCTGCAGCAGCGGGCGCGGCCCGTCCCTGCATGGATACGGACGATAGGGCGGAGGGCTTTCGATTGGCTTTCAGTGCCGGCGCAAGGGGAACGTTGAACGGGGAGCCTTGCGCGGGGCCGGAAACGACGACGGCCCCCGAATGGGAGCCGTCGCCTCAGGCTGGCCTGGTGGCAGCAATGCGGCACGGGGGCAGCCTGGCCCCGCGCCGCGCGCGGCTCAGCTCGCGCCGGCCACGCCCTCGCGTGCGACCTGCATCGCCTCGCGCAGCACCGAAATGTCGCCGACGTGGTTGGCCAGCAGCAGGATCAGGCGCGCATTGACCATCGCGCTCTGCTCGTCGGAAAGGTCGCGGTGGGTCTCGATCAGCGCCTCGTAGAAGTCGTCGCCCGGGCTGAAGGCACGGAAGTAGCGCTTGCCGGGTTCGGACAGGTTGGGTTGGGTGTTGAGCGGCATGGCGGTTTCCTTTACGCGTTGCAGGTCGCGCGTGCGACGGCGGCACGCACTTGGGCGACATCGAGGCTGCGCCAGCGCGCGGCCACATGCTGGTCGGGGCGCAGCAGGTAGGTC
>SHNC01000047.1 GCA_004295105.1 Betaproteobacteria bacterium | reverse complement strand
CGCCCCTCGGCCATGCTTACACCACGCCGGCGCCGTGTGCCTGCTGGTCGGCCCAGTAGCTGGAGCGCACCATCGGGCCGCAGGCGGCGTTCTTGAAGCCCATCTTCAGCGCTTCGGTCTCGAACATCTTGAAGGTGTCCGGATGCACGTAGCGCAGCACCGGCAGGTGGCCGGTGGAGGGCTGCAGGTACTGGCCGATGGTGAGCATCTCGACGTCGTGCGCGCGCAGGTCGCGCATGACTTCGAGGATCTCGTCGTCGGTCTCGCCCAGGCCGACCATCAGGCCGGACTTGGTCGGCACCTCGGGATGGCGGGCCTTGAATTCCTTCAGCAGCTTCAGCGAATAGGCGTAGTCCGAACCCGGGCGGGCCTGCTTGTACAGGCGCGGCACCGTCTCGAGGTTGTGGTTCATGACATCGGGCGGCGCGGCATCGAAGATTTCGAGCGCGATCTCCATGCGACCGCGGAAGTCCGGCACCAGCACCTCGATGCGGGTGCTGGGCGAGGCGGTGCGCGTTTCGCGGATGCAGTCGACGAAGTGCTGGGCACCGCCGTCGCGCAGGTCGTCGCGGTCGACCGAGGTGATCACCACATAGTTGAGGCGCATCGCGGCAATCGTCTTGGCGAGATCGGCGGGCTCGTTCGGGTTCAGCGGATCGGGGCGGCCGTGGCCGACGTCGCAGAACGGGCAGCGGCGGGTACAGATATCGCCCATGATCATGAAGGTGGCCGTGCCCTTGCCGAAGCATTCGTGGATGTTCGGGCAGGAGGCTTCCTCGCACACGGTGTGCAGCTTGTGCTCGCGCAGCGTGGCCTTGATCTCGTTGAAGCGCTCGGCCTCGTGGCCGGCGCCGAGCTTGATGCGGATCCACTCGGGCTTCTTCAGGCGCTCGGCGGGGACGATCTTGATCGGGATGCGGGCTGTCTTGTCGGCGCCGCGCTGCTTGCGAGTGGTGGTTTCCATGGGTCGCGTCTCTCTCTGCTCTCGGATATGGAGGGGGTTTGAGCCGCCGTCAGGCGGCACTTCCCGCACTTGTGGTAACGGAAATCGGTGGTGGATCGATCGGCGGCAGCAGGCGCTGCAGGTGGCCGAGCAGGCGTTCGCCCACCTCGGCCGGCGTCGCGCTGATGCCGAAATCCTTCATCTGTATGGTCCTGAGGCCTTCGTAGCCACAGGGGTTGATCCAGGTGAACGGGGTCAGGTCCATGTCCACGTTCAGGCTCAGTCCATGATAGCTGCAGCCGTTCTTCACGCGCAGGCCGAGCGCGGCGATCTTGGCGCCCTCGATATACACGCCGGGCGCGCCTTCCTTGCGCGCCGCGGCAAGGCCGTGATCGGCCAGCGTGTCGATGATGGCCTGTTCCATCAACGTCACCAGCTCGCGCACCTTGAGGCGGCGGCGCGGCAGGTCGATCAGCAGGTAGGCGACGAGCTGGCCGGGACCATGGTAGGTGATCTGGCCGCCACGATCGATGTGCACCAGCGGGATGCCGGCGGGGTTCTGCAGCAGGTGCTCGGGTCGGCCCGCCTGGCCCAGCGTGTAAACCGGGGGATGCTCGAGCAGCCAGATCTCGTCTGGGGTGGCGTCGTCGCGCTGTGCGGTGAACACGCGCATCGCCTCGAGCGCCGGCTCGTAGTCCACGCGACCGAGGCGTTTCACGATCACAGCACCACCTTCACCATCGGGTGCGAGGTCAGTGACCGGTACAGGTTGTCGACCTGCTCCTGCGACACCGCGCGGAATGTGCAGGTGATGGCGAGATAGTTGCCCTTGCTCGACGGGCGCATCTCCATCGTCGCCGCATCGAAGTCGGGCGCATGCACGAGCACGACCTCCAGCACCGCCTGGGCGAAGCCGTCGACGCGCGCGCCCATGACCTTGATCGGGAAGTCGCAGGGAAATTCGAGCAGGCTCTGGCGCGATTGGGGATCAGCCACTTCTCATCACCGTATCCTTGAACTCCTGGTACCAGGCATAGAGCTGCCGCCCTACCGGACCGGGTTTGCCGCTGCCCACCGGTCGGCCGTCGAGGCTGGTGATCGGCAGCACCTCCTTGGGCGAGGAGGCCATCAGCAGTTCGTCGGCGCCGCGCACCTCGGCTTCGAGGATCTCGCACACGCGGTGCGGCAGGCCATGGCGGCTGGCGAGCTCGAGCACTACGTCATAGGTGATGCCGGGCAGCATCAGGTGGCTGTTGGGGGGTACCAGCAGCTCGCCGTCCTTTACCACGAAGATGCTGGAGGCGGCGCCCTCGGTCAGGAAGCCGTCGCGGAACAGCACGGTCTCGGTGCAGCCCTGGTCGACGGCGAGCTGGCGCAGCAGGCAGTTGGCCAGCAGCGACACCGTCTTGAGGTCGCAGCGCAGCCAGCGGAAGTCGGCCGCGCTGACGGCAGCGACGCCGGTTTCGCGCTCGCGTTCGCCGGGAGTGACCAGCGGCTCGCTCATCAGGAACACGGTGGGCGCCACCGCTGGCGACGGAAACGCCTGGTTGCGCCGCGCATCCACGCCGCGGCTGACGTGCAGGTAGATGCCCTGATCGGCCGGCTCATTGCGGACAACGACCTCGCCCACCCTCGCCGCCCATTCTTCGGCGGTGTGCGGATTGGGCAGACGGATCGCCGCCAGCGTGCGCTCGAGCCGACGCAGGTGCTCGGCGAGCCGGAACGGCTTGCGCGAATACACCGGGATGACCTCGTAGGCGCCGTCACCGAACAGGAAGCTGCGATCCATCGGCGACACACGTGCGTCGGCGAGCGGCAGGTATTCTCCGTTCAGGTAGCAGGTGCTCATGCGGCGCGCTCCTCGGTGGGCCGGCTCAGCCTGCGGCGGCCACGCAGGCCATCACAGGCTCTTGATCCACATCACGATGGCGTCCCACAGGCGGCCGAAGAATCCGGCGACCGGCACGTCCTGCAGGGCCAGCACAGGATATTCGCCGAGCGGCTTGCCGTCGAGGCTGAGCTTGAGCGTGCCGATCCGCTGCCCCTTCTGCAGCGGCGCCACCAGCGGCTGCTGGCTCTCGAGCGTGGGCTGCACCTTGTCGGCCATGCCCTTGGGCAGCGACAGCACGAAGTCGCTGGTGAAGCCGGCGCCGACCTCGTTGGCCTGCCCCTTCCACACGCGGAACTGCGACAGCGACTGGTCGGCCGCGTACAGTTTCACCGTGTCGTAGAACTGGAAGCCGAAGTTCAGCAGCTTCAGCGACTCCTGCGCGCGCACCGTATCGGAGCTGGCGCCGAGCACCACCGAAATCAGGCGGCGCGAACCGCGCTGCGCGGTCGACACCAGGCAGTAGCCGGCGGTGCTGGTGTGGCCGGTCTTCATGCCGTCGACAGTGGCGTCGAGGAAGAGCAGACGGTTGCGGTTGGGCTGCGAGATGCCGTTGTAGGTGTATTCCTTCATCGAGTACAGGCTGTAGTACTCGGGGAAGTCGCGCACGATGGCCGAGGCCAGCGTCGCGAGGTCGCGCGCGCTGGTGTAGAGCTGCGGGTCGGGCAGGCCGGTGGCGTTGGTGAAATGGGTATTGGTCAGGCCGAGGCGTGCGGCTTCACGGTTCATCAGCGCGGCGAAGGCCTCCTCGCTGCCGGCGATCAGCTCGGCCAGCGCGACGCAGGCATCGTTGCCCGACTGCACGATCACGCCGCGAATCAGCTCCTGCACGGTGACCGGCTTCAGCGGCTCGATGAACATGCGCGAACCTTCCATGCGCCACGCCCTCTCCGACACCGGCACCGTCTGCTCCGGCGTGATGGTGCCGGCCTTCAGTGCCGAAAACGTCAGGTAGGCGGTCATCAGCTTGGTCAACGAGGCGGGCTCGATGCGGGCATCGTCGTCCTTGCGCGCCAGCACCTGGCCGGTGGCGTGGTCGACGAGCACCCAGGCCTTGGCGGCGAGCGCCGGGGGTGGCACCTGCTGCGCGAAGGCGGCGAGGGAAAACAGGGAAATCAGTAAGGCAAGAACGAAACGCATTGGAAAACCTGGGGGAAAGAGGACTGCGGCAAGGCAAGCCCAAAATTATAGGGCGGCGCGGCGCGGCGAACCAAAGACGAAAGGCTTTGTTTCATCCCGCCATCGACATGATACCGCCTTGATGTTGCATCGCATCAACGAACGACCACGAAGGGCTTCAGCTTGAGCCTGCTGCCCATGCCGGCCGCGGCGGCCTTCGCTTCCTCCACGCTGGAATAGGGGCCGGCATGCAGTTGGAAGCGGTCGCCGCTCGGGATCAGCTCGATGCGCTCGGCGAACGCGGACGCCTCCTGGTGCACCGAGGCGTG
This sequence comes from Betaproteobacteria bacterium, assembly GCA_004295105.1. Lineage (GTDB taxonomy): Bacteria > Pseudomonadota > Gammaproteobacteria > Burkholderiales > Rhodocyclaceae > Thauera. The sequence goes on along the minus strand of SHNC01000047.1, from coordinate 947 downwards.
GAAACTCTCCGCATTGACGCGCGACGTGAATGCGCCCAGTTGCAGGTAGATGCCGCCGCCGCTCGCCGAGGGCAGCGGCGGCGCCAGGCTGGCGACCGCCTCGGGCCGGCGCGGTGCCGGCGGCGGGCCGGCCCGGCCCCTGATCGGCGGCACGGGGCGTGCCGCCGCGACGAGGGGCACCTCGTCGGTGAGGATCTGCTCGACCTCGACGTCCGCGCTGCCGGCATTGACGTAGCCGAGCTTGAAGGCGGCGGTGTAGGAGAGGTCGATGATGCGGCCCTTGTGGAAGGGGCCGCGATCGTTGATGCGCACCACGACCGAGCGGCCGTTGCCCAGGTGCGTGACGCGCGCGTAGCTGGGGATGGGCAGCGTCGGATGCGCGGCGGTCATCGCATACATGTCGTAGGGCTCGCCGCTGGAAGTCGCGTTGCCGTGGAACTGGCGACCGTACCAGCTCGCCCTGCCCTGCTCGCGCCACGGTGCGATGCGCGTCTGCGGCACGTAGCTCTGGCCCAGCACGTTGTAGGGACGGTTGGCGAAGCGGTGCAGCGGCTCGGGACGCGGTTCGGGGTCGGGAACGTCGTCGAGGTTGCCGGGAATGTCGTCGCCCGGGCCGTCGTTCTGGTAGTAGCCGCCGCCGCGGCGCAACGCCGGCGCAACCGCGGCCGGCTTCGCCGGCACGCCCGGCAGGCTGAGGTGGGCATCGGCGCCGGGCTGCGGCGGGCCAGACGTGGTGCCGCAGCCCGCCAGCAGGCTCGCCGCTGCCAGCGCGGCCAGCGTCGTCGCCCCCTGCCACGGTCGCAGCCGCGCCGCCAGGGCGGCGCGGGGAAGGGTCGATGGGGAGGCGGTCGTCATCGCGGTATGGCGTCTCTCAGGTCTGCTTGGCCAGCCGGCTGCGGTGGATGCTCATCAGGATACCGACTCCGAGACACAAGGTGACGAGCGCG
>SHNC01000263.1 GCA_004295105.1 Betaproteobacteria bacterium | reverse complement strand
CCGATCCAGGCGCTCAACGGCAAGCAGGCCTTCGCCGAGATCTTCTTCGACGACGTCAAGGTGCCTGTGGAAAACCGCATCGGTGACGAAGGCCAGGGCTGGCACGTGGCGATGGCCACCGCCGGCTTCGAGCGCGGCCTGCTGCTGCGTTCGCCGGCGCGCTTCCAGTACACCGCGCGCAAGCTGATCGAGCTGTAGAAGGCGCACCGCACCGTTGCCGACCGCGACCCCAGCATCCGTGACGCGGTGGTCGAGGCCTGGACCGGCACCGAAGCCTACGCACTGTCGGCCTACCACACCGTCGGCCGCCTGGCGAAGGGCGCCCGCATCGGCGCCGAGGCCAGCACCAACAAGATCTACTGGTCCGAGCTCGACCTGAAGATGCACGAGACCGCGATGCGCATCCTCGGCCCGCTCGGCGAACTCACCGGCGACGCACCGGCGGCGGTCGACGCCGCGCGCTGGCTGGACGGCTTCCTGTTCGCCCAGGCCGGGCCGATCTACGCCGGCACCAACGAGATCCAGCGCAACATCATCGCCGAGCGCATGCTCGGCCTGCCGAAATAAGGAAGGGCCGCCATGGACTTCACCTTCACCGACGACCAGCTCACCTTCCGCGAGGCGGTGAGCCGCTTCCTGATGACCGAGGCCGCCCCCGAGCGGCTGCGCGAGATCTGGGACACCGACACCGGGCGCTCCCCCGAACTGCGCAAGAACATCGCCGAGCAGGGCCTCACCTCGCTGTCGGTGCCCGAGGACTGCGGTGGCCTGGGCATGGACGACGTCGCCTGGGCGCTGATGACGCAGGAACTGGGCTACTACGCGCTGCCCGATTCGCTCGCCGACGCCGCCTACGTGGCCGCCGGCCTCATCACCGCGCTGCCTGCCGGCACCGCGTCGCGCGAGGACTGGCTCGGCCGCATCGCCGAGGGCAGCATCCGCATCGCGGTCGGGCATCCGGTCAACCCGCTGGTGGCCGATGCCAACCCTGCCGACCTGCTGCTGCTCGCCCACGGCGACGAGGTGCATGCGGTGCCGCGCGCGCAGGTCGAGATCGAGGCCAACCCCAGCATCGATCTGTCGCGCCGCCTGGCGCGCGTGCGCTGGACACCCGCCACCGCCACGCTGATCGCCGACGGCGCGGCCGGGCGCGCGCTGTGGGCACAGACGCTCAATCGCGGCGCCTTGTCCACCGCCGGCCAGTTGCTCGGCCTGGCGCAGCGCATGCTCGACCTGTCGGTCGACTACGTCGCCCAGCGCAAGCAGTTCGGCAAGCCGATCGGCAGCTTCCAGGCGGTCAAGCATCACCTCGCCGACGTCGCGACGAAGATCGAATTCGCCAAGCCGGTGCTTTACCGCGCCGCCTATGCGGTGGCGAAGGGCGAGGCCGGCGCCGATGCGCGCGTCTCGCACGCCAAGCTCGCCTGCGGCGAAGCCGCCTCGTTGGCCGCGCGCCACGGCATCCAGGTGCATGGCGCGATGGGCTACACCTGGGAAGTCGATCTGCAGATGTTCATGAAGCGCGCCTGGGCGCTGGATGCGTCCTGGGGCGATCGCGGCTTCCACAAGGCGCGCGTCGCCGACGCGATCCTGGTCGAGGGCGCGGCCCTCGGTCCCGGCCACACTTTCGAGGAATGAAGATGCGGGAAGCTTCCAATCAAGCCTACATCGTCGATGCCCTGCGCAGCCCTACCGGCAAGCGCAAGGGCGGTCTGTCCCACGTACACGCGATCGACCTCGGCGCGCATGTGCTGAAAGCGCTGGTCGAGCGCAACGCCATTCCCGCTGACGAGTACGACGACGTGATCTTCGGCTGCGTCGACACCATCGGCTCGCAGGCGGGCGACATCGCGCGCACCGCCTGGCTGGCCGCCGGCCTGCCGCTGAACGTGCCCGGCACCACGGTGGACCGCCAGTGCGGCTCGTCGCAGCAGGCGGTGCACTTCGCCGCCCAGGCGGTGATGAGCGGCACGCAGGACGTGGTCGCGGTCGGCGGCGTGCAGACCATGACGCAGATCCCGATCTCGTCCGCCATGCTCGCCGGCCAGCCGCTCGGTTTCCCGGACCCGTTCTCGGGCAGCAAGGGCTGGAAGGCGCGCTTCGGCGACCAGCCGGTGAACCAGTTCTACTCCGCCCAGCGCATCGCCGACCACTGGCAGTGCAGCCGCCGCGACATGGAGGCGTATGCGCTCGAGAGCCACCGCCGCGCGCTGGCGGCCATCGCCGAGGGCCGCTTCGAACGCGAGATCGTCGGCCTGGAAGGCGTGACGAAGGACGAGACGCCGCGCGTGTCCACGCTGGAGAAGATGGCCGAGCTGGAGCCGGTCGGCCCCGAGTACCCGTCGATCACCGCCGCGGTGTCGAGTCAGACCTGCGACGCCTCGGCCGCGCTGCTGGTCGTGTCCGAAGCTGCGCTCAAGCGCTACAACCTGACCCCGCGCGCCCGCATCCACCACCTGTCGGTGATGGGCGACGATCCGATCTGGCACCTCACCGCGCCGATCCCCGCCACTCGCGCTGCACTCAACAGGACTGGCATGCGCATGAGCGACATCGACGTGGTCGAGATCAACGAGGCCTTCGCCTCGGTGGTCATGGCCTGGCAAAAGGAGCTCGACTACGACCCCGCGCGCATGAACCCCAACGGTGGCGCCATCGCGCTCGGCCATCCGCTCGGCGCCACCGGCGCCCGCCTGATGACGACGCTGCTGCATGAACTCGAGCGCAGCGGTGGCCGCTTCGGCCTGCAGACCATGTGCGAAGGCGGCGGCCAGGCCAACGTCACCATCATCGAGAGGCTTTGAATGCTCCTCCCCCTTCAAGGGGGAAGTTGGGAGGGGGATGGGGTTCCGATGCGCGTTGTTACCCCATCCCCACCCTAGCCCGCCCAATCGCAAACGTCGCGCATGCGCGACCTTCCCCTTGAAGGGGAGGGGATGGCTCTCAAACACACTCTGGTAATGACTCATCGAGGAGCGAATACACATGCGATCGCTCTGTATGGGAGGTATTTATGGGTATTTGTGAAGGACGCACCGTCATCATCACCGGCGCCGGCGGCGGCCTGGGTCGCGCCTATGCGCTGGCCTTCGCGGCCGAGGGCGCCAACGTGGTAGTCAACGACATCCGCAAGGAAGCCGCCGACGCGGTCGTGGACCAGATCGTCACCGCCGGCGGCAAGGCGATCGCCAACGCCGACGACATCACCCGCATCGACACTGCGCAGCAGATCGTCGATGCCGCCGTGGCGGCCTTCGGCGAGGTGCATGTGGTGGTCAACAACGCCGGCATCCTGCGCGACCGCATGTTCATCAGCCTGTCCGAGGACGACTGGGACCAGGTCATGCGGGTGCACCTGAAGGGTCACTTCTGCCTCGCCAACATCCTCGGCAGGCGCTGGCGCGACCAGGCCAAGGCCGGCAACAGGATCGCCGCGCGCATCATCAACACCAGCTCGGGCGCCGGCCTGCAGGGCTCGGTCGGGCAGTCGAACTACTCGACGGCCAAGGGCGGCATCGCCGCGCTCACCCTGGTGCAGGCCGCCGAGCTGGCGCGCTACGGCGTCACCGCCAACGCGCTCGCCCCGGCCGCGCGCACCTCGATGACCGAGAGCGCGATGCCCGACGTGGTCAAGGCACCGGAGAGCGGCTTCGACGCCTGGGCGGCCGAGAACGTCGCGCCGCTGGTGGTGTGGCTGGGCAGCGAGGCATCCTCGCACGTCACCGGCCAGGTGTTCGAGAGCCAGGGCGGACGCATCTCGGTGTGCGACGGCTGGCGCACCGGCCCGCAGAAGGACAAGGGCGCGCGCCTGACGCCGCTGGAAGCCGGCGCTACCGTTGACGAACTGATGAAGCAGGCCGTGCCTGCGCAGAAGGTCTGGGGGACTTGAGATGAGCGAGCTGGCGGTGGAGCAGGGGCGGCGTGATTTCCTGAAGGCGGGTGCGGCGCTCGGTGGCGCGGCGGCCGTGGGTCTGGGTGTGGCCAAAGCGGCTGCTGCGGCTGCGGCCGCCACGCCTGCGGCCCTGCCGCTGCCCGAGTACGAGCGCTGGGACGCGACCGAGATCGCGCTGCGCATCCGCCGCGGCGACGTCAAGCCGAGCGAGATGCTCGAGGCGGCGATCGCCCGCGCCGAGGCCTGCGCGGCGATCAACGCCGTCACCGTGCCGCACTTCGATCTCGCACGCGAGGCCGCGCGCGCGCTCGACGGCGCCGGCCAGGCCGAGCGTGCGGCACGCCCTGCGCTGGCGGGGGTGCCGTTCGCGCTCAAGGATCTCGGCGTCGCGCTCAAGGGCACGGTCACCACCAACGGCTGCGCCTTCTTCAAGGACGCCGTGGCCGATCACGACTCCACCCTGGTGCAGCGCTACCAGGCGGCGGGCCTCAACATCTTCGCCAAGCTCGCCTCGCCCGAGTTCGGCCAGACCGGCACCACCGAATCGCGCCTGTTCGGTGCCACCCGCAACCCCTGGGATCTGGAGCGCAGCTCTGGCGGCTCCTCGGGCGGCGCCTCGGCGGCGGTCGCCGCGGGCGTGCTGCCGGCGGCCCATGCGAGCGACGGCGGTGGCTCGATCCGCATCCCGGCCTCGCACTGCGGCCTGTTCGGCCTCAAGCCCAGCCGCGGCCTGATCCCGATGGGGCCGAAGTCGCTCGAAGGCTGGCTCGGCCTGTCGGTGCACAACGTGATCAGCCGCAGCGTGCGCGACACCGCGCTGCTGATGCAGCTCAGCCAGGGCGCGGAGCCCGGCGCACGCACCCTGCCGCCGACTGCCGACCTGCTCGCCGCGCTGGAGCAGGCGCCGCGGGGGCTGAAGATCGGGCTGTTCCAGACCAACCTGTTCGGCGCTGGGGTTCATGCGGAATGCATCGAGGCCTCCAACAAGGCGGCCACGCTGTGTGCCGGCCTGGGCCATCACGTCGAGCCGATCGACCTGTCGGCGCTGCCCTTCCTGGAGATGGCGGGCAGCATGGGCGTGGTCACCGCCAGCGGCATGCTCTACACCGTACGCGAGCGCGAGAAGGCGCTCGGCCGCGAGGGGCGCGAGGACGAGTTCGAGCCGATCGACTGGCAGAGCATGCAGAAGGCGAAGTCCTACACCGCCGAGCAGATCCTCAAGGCGCGCAACGTCTTCGACCGCGGCGGCCGTGTGCTGGACGAGCTGTTCTCGCGTTACGACCTGATCCTGTCGCCGACCACCGCCGCGCTGCCGCCCAAGCTGGGCGAGCTCTCGCTCGACCAGCCTTTCGAGACCTATGCGCGCAACGCGGTGCAGGCCTCGGCCTTCACCTCGATGTTCAACATGACCGGCCTGCCGGCGATGTCGGTGCCGCTGCACTGGAGCGCCGAAGGCCTGCCGATCGGCGTGCAGTTCGCCGCGCCCTACGGCGGCGAGGCGCGGCTGATCGCCCTGGCG
>SHNC01000162.1 GCA_004295105.1 Betaproteobacteria bacterium | reverse complement strand
CGCTGCTCATGCCCGCGCACGTGCCGCACGCGGTGGAGCCGGTGGGCGCGTTCAAGATGCTGCTGGTGATGATTCGCGACCGGAAGGAGGGCTGATTGAAGCCGCATCGCATCAGGTCGGGGGTGCTGGGCGCAATGCTGTGCCTGGCGACGTTTTCGGCCGCAGCCGCCGAAGCCGTGGCGGCGCCCGTGACGACCATCGCTGCGCTCGACGTGGCGCGCTACATGGGCACGTGGTACGAGATCGCCAAGTACCCGAACCGCTTCCAGCGCAAATGCGTCGCCGACACGCAGGCCGATTACCGCCTGCTGGACGACGGCACGGTGCAGGTCACCAACCGCTGCCGCATGCAGGGTGGCGACATCAACGAGGCGCAGGGCGTGGCGCGCCAGGTCGGCGGCGCCGACTCGCCGAAGCTGGAAGTCCGCTTCGCGCCGGCCTGGCTTGCCTTCCTGCCCTGGGTATGGGGCGATTACTGGGTCGTCGATCTCGATCGCGACTACAGCCTGGTGGCGGTCAGCGAACCGGAGCGCGAGTATCTGTGGGTGCTGTCGCGAACGCCCAAGGTCGATGCCGAGCGCTACAACGCCCTGCTCGGCCGGTTGCTGGAAAAGGGCTTCGACCTCGACCGGCTGGAGCGGTCGCGACAGGGCGACTGAATTGCGGCCTGGCCTGCTGCCTGACTTCCTCGCCGGTGGCATCGCCTTCGTCGACATCGAGACGACGGGCGGGCCGGCGCAGCGCGAATCGATCACCGAGATCGGCATCGTCGAGGTCGACGAGGCCGGCGTGCGCGAGTGGGCGACGCTGGTGCGGCCGGGCATGCGCATCCCCGACCACATCGAGCGCCTGACCGGCATCAGCAACGACATGGTGGCCGATGCGCCGCCTTTCGAGGACGTCGCCGACGAGGTGTTCGACCGCCTGCAGGGGCGGCTCTTCGTCGCGCACAACGCGCGCTTCGACCACGGCTACCTGCGCGCCGCCTTCCGCCGCGCCGGCATGGACATCCGGCCGCGTGTGCTGTGCACGGTGAAGCTGTCGCGGCGGCTGTTTCCCGACCACCGCCGCCACAGCCTCGACCATTTGATCGAGCGTCACGGCCTGGACGTGAGCGCGCGCCACCGCGCGCTGGGTGACGCGCAACTGCTGTGGCAGTTCTGGCAGCGGCTGCATGAGCGCTTCGCACCCGGCACGATCGCCGACGCGGTGCGCGAGCTCATCGGCCAGCCCAGCCTGCCGCCGCAGCTCGACCCCGAGGCGCTGGCGGACATGCCGGACGCGCCCGGCGTGTACCTGTTCTATGGCGACAACGAGCTGCCGCTCTATGTCGGCAAGAGCCTGCACCTGCGCACCCGCGTGATGTCGCACTTCTCCGCCGACCACCGCAGCGACCGCGAGCTGAGCCTGAGCCAGCAGGTGAAGCGCGTCGACTGGATCGAGACCTCCGGCGAACTCGGCGCACTGCTGAAGGAAGCCGAGCTGGTGAAGCGCCTGCAACCCACCCACAACCGCCTGCTGCGCCGTAACCGCGACCTCTGTGCCTGGCGGCTGAGCGCCGACATCATCGGCGACTGGCAGCTCGAGCTGGTGCATGCGGCCGGGCTCGATCTCGGCCGCCAGGATGATCTCTATGGCTTCTTTCGTAGCCGGCGCGAGGCCGTCAACCGGCTGCGCGCGATCGCCGCCGAGCAGGCGCTGTGCCCGCCGCTGCTCGGGCTGGAGAAACACGTGCCGGGACAGCGCTGCTTCAGCTACCAGTTGAAGAAGTGCCGCGGCGCCTGCCATGGCGCCGAGTCGCCGCAGTCGCACGGCCTGCGCCTGATCGAGGCGCTGCACGCGCTGAAGGTGAAATCCTGGCCGCACGACGGGCCGATCGGCATCCGCGAGGGCGACACCCTGCACGTGGTCGACGCCTGGTGCTACCTCGGCGCGGCGCGTGACGACGAGGGGCTCGCCGAGTTGCTGCGCGCGGGACGCCCCGCCTTCGATCTCGACATCTACAAGCTGCTGGTGAAGGCGCTGGCGCGGTCGCGGGCGGTGGTGCCGCTCGGCCGACTGAAGGCTGCGCCTGCCACCGTGCCCGACGCGCGGCAGGAGGCGAGCCAGGTCGATACGGAAGTAGTTGACTGAAACAGTCGGCTTAACTAAAGTTCGACTGTCCCAAGGGGGAGTAGCTCTCCGCCGCGGCGTCGTCAATTCGGAACGGCTCGAAGCCTGAGCCTTCCCGGCGCCCGGGCAGTCGTCGCCAGACGGCTGCGAGCAAGACCTTTGCCGCGATGGCGGAGGTCCCCTTGTCGGAAGTACAGCGGCCCTTCGTCCTCACCGGACAAGGGCCGTTCCGTTTTCTGCTGCCGGATTTCCCGATCCGGGCCCCGTCGGCAGCCAACGGAACGGAAGACCGTACCGACAAGGAGCTTCAATTCATGGAATCAATCGGCACCTGGTGGATGTGGGCGGGATTCTTCGCCATCGTCCTCGTCATGCTCGCCATCGACCTGTTCGTGGTCGGCGGCGGCAAGCAGCATCGTGTTTCGTTCAAGGAGGCGGCCACCTGGTCGGGCGTCTGGGTCGCGGTGTCCATGCTCTTCGCCGGCGCGCTGTGGTGGTATCTCGACGGCGCGATGGGGCGCGAGCTCGCGAACCAGAAGGCGCTGGAGTTCGTCACCGGCTACCTGATCGAGAAGTCGCTCGCGGTCGACAACGTCTTCGTGTGGCTGATGCTGTTCAGCTTCTTCGCCATCCCGCTGGAGCTGCAGAAGCGCGTGCTGGTGTTCGGCGTGCTCGGCGCGATCGTGCTGCGGACCATCATGATCTTCGCCGGCGTGTGGCTGATCGCGCAGTTCCACTGGCTGCTGTACGTGTTCGGCGCCTTCCTGCTGATCACCGGCATCAAGATGTGGTGGTTCGCCGACCAGGAACCCGACCTGGCGCAGAACCCGCTCATCAAGTGGATCCGCCGCCACATGAAGGTCACCGACGAACTGCACGGCGAGCGCTTCTTCGTCACCAGGCAGGAAGGCGGCAAGTGGGTGCGCTACGTCACGCCGCTGTTCCTGGTGCTGGTGCTGGTGGAGTTCAGCGACGTGATCTTCGCGGTGGATTCGATCCCCGCCATCTTCGCCATCACCACCGACCCCTTCATCGTGCTCACCTCGAACGTGTTCGCGATCCTGGGCCTGCGCGCGATGTACTTCCTGCTCGCCGGCATGGCGGACCGCTTCGCGCTGCTGAAGTACGGCCTCGCGCTGGTGCTCGTCTTCATCGGCGCCAAGATGCTGCTGATCGACCTCTACAAGATCCCGGTCGGCGTCTCGCTCGGCGTGGTGGCGGTGATCATCGGTACCTCGGTCGTGCTGTCGCTGCGCCGCACCGCCCGCGAGGAAGTGTCCGGCAAGCCGGTCGAGGACCGCGCCGGCTGACGGCCGGTGCCTGACAGGAGACGAATCATGGAAAGGAAGACGCAGTTTTCCGTCTGGTACTTCGCCTTCGCGCTGCTGGCGATGGTGTTCCTCAACGACCTGTGGCAGGGCGCGCGGACCACCGCGCCCATCCCCTACAGCGAGTTCCAGACCCTGGTGCAGGAAGGCAAGGTCGCCGACATCGCCATCGCCGACAACCAGATCCACGGCACCTTCAAGACGCCGGTGGACGGCAAGACCCGCTTCGTCACGACGCGGGTCGATCCGGCGCTGGCGAAGGATCTGGCGCAGTACGACGTGAAGTTCACCGGCGTCGTGCCCAACACCTTCCTCACCGACCTGATCGGCTGGGTGCTGCCGGCGGTGATCTTCGTCGGCATCTGGATCTTCGCCATGCGCAAGTTCGCCGGCAAGATGGGCGGCGGCGGTTTCATGAACATCGGCAAGAGCAAGGCCAAGGTGTACGTGGAGACCGACACCAAGGTGAATTTCGCCGACGTGGCCGGCGTCGACGAGGCCAAGGACGAGCTCAAGGAGATCGTCGGCTTCCTGAAGGATCCGCAGCGCTTCGGCCGCCTCGGCGGGCGGGCGCCGAAGGGCGTGCTGCTGGTCGGCCCGCCGGGAACCGGCAAGACCCTGCTCGCCAAGGCGGTGGCGGGCGAGGCCGGCGTGCCCTTCTTTTCGATCTCCGGCTCGGAGTTCGTCGAGATGTTCGTGGGCGTGGGCGCCGCGCGCGTGCGCGACCTCTTCGAGCAGGCGCGTGCGAAGGCGCCGGCGATCATCTTCATCGACGAGCTCGACGCGCTCGGTCGCGCGCGTGCCGCGGGCGGCATGATGGGCGGCCACGACGAGAAGGAGCAGACGCTCAACCAGTTGCTGGTCGAGCTCGACGGTTTCGACGGCGCCAAGGGCCTCGTGCTGCTGGGCGCCACCAATCGCCCCGAGGTGCTCGACCCGGCGCTGCTGCGCGCCGGCCGCTTCGACCGCCAGGTGGTGGTCGACCGCCCGGACAAGCTCGGCCGCATCGCCATCCTCGACGTGCATATGCAGAAGATCCGCCTCGCCGAGGATGTGGACCGTGCCAAGGTCGCCGACCTGACGCCGGGCTTCACCGGCGCCGAACTGGCCAACCTGTGCAACGAGGCGGCGCTCGCGGCGACGCGGCGCAACGCCGAGGCGGTGACGCTGGCCGACTTCACTGTGGCGATCGAGCGCATTGTCGCCGGCCTGGAGAAGCGCAACCGCGTGCTGTCGCCGCTCGAGCGCGAGACGGTCGCGCACCACGAGATGGGCCACGCCATCGCCGCCATGGCGCTGCCCGGCGCCGACCCGGTGCACAAGGTGTCCATCATCCCGCGCGGCGTTGGCGCGCTGGGCTACACCATCCAGCGCCCGACCGAGGAGCGCTACCTGATGACGCGCGCCGAACTCGAGCGCCGCATGATGGTGCTGCTGGGCGGCCGCGCCGCGGAGGAGATCATCTACGGCCACTTCTCCACCGGCGCCGCCGACGACCTGCAGCGGGTGTCGCAGATCGCGCGCGCCATCGTCACCCGCTACGGCATGGACGACGACCTCGGCCACGTGGTGTACGAGAAGGAGCAGAGCAACTTCCTCGGCCAGGCGGCGCCGCAGTTCGACAAGGGCTACAGCGAGGCCACCGCGCGCGAGATCGACCTGGCAGTGCGCGCCATCGTGCAGGACGCCTATCGTCGCACGCTCGCCCTGCTGCGCGCGCGCGAGGCGCTGCTGCGCGAGTCGGCCGCCGAGCTGCTCGAGCGCGAGACGCTGGGCGAAGCCGAGCTCGAGCGCATCCGCAGCGTCGCGGCGCGGGGCGCCACACCGGCGCCGCTGGCCGCCTGAGCGCTGGCGGGGGCGGGGACGGCATCACGGCGGCCGCCTTCGCGCTGTCGGGCATGTTTGCGCCCGCCTCGGGGGTCCGCTCTCAGCGGCCTCCGCCCTGCAGCTTTTCCGCACTGGTCGCCGCGATGGCGGCCAGTGCGGGATGCGGAATGCGACGCGGGGCAGAGATCGCGTACCAGCTCTGCCGCACGCCGGCCAGCGTTCCGACCGGCCAGGCCTCGTACTGGC
>SHNC01000198.1 GCA_004295105.1 Betaproteobacteria bacterium | reverse complement strand
GGCGCCATCACGCTCGCGGTCAATGGCGTCACCCGGCAATCCGGCGACCTGTCGCAATTGATCTGGAACATCCGCGAGATCATCGCCGACCTGTCGCAGTTCTACCACCTGCAGCCGGGCGACCTGATCTATACCGGTACGCCGGAAGGCGTGGGGGCCGTGAAACCGGGCGACCATCTCACCGGTCACATCGACCGCGTCAGCGACATCTCGCTCACCATCGGCGCCGCCGAATAGCCGGGCGCTGCAACGCTCGCAGTCTCCCTCCGCCACCTCGCCTGCGGCGCGCGACCGGGGCGTTCAACGACTGCGCAGTGTCCCATCCGTCTGCCGGAAGGCGGATGGCGGATGGCGAAACCCCCTGTGCCGGCGACAAGGCCAGCAATTCTTCCAGCAGGACGTGCAGCAGCGTCAGGATGTGGCCGACGACATCGGGCGAGAACGCGAAGCCGTGGATCCGCCATGGCGGCATCATCACGATGCAGCGCGCCGGGAGCGCTTCGGTCTGAGTCTCCTTAGCGGATTCTTAGCATTCATTGAGGCGAGATTTAGCCTCCGGCTGCTGCCCGCTCGACCACACTGGCATCGCTCGCCGCGGAATGTCACCGCCGTGCGAGATCGACACGACAGGAGAAACATCATGATGGTCAGGCAGGCAATCGCGTTCGTCGCAAGCGTCTTCATGGCGGTGGCCACCAACGGCGTGGCGAGCGCCGCCGGCGTCGGGCATGGCGCGGCGGTCGATGCAGCGGCGCCGGACGAAGGCATGATCGAGCGCGGACGCTACATCGTGCGTATCGCCGGCTGCAACGACTGCCACACGCCCGGCTACGCACAGACCGGCGGCCAGGTCGCCGAGCGCGACTGGCTGGTGGGCGACCGCCTCGGCTGGCACGGTCCCTGGGGCACGACCTATCCAGTGAATCTGCGCATCCTGCTGGCGCAGATGAGCGAGGACGAATGGCTGCGGGTCGCGCGCACCGCCCAGGCACGCCCACCCATGCCCTGGTTCGCCTTGCGCGACATGGCCGACAACGATCTGCGCGCGATCCATCGCTTCGTGCGCTCGCTCGGCGTCGCCGGCGAGCCGGCCCCGCCCTACATGCCACCGGGGCGCCAGCCGGATGGGGTCGCGGTGCTCTTCCCGATGCCGCCCAGGTGATGCGGCCGGCCGCGGGGTAGCCCGCTCGGCTTGTTGCGCGGCGGTGGTTCCTCAGGCGGACGATGTTGTCTATGCTGAGGGAGCCATGGCCGATCCCGTCCCCCCGATCCTCGACGACGAACACGCCGCCTTCGTCTGCGGCGGCGTGTCCATCAGTGCCGCCTCGTGCCGCAGCGGCGGGCTGCCGAACATGGCCCGCGCGACCGGCTGCCGCGTTTCCGCCGACCGCCGCAGCATCACCATCCTGCTCGCCGCCACGCCGTCGGCCGGCCTGATCGACGACGTGCGGCGCAACGGCGCCATCGCTGTCGTATTCAGCCTGCCGGCCAATCACCGGACGCTGCAGTTCAAGGGTAACGATGCGCGCATCGTGCCGCTCGAAGCGGGCGACCAAGCCTTGGTGTCGCGCTACGTCCAAGCCTTCGCCGGCGGACTGGAGTTGCTCGGCTACTCCGGTCCGCTGATCCGCAGCATGCTGGCCTGCCCGGCCGACGACCTCACTGCGATCTGCTTCACGCCGAGCACGGCCTTCTCGCAGACGCCCGGCCCCGAAGCCGGCAATGCCTTGCGGAGCGGCTCGTGAAGATCAAGCTGGATTCGATCCGCGCCTGCCTCGACGGCGTCATTCCCGGCACCATCGCCACCTGCGGCGCGGACGGCACGCCCAACATGGCCTACCTGTCGCAGGTCCAGTACGTCGATGCCGGGCACGTCGCGCTGTCCTACCAGTTCTTCAACACCACGCGCCGCAACATCCTGGCCAACCCCTACGCCCGCGTCGCGGTGATCGATCCGGAAACCGCAGCCCATTATCGACTGACCCTGCAGTACCTGCGCACCGAGCAGGATGGCCCGCTGTTCGAGAAAATGAAGGCCAAGCTCGCCGGTATCGCCTCGCACACCGGCATGGCTGGCGTGTTCCGGCTGCTGGGCGCCGACGTCTACCGTGTGCTCGACATCGAGCGTGTCCCGGGCCAGACCATCGCGCCACCACCGCCGCGCGGCAATCTGCTCGCCGCGCTGCGCGCGAGTGCCGAGCAGTTGTGCCATTGCACCGAGCTCGACGGCCTGCTGGCGCAGACGCTGAACTGCCTTGAGCTGCATTTCGACATCCACTACGCGATGGTGCTGATGCTCGATGCCGCCAACGGCCGCCTGTACACCGTCGCCAGCCGCGGCTATGCGCAATCGGGCGTCGGGTCCGAGATCGCGCTGGGCGATGGCGTCATCGGCGTCGCCGCGCGCGAGAAAACGCCGATCCGCATCGGTCATTTCGCTGCGGAGTACAGCTACGGCCGGGCCATCCGCGACAGCCTCGAGCGCAGCGGCGTCGCACCGCATCTCGACACCGAGATCCCGCTGCCGGGTTTGCCCGAGTCACGCAGCCAGCTCGCCGTGCCCATCCGTGCCGGCGAGCGCGTGCTCGGCGTCCTGTACGTCGAGAGCCCGCAGGACCTGCGCTTCGGCTACGACGACGAGGACGCGCTGATATCCCTGGCAGGCGGGCTCGGCGCAGCGATCCAGCTCCTGCAACACGCGCAGGTCGAGCCCCCCGACAGCACGCCCGCTGCCGCCCGGCGGCATGCCCCGGCCGGCGGTCCCCCCGTGCAGGTGCGGCACTACGCAGAAAACGACAGCGTGTTCCTCGACGGTCATTACCTGATCAAGGGCGTCGCCGGCGCCATCCTTTGGGCGCTCGTGCGCGATTTCGCCGACACCGGCCGCAGTGCCTTCACCAATCGCGAACTGCGGCTGGACCCGCGCATCCGCCTGCCCGACGTCAGCGACAACCTCGAGGCGCGCCTCATCCTGCTCGGCCGCCGCCTCGTCGAGCATCAGGCGCCGATCCGCCTCGACAAGACGGGCCGCGGCTGCTTCGAACTGCGTGTCGAGCGTCCGCTGGAACTCGTCCATATTCCCCACGGCGCGTGAAGACCGGGCCCCTTGCCCCGCCCCCCTCGTACGGGGGCTGCGGGCAGGCCCGCTGCACGACTCGCTAAATCTTCCATGCGAAAACCCTAAGAATTCCCTATTCCGTCCCCCGCCCCCTTACGCCCGTCGTCGCCAGGACTAGAGTGCAGGCGTCGGATCCGGCGCCGATGTGCCCGGGTCCCGAAACCCAGCCACGAGGAGGCGATTCATGAGCCCGTTTTCATCCCCTGCGCTGCCGTCCGCGGCGGTGCCGTCCATCGAGCACCCGGAAGACCTGCTCGAAGCGATGCTGCTGATCCGCGCCTACGAACTGCGCCTGTCCGAGCTGTCGGCGCAGAGCGGCACGCCCGGCACCTGTACCGCCGTCGGTCAGGAAGCGGCAGCCGTCGGCGTGCTGTCGGCCCTGCGCGCGGAAGACCTGATCCTCACCAACCACCGCAGCGCGGGCCACCTGCTCGCCCGCGGCGCCGACCCCGGACGCATGATGGCCGAGGTCATGGGCCGTCGCGACGGCTACTGCAAGGGCAAGAGCGGGTCGCTGCACATCTCGGTACGCGAACTCGGCGTGGTGCTGACCTCGACCATCGTCGGCGGCGAGCTGTCGCTGGCCACCGGCGTCGCGCTGTCGCAGACCCTGCTCGGCCGCCCCGGCATCGTCGCCTGCTTCTTCGGCGACGGTGCGGCCGGCGAAGGCATCTTCCACGAATCGCTGAATCTGGCGGCGGTGTGGAAGCTGCCCATCCTGTACGTGTGCGAGAACAACGAATGGCAAGCCTTCGTGCATCGGCGCGAGACCATGGTGGGCGAGCGCATCGCCGACCGGGCCGCCCCCTACGGCATCGCCAGCGCCACGGTCGACGGCAACGACGTCGAAGCGGTGCGTGACGCGGCGCGGTCCGCGACCGCTGCCATCCGCGACAACGGCAGGCCCTTCCTGCTCGAACTCGCCACCTATCGCCAGCGCGGCCACTTCGAGCCGGACGACCAGACCTACGTCGACGCCGCCGAGCTTGCCGCATGGAAGGCACGTGACCCGATCGAAAGGATGAAGGCGCGGCTGGCGGCGAAGGACGGCTTCACGACGGGCGATTTCGCGGGACTGCAAGCGCGCGTGGCCGCGCGCATCGACGCCGCCGCGGCATTTGCCCAGGCGTCGCCCTGGCCCGACCCCGCCGAACTGCTCACCGATGTGTACGCCTGACGCGACCGCCGACACCCACGAGGAAACCACCATGCCCACGATCACCGTTTACGACGCCATGGCGCAGGCGCTGGCCGAAGAGATGCGCCGCGACGCGCGCGTCCTGATGTTCGGCGAAGGCGTCGCCACCAAGCGCCCCGAACTGGTCGGCGAGTTCGGCAGTGCACGCATCCGCAACACGCCGCTCGCCGAAGGCATCATCGCCGGCACCGCGGTCGGCGCGGCCGCCACCGGCCTGCGCCCGATCGTCGATCTGCTGTTCGCACCCTTCCTGTGCTATGCGATGGACGAACTGGTCAACAGTGCCGGCAAGCTGCGCTACCTGTCGGGCGGGCAGTTCGAGTTTCCGCTGGTGGCCATCTCCATGACCGGCGCCGGCTGGGCGGTCGGCAGTCAGCACAACCACAACGTCGAGGCCTGGTTCGCCCATGCGCCCGGCCTCAAAGTGGTGATGCCCTCCAACGCCGCCGACTACAAGGGCCTGCTGAAGTCCGCCATCCGCGACGACAACCCGGTGCTGTTCTTCGTCGACATCGGGCTGCTCTACCAGCCCGGCGAGGTGCCCGGCGGAGAGTCGCTGGTGCCGCTCGGCCGGGCGGCCATCGCCCGCCCAGGGCACGACGTGACCCTCGTTTCCTATGCGAAGACGGTGGCGGTGTGCCTGCAGGCGGCCGAAGCGCTGGCGGCCACCGGCATCGCGGCGGAGGTGATCGACCTGCGCACCATCAAGCCGCTGGACGAGGCGACCGTGCTGGCATCCGCCCGCCGCACCGGGCGTGTGGTGGTGGTGCACGAAGCTTCACGCACCTGCGGCGTCGGCGCCGAGGTCGCGGCGCTGGTCGCCGAGCAGGCGTTCGACCACCTGAAGGCGCCCGTGCGGCGCGTGACCGGCCCGGACGTACCGCCGCCGGCGAGCTATCCGCTGGAGCAGGCCTTCGTGCCCGGCGTCGACGCGGTCGCCGCAGCCGCCAAGGCGCTGGTGCGCAAGCCGCACTGAGCTGGCGGCGGTGTCGCAGCGAAGCGCCTTGCGCAGACGGACCACGGGCCCGACCGGATGGGAGTCCGGTCGGGCCCATGAGTGATCGCGGCGACGGCGCGGCACTGCCCGCCCTCGTCACACGACGGCTGGCTCAGGCCGGCAATTGCGCCAGCGTCTGCGGCGTGGCCAGCGCCATCACCACGTTGCCGCTGCCCGAGGACTGCGCGTACTCGCCGTACT